>NZ_JBTIWT010000013.1:0-150293 GCF_054353775.1 Bacillus sp. 5w2 | reverse complement strand
CACCATTTGAGCCTACAATAGAAACAAATTCACATAACTTAGATATATGGGATGAAATTTCCCTAAAAGAAATACAAGCTGGTGAGCATACAAATTTATTTGAAGAAAAAAGTAATTATCAAAATATTAATTTGCTACAAGTAAGCGATGTTCGTTTATATTTGGACAACCAACTACAATTTAGTTCCATTGATGAGCAAATTTATCATGAAGCGCTTGTACATCCAATCATGTCTAAAGTCATTGATCCAAAACGTGTCCTCATATTAGGTGGCGGCGATGGGCTTGCTTTACGGGAAGTTTTGAAATATGAAACTGTGCTACATGTAGACCTTGTTGATTTAGACGAGGCAATGATTAATATGGCACGTAATGTTCCAGAAATAGTATCCTTAAACAAAAATGCTTTTTTTGATAATCGTGTGAATGTGCACGTATGCGATGCGAAAGAATTTCTAAATTCTCCTTCATCCTTATACGATGTAATTATTATTGATTTTCCTGATCCAGCAACAGAAGTTTTAAGTACTTTATATACAAGCGAACTTTTTGCTCGTATAGCTACGTTCTTAACAGAAGATGGTGCTTTCGTCTGCCAATCTAATTCACCTGCTGATGCACCTCTTGTATATTGGAGTATCGGTAATACAATTGAAAATGCCGGATTAACTGCAAAAAGCTATCATATCATTGTTCCTTCTTTCGGAACTGACTGGGGATTTCATATTGCTGCTAACTCCTCACATGTACTCAATCAAATTGAACAATTATACGTAGTACCAACTCCTCGAACATTGCCTTCTCTTCTTGCTCCTTTATTTCAATTTAAAGAAGAACATTTAGAACAACGTAATCTCGCTCTTCTAAACTCAGAATCCAATCTTATCCTACATCAATGTTACAAAACGGAAATGGAGTTTTGACGATACTATAGTAAGGAGTGCCACTTTATGGAATATTCTACTTTCGGTAAGCATATAATAGTAGATTTATGGGGAGTGGATTTTTCCCTATTAGATGATATTCACTTTTTAGAATATCATTTAGTTAACGCTGCCGATCGCTCTGGTGCCCATGTTTTAAACGTAAGTACAAAAGAATTCGATCCGCATGGTGTTACTGTTTTAGTTTTACTATCAGAAAGCCACCTTTCTATTCACACTTATCCAGAAAAAAACTTTGCAGCCATCGACTGTTATACTTGCGGTACGACCGTTGAACCGCAAATAGCAATTGATTATATCGTAAGTTTATTAAAACCAAATGAGATGCATATAAAAAAACTAATTCGTGGTACAGGAGAAATTGTTACTGTCGATTAAATATTAATCTTACTCATTTGTAAAAAGGAGGATTGTAAATACCATCAGTGGAACGAACATTCCACTGATGGTACAGACATATACATAAAAAAACCTTGCATACGCAAGGTTCATTCAGCCACTGACATCTTCCTATATAATTCTACAAATTCACTCGCTAATTCCTTCACCGTAATCGCATTCATTAAATGATCTTGCGCGTGCACCATCAGAAGGGTAACTTCGGTCTTTTCACCACCAGCTTCTTTCTGTATGAGATCCGTTTGTACACGGTGCGCCTCTTTTAATTCCTCTAACGCTTCTTGTAATTTCGCTTCTGCTTCTGTAAATTCTCCACGCTTTGCGCAATCAATTGCTTCCATTGAACAACTTCTCGCATTTCCCCCATGCAAAATTAAATGAAAAGCCTTCGTTTCTATCGTATCCATTTTAGTTCTTTACTCCCCCTTTTCTTCCGCCACTTTTTGTTTATCCCATATTTTTAAGAACGGTAAATAAATGAAGAATGCAAGCGCAAAGTTAACAAGTTGTAAAACAACACCTGAAATTTTCCCGCCCGATCCTAAATATCCACTAAATAGAATTGGTGTCGTCCAAGGCACAGCAGCTCCACTCGGGCGAGCAACTAATCCCCATTCCATTGCAAAGTAGGAAACAATTGTTAACACAACTGGAACCAATATAAATGGAATTAATAAAATTGGGTTCATTACAATCGGCATACCAAAAGTTACCATCTCATTAATATTAAATATGCCAGGCGCAATTGACAATCTCCCTAAACTTTTTAATTGCTGACTTCGCGCAAATAGTAACATTCCTACAACTAAAGCAAGTGTTGCACCGGAACCGCCCATATAAATCCATAAATCAAAAAACTGTGCGGTAATCGTATTTGGTACATCTTGCCCTGCTTGAAAAGCAACTCGATTTTGATCCATTAACGACAACCAAACAGGGCTCATTACACCACCAACAATAGTAGCACCATGAATTCCACACGACCAAAGAACATGAACGAGAATAACTGCTATTATTGCGCCCCAAAGACTAGCACCAAGTACACTAAGTGGTTCTTGTAAAATTTGCCCTACAATATTATGGATACTGCCAAAAGAAGTATTTTCTATAATTAAGCGTAAAATCCAAATAACCGTTACCACAATGAATCCCGGAACAAGTGCCGCAAATGAACGCGTCACAGCTGGTGGAACTGTCTCTGGCATCTTTATAATTATCTTTTTTTGTACAATAAACCGATAAAGTTCAGTAGATATAAGTGCAATAATCATTGCTACAAACAACCCTTGGCTTCCCATTAATGCTGCTGGGATAGCACCTTCTACAAGTACACTCTCTTTTGTACTTGGTATAATATATGCGACTTGAAATGGCGTCGCAAGTAAAAACGTCACAAGCGACAATGCCCCGGATGCTAAAGCGTCCACTTTATAATATTCCCCAAGTCTGTAAGCGATTCCAAAAACAGCTATTAAAGCCATTATATTAAAAGTTGCACTAACTGGATACCCCAAAGCCCTCTGCCAATTCTCCCCAAACAAACCTGCCATAAAATCATTGTACCCTGGTATTGGTAAAGCACTAATGATAAGGAAAAATGATCCAATAATTAAGAAAGGCATCGTCAAAATAATTCCATCACGAATTGCTTGTAAATGCCTCTGCTCTGCAACCTTCCCTGCTACTGGCATTACATATTTCTCTAAAAACCGTATCATCTATCCCACTCTCCTCATGGTTTCATTGACAAAGCTGCTTGCAAGATAGCTTCTCCATTACAAAGCCCGTAATGGACCGATTGAATGACATCAACAGGTATCCCTTTCTCCTTACATAATTCTTTCATTTTCGGTAATAAATAACGTACTTGCGGTCCAAGTAAAAGTACATCAGCTTTATCAATATGACTATTCACTTCAGAACCGGATACTGCCCAAATCTTTACCTCTATCCCTCTTGCCTCTGCTGCTTTCTCCATTTTTGTTACAATCAAACTGGAAGACATTCCCGCTGCACAGCAAAGCAAAATATTCATCCCTTTTCCCTCCCCCTTTTTCCAAACCTAAGTTACGGTGCATCGCTTGCCACCACTAGGTTACAAATATATATGTCTAGATTTCCTGCTGTATGCCGAGCTTAAAAACAAAAATTTCTCGGTTTTCACGCTATTCCATCAATCGGTATTTTCCTAGTAAAGAGGACTCTAACTCGCTATAATAATTCAGTATGATTTTTTTAATTGATAGGAGGATATATTTATGAAGGCATATCGCTTTCCGCTTATTTTATTATCTTCTATCCTAATTGGTGGTTTCATTGGTTATTTCATGGGTGCCGATGCAGTTGCTTTAAAGCCGCTTGGTGACATTTTCTTAAACTTAATGTTTACGATTGTTGTACCGTTAGTGTTCTTTAGCATCGCGTCATCTATTGCTAATATGGATGGATTAAAACGTTTCGGTAAAATTATGTCTAGTATGGCTGGAACTTTCTTATTTACGAGTATTTTAGCTGCTATTTTTATGATTATTGTCGTGAAAGTATTCCCGCCAGCACAAGGTGTTGTATTAGAACTAACACAACCTGACAAAGCTGAAAAAGCAGTTAGTGTTGCAGATCAAATCGTCGGTATTCTAACAGTATCTGACTTCTCGAAGTTACTATCTCGTGAAAATATGTTAGCTCTTATTTTCTTCTCTATCTTAATGGGAGTTGCAACTTCAGCAGTTGGTGAAAAAGGAAAACCATTCGCTACATTCTTACAAGCTGGTGCAGAAATTTCAATGAAAGTTGTATCTTTCATTATGTACTACGCTCCAATCGGACTTGCTGCTTACTTCGCAGCATTAGTTGGTGAATTCGGACCACAACTTCTTGGAACTTACTTCCGAGCAGCGATGGTATACTATCCAGCGTCTCTAATTTACTTCTTTGTATTCTTTACGTTCTATGCATACCTTGCAGGTCGCAAGCAAGGTGTACAATTATTTTGGAAGAACATGGTCTCTCCTACAGTTACATCTCTTGCAACTTGTAGTAGTGCCGCAAGTATTCCAGCGAACTTAGAAGCAACGAAGAAAATGGGTATTTCTTCTGACGTTCGTGAAACAGTTGTCCTTCTTGGATCTACACTTCATAAAGACGGCTCTGTTCTAGGCGGCGTATTAAAAATTGCTTTCTTATTCGGTATTTTCAACATGGAATTTGAAGGACCGAAGACATTAGCAATCGCACTTGTTGTTTCTCTATTAGTCGGAACAGTAATGGGCGCTATTCCAGGCGGCGGTATGATTGGTGAAATGTTAATCGTTTCTCTATACGGCTTCCCGCCAGAAGCATTGCCAATTATCGCAGCAATTAGTACAATCATTGACCCTCCTGCAACGATGTTAAACGTAACAGCAGATAACGCTTGTGCCGTAATGACAGCTCGCCTTGTAGAAGGTAAGAACTGGATTAAAAACAAATTTGCTTAATAAATAGAAAGAGGATGCTTCTAACGAGCATCCTCTTTCTTGTTGTTAATCCATTCCGCCACAAATTTGTTATAATCTTCACAAATATTCCACATCCATTATCCATTCTCCGTACTATAATCATGTATGGAAAAGGAGATGGACACGATGACACAAAGCGCACCAGAATTTAAAGTTTTGCAAAGCATTGCATTCCTTGCTGTCGTTTTGCAAAGTTCCTTATTATATACAATAAATCAAGGAAATGTCTTACTTGAGCAATCCCTCATTATGGGCATGCTATTTAACCTTGCAAAATTTTCAGCACCTGCATTCATATTTATCGTCGGCTTTCACTTAATTCGGCAATATACAAAACAACTAGCCTACACAGAATATATTTATGAAAAAGCCGCACATTTACTCATTCCTTATTTCTTCTGGTCTATTCTTTACTTATTAACAACAAACGATATGATTACACTACAAAGCGGAATAAAAAGTTTATTACTCGGAACAGCCGCGCCTCATCTTTGGTACGTGATTATGATGTTCCAAATTCATTTATTGTTCCCTTTGCTGTGCACACTGTTTTATTGGTTTCAAAAACGGACAGAAAATAAAAAAGACATATATAAATATATGACCATCTTTGCTTGTCTATATTTCCTCTTAATGTGGTATTCTTCGCACTACATTTTTAATGGAGAGAAATTGACTAGCTCAACCATTTTACATTATACAGATCGTTCCTTCTTCTTCTACTCGTTCTATTTCGTCATGGGAGGAATCGCTGCTGTCGCACTAAAAACGTGGCGTACATTTGTCATGAAACATATCCCGCTTATCACAATATTATTTTTCATCTTATTTTTATTCATCAACTATGAGTTATTTAGTTTTTACGGAGCAAACTCTATTCATTTAACCGTTTCGACTTATTTAAAACCGTCTATGTTTTTATATATTGTATGCGAAATTATCATACTTTACGTTCTGTCTATTACAATCGTACAGCGACGCGGTTTCTTGTATAAAGCTTTACGATTTATCGGGAATTACACATATGGTGCTTATTTAGCTCACTTTTTCTTCTTACAACTATGTACAAAATTTCTTTCTTTATTTACACTGCAAGAAAACACAATATTATATAGCTTATTATTATTTACAATAACGGCCACAATCTCGATTTCAGCAATGGTTATTTGCAGTACACTACCACTTCATACGTGGATTACAGGGCCTTCTCCTACAACAAATGTGAAATGGGCGAAGGTTGTACTTCGGAAAAATCACGAAAAGGTATTCAAACCATATCTTTGATATAATAGAATTCCATACAAGAAAAGAAAGTAGGACACACCTATGATTAATCAAATTGGACAAATTATGTTATATGTAAATAATCAAGATGAAGCGGTACAATTTTGGACTGAGACAGTAGGATTCCAAATTATTGCGGAAGAAAATAACGGACAAGGGTTTCGCTGGATTGAAATTGCACCAACGAAAGAATCAGGCACAAGCATCGTCCTTCACGATAAAGCGTTAATTGCGAAGATGCAACCTGAATTAAATTTAAATACACCTTCACTTATGTTCTTCTCTAATAACTTAGATCAAATGTATAAAGATCTTTCTGAGAAAAACGTTACCGTTGGACAAGTTGTAGATTTACCTACAGGTAGAGCATTCAACTTTGCTGATAATGAAAACAATTACTTTGCGGTAATGGAAAAGAAATAAGAAAAAGCTATCCGGAAAAATCGGATAGCTTTTTTTCATTTTAAGAAACTTGTTCCGCATTCGTTTCCCTATGTTGTATATGACTCGTGATCCAAGCAATTCCGCCGGCAACAACGAGGTAGCATAACAATATTAAAATTTGCGTTTGTAATTGCGACCAATCTCCTAAAGAGATCACATCTTGTAATCCTCTAAGAGAATGAGACATTGGGAGAAACTGTCCAATTTTGCTAAGAACAGCTATGTTTAACTCTCCTGGGAAAGTCCCCCCGCTCGTAGCTAATTGCAATACGAGAAGCGTTACCGCTGCGAACTTCCCAACAAGACCAAATACCGTTACTAACATAAGGATAAATGTCATGAACGTAAAGGAAATAACAATACTTGATAAAACAAAGAGTGACACACTTGCAACTTCTAATTTCATAACTCCTAGCACAACCACATCCACAAGTAATGCTTGAATAAGTCCAATTACATATACTAATCCTAGTTTATTAATAAAATGTACCGTTCCGCTTACCTTCATATTCTGTCTACGACCAAGCGGTAAAATATTCGAAGCCATAATTCCGCCAACATAAAATGCAAGTGATAGGAAGTATGGTGCAATACCTGAACCGTAGTTAGGCACGTCAGAAACTGTTGACTTTACTAATTGAACCGGTTCTGAGAACATCGTATTGCGTGCATCATCATTGCGAACATCCGCTATCTTCTCTGCGCCCTCTCCTAATTTCGTAGAAAGTTCTTTCGCACCATCGTCAAGTTTAACAAGTCCGTTCGTTAACTGATCAGCCCCGTGATTCAGCTCTGTTCCGCCACTTGCAAGATGATTTACACCTTCTTGCAGGGATGTAAATCCATTTCCCCACTTCGTAAATCCATCTGCTAAATTCGAAGCACCATCTGCTATCTTTTTCGTTCCAGCAGTAGCTTCATTTAACTTAACTCCGAATGTATTCATACCTTCTTCAATCTTATGCTGACCATCCGCAAGCTTCTTCGCACCTTGCGTCAATTGTTGTTGGCCACCATTTAAAGCGTTTGTTGCTTTAGCTAATCCATTAGAAGTAGCAACGATTTTTTGAAAAGCAGGATCTTGCTGCACTTCTGGATGACTTTTCACGTACTCTTCTAATTGTTGTTTTACACTATTTGCTGCATTGTCCGCTTTCACTTGCCCTTCAGCAAGTTTCTCACTTCCGTTCACCCATTCATTTGTACCAGCACTTAATTCACTAACTCCTGATTGTAAAGTTTTTTCACCTTGTGCTAATAACTCCATACCACTATGAAGTGATGTCGCCCCTTGACTCAGCTCATTTGCTCCCCCCGTTAAGGCAGATTGGCTGGATGCAAGCTTGTCACTTCCCTCTTTCAATTTCGATGTCCCGTCACTTAAACGATGAATACCATCTGCAAGCTGATTTGTCCCATTTCTTGCATCTGTCGTTCCTTCATGTAACTTCTTAGCGCCATCACTTGCATCACCCAATCCTTGTGCTAAGTCTTGAAACTTTGAAAAGACACCTTCTGTATAAGATTTCGTAATACTATTTGAGATTTTTGTTTTCATATTTTCCACAGCTGTCGTTCCAATTTGAGCTGCTACAAAGTTTTTACCTGGATTTACTTTGTACTGCAATTGTGCCGGCTCTGGTTTCTCATCCATAAGCGTACTTACCTTTTTAGAGAAATCCTCTGGAATCGTAACAACCATATAGTACTTATCTTCTTTTAGCCCTTCATCAGCATTTTTTTCTGATACGAAATGAAAAGCCAGTTCCTTATTCTCTTTTAAATTTTTTACAAAATCGTCTCCTGCATGAATTGTTTTCTCATCCATTGCAGCACCCTTATCTAAATTCACAACCGCAACCGGTAATTTATCTAACCGTCCATATGGATCCCAATATCCAGCTAAAAAGAATCCTGAATAAATTAAAGGAACGATTAACAAAAAAATTAAAGCGATACGCCCATGTTTATGGTGCCACATCGCTTTCCAATCTTTAAATATAAGTTGAATTCCATTCATGAAACATACTCCTTCTCCTAATTTAACACCATTAGAATGGTTTAACAGATTTACTATACACGTCCATTTTCATACTGTATAATACATCTTTAATTATCAATTCATTCCTTTTGGTCTATAGAAAGGAGAGTCAAAATGGAACTTCTTCAATTAAAATACTTTCAGACAGTCGCACGATTAGAACATATGACAAAAGCCGCGGAAGAATTGCATATCGCGCAACCTTCGCTCAGCAAAACAATTGCTAGATTAGAAAAGGACTTAGGCGTCCCATTATTTGATCGTCAAGGTCGACAGATCACATTAAACTCTTTTGGGAAAGTATTTTTAAAACGAGTAGAGCGCATTTTTCATGAATTAAGTGAAGGCGAACGAGAAATTAAAGATTTAGCTGAATTACAACAAAGCTCTATTACACTGGCAGTTTCTATCCCGAGAATATTACCAGAACTACTCGGTTCTTTTTTACTAGAACATCCTAACGTTCGATTCCAACAGTTTCTCGCATCTACTCCTTCTATGAAACGACAACTAGATAATATAGAAATCGACTTTTGTATTTCTTCTGTGCCAATCGAAGGCGAGGAGATTATTTGGGAACCACTTATTACAGAAGAAATTTTCTTAGTCGTCCCTTCAGGTCATCGTTTATCAGGACGTGAAAGTATCTATCTACATGAAGTAAAAGACGAACCGTTTATTAGTATGAACACTGGTTATGGATTTCGGCACTTAACAGATGAATTTTGTAAAGAAGCTGGCTTCACTCCACATATCGCTTTTGAAGTAGATGAACCAACCGTGATTAGCGACCTTATTAAGCAAGGCCTCGGCATCGCTTTTGTCCCAAGTTTAACTTTATTAAAAAACTCTACTTTAGCACTAAATAAGTTACGTATTATTGAACCAAATTGCGAGCGAACTATCGGCTTAAGTTGGTCGAAGAAACGCTACTTATCGAAAACTGCTCAGCAATTTCGTAAATTTGTGATTCATTACTTCTCCAATATTAGGACGTAAAATTATATCAACAAATAAAAGGTGCCATCCTCATATGGTGGCACCTTCTATTATTCACTCTTCTCTAATTCCATTTCAGCTAACAGTGGTAGTACGTTATCGAAAATATGCGTATTATTATTTTCGCCTGTTACGTATCCACCGTAATATCTACTAAATACGTTATCATTTCGGAATGTCGACATATGATCATACAATTCCTTCGCAAACTTCGTATCGCCTGTTTGTAGTACGTACAAAATCGTTAATCCGTAAGCGGCTGGCGATTCATACTTCACAGTTTGTTTTCCCGTTTCTAAATTGTAACGACCATATAACTTTCCATCCTCCTGAAATTTCTTCTTTATAAATTCCATATAAGCATCGGATGAAAGACCACCTAAACTACGATGATATGCAACATATGATTGATCAATAAGATTCACTTCTTTATCGTACGTAAATGTACCATCTTCTTTATACTCTTTTGGGAACGCCCAGCCATGCCTTGGGTAATCCGCTAAAAATTGAACGACGTCCTGATATTGCTGATCAGAAACTTTTCCATACTTTTTCATATACGAAAATGCGTGTGGATTTATGTATGATGTAGTTACAAAATTATTTTGTTTGCCTGCATCTGCATCATAATAATCAACGTAATAATTACCTTTCCTATTGTAACGAAGTACAGCATCACTCAATTGATCTGCAAGATTTTTATAGCGCTCTTCCTTATACATTTCATAAGCACGATATAATTGTTCTATAATACGAAGGTCATCTATAAGTGCATTTGTAGCTGACTGCATTTCTCCCTTTTCAGAGATTTTCCATAAAACAATTTGATCCTTATGTACAAAGTTATTTTGAATAACCTTAACTTGTTCATCGAATAACGCTTGATCGTCTTTATCCAATGTATATTGTAGCCACAGTCCTGCCGATTCTGATAAAGCTTCACGGCCTTTCGCTTCACCCGTGCCAGCTTTTGTATCCCCTAAACGATAGGTAGCAAGCGTCCCATTTTCATTCACCATATGTCTTAAAATAAAATGTTCTGTACGGTTTCCTTGCAAAGCTGACCAAAATACAATTCCACCTAAAGCGATTAAGAGAATAACCCCAATCCCTATATATAAACGTTTCCGCAATCTTTTCACCTCCTTATTCAGGCTAACCTTAATTTTAACAGAACATACGTCAATTAAAAAAAGACAATCTATTAGATTGTCTCCCTCACTTTATCCCTCGTAAGCCTCTTTAGAAGGTCTATATAGCGATTCCACAAGGCGATCATATTCACGACGCGTAATCTCTTTATTATACAGCTTCAATAATAAATCTCTATGCTCTTTTGAAAATGCCATCTTTTTAATGACTTCAGGATACATAAAACATCCTCTCCATTTCACATAAACTTCTTCAACTCGAAAACAGAACTTATGTTCGCATAAAAGATTATAAAATATTCCTTACTAAAAAACAAACAAAATATTATCAAATATTAACTTCTTTCTATTTAGAATATTCAAACATTATATTACCATATCCACTTTTTAAATACATATATATTTTTGGTAGTTTTTTTGAATAAATCTTCCAATTCAATCAGAAAATAATGGCAAAAAAGAAGAGGAGTTTACATATGGATACGGTAACACTAGCAAGAGCATTTTTTGGTTCTTCATTAGCATTCCACATTATCTTTGCAACACTTGGTGTCGGGCTTTCATTAATGATTTTTATAAGTGAAATACTCTATCACTGGAAGAAAGATTCCGACTACGCCATTATGGCGAAAAGATGGACAAAGGCGTTTGCCATCCTTCTCGGTGTAGCAATTCCAACTGGAACAATTGTTGGTGTGCAAATTTCACTTCTTTGGCCTGGTTTTGCCAAAATTGTTGGGCAGGTTATTTCTGTTCCCTTTCAAATTGAGATTTTCGCCTTCTTTTTAGAGGCTTTGTTCATGTCCATTTATGTATATGCAGCTGACAAACTACCTCCATTCATGAGATTAATTTCGTTATTCTTCGTCATGATTGGTGCCACGGCATCCGCCGTGCTTATTACATCCGCAAATACATGGATGAATACACCCGCAGGCTTTTCAATGGGTCCAGATGGATCAGTTTTTAACGTTGATCCGTGGAAAGCTTTCTTTAATCCGAGTTTTGGCACAAGCGCATTCCATGTTGTGATTACAGCCTATGCAACTGGAGCAGCTGTCATTGCCTCTATCGCTGGATTTAAATTATTAAAGAAGAATTTAAGTGAACGTGAAGTGGCGTATCATAAAAAGGGACTACTGTTAGGACTGGTCGTGACATTTATTACAGGTGCTACGATGTGGCTTTCGGGACACGAATCAGCGATCGCCTTACATAAACATTCCCCTGAAAAGCTTGCATCTGCTGAAGCTTTATTCGAAACGACGTCACATGCACCGTTATCAATTGGCGGGGTTGTAGATCCTAACACACTTGAACTAAACTATGCACTAGAAATTCCAAACATGCTTAGCCTACTAGTGGGACTAGACCCTAGCACTGTCGTCAAGGGGCTAAAGGAATTCCCACAAGAAACATGGCCACCATTTTACACACATACACTATTCAACTTAATGGTCGGCACTGCTGCCTTTACTTTTGCAGTTGCAGCAATCGCCCTCTTATATTGGTACTTTGTTTATCGAAAAAAAGGAGCAGAATTACCGAAATGGCTTCTTTGGGGAGCTGCCGCATGTGGACCAGTTATGATGCTCGGTATTGAATTCGGGTGGATTTTCAGCTGTAGTGGTCGTCAACCGTGGACCATTTATGGTATGCAACGTACAGTCGATGCCTCTACACGCGCTGATTTTGTCGGTCCTTTATTTATTCTATTCATCATTTTATATATTGGACTCGGCATTTTAACAGTTTTTGTACTACGGACATTCTTTAAGAGACATCCGTTAAAGAATGATTTACATCAAGAAGGAGGCGATTCTCGTGCATGAGGAAAGTATTGCAATCATCATCTTATGGGCTCTTATTTTCGTATACAGTATATTAGGGTCCATCGATTTTGGAGCAGGTTTTTGGGGCATGGTATACGCAAAGCATCCAACGCTCGCTGCTAAGCTTGCCAATCGATACTTATCACCAACCTGGGAAGTAACAAATACATTTCTCGTCTTTGTCGTTGTCGCTTTTCTCGGTTTCTTTCCGAAAGCTGCTTTCACCCTTGCGACAGTGATGTTCGTACCAGTTATGTTAATTTTAATACTCATCGCAATTCGCAGTACATTCATGGTATTTGCTTACTCTCTGCCAAAGTATCAGTACCTCCTTCGGGTTATTTCAGGTATTACGGGGCTCTTAATTCCAGCCTTATTAATTACCGTTTTACCCGTTACAGAAGGGGCTTATATTACAATGACTGAAGGAAAAGAAGTACTCCTGTACGGAAAACTTCTTTCTAGCCCGGTTATCTACTGTTATATGCTCTTCGGACTAACTTCGGAACTATTTCTTTCCTCTCTCTTTCTTGCTGATTTTGCGAGAGAGCAAGGTTCAGAAGATTCGTATAGAATTTATAGAAGAAACGCTATCATCCTTGGTCCTGCAACACTCGTTACGGCGATTATCGCCCTCGTTGTAATGGATCCAGAAACACACTGGCTTATGCAAGGACTAATAAAGCAATTCCCATGGTTTACAGTTTCTATCGTTTTATTCGTTATCGGGTACTCTTCTCTTTGGTGGACAAACAAGAAGTATGGCTCATTAGGATACCCTCGCATTGCCGTTTTAGCAGTCGTCGCTCAATATGCATTTGCAAGTTACGCTTATGGTGTCGCGCATTTACCATATATTATTTATCCTGATGTAACTGTATTTACAAGCTTTACAACGACAGAAACATTCTATGCATTGCTTATTCTATACGCAATTGGAATTGCAATTTTATTACCAGGATTTATTTTCTTCTGGAATTTATTCTTGAAGGATCGAACTTTTTTGAAGGAAAAATAATATAGTGGGAGTCTGTTCCAAAAGGTATTTTGGGATGGACTCCTTTTGTCATGTTTCGGCGGTAAATCGATATATTTTAAAAATCGCTGATATATTTCAATAATTGCTGATATAAAGTGAAACTTTAATCAGTGGGGGTCTTACCGCCCGGCAAATAGCGGGATAAATTTCATTTACTATCTTACTGCCCCCACAATTTATAGACTCATCTCACGATAGTTATTTCACTATTAGGGACACTTGTCCTTTAGCTTGAAAAACACATATTCGCTTCATTCCATTATACGTCTAGTTCTTCTTATTTTTTGCTGAATATACTATCAATATAAACTTGAGACAAGCTACATTTGTTCAAGGGAAATAGAAAGGTAGGCAAAATATGAGCATTGAAATATGGATTACTATTATTGTATTCTTCTTAACGATGATTGTTATCTTTTGGCGACCCCGTGGCTTAAATGAGGCGTGGCCAGCAGCAATTGGCGCTGGCATTATCCTGATTACTGGACTTGTATCAAAACCAGACGTCATGGACATTATCAGTAAAATTGGCGGTGCCTCGATAACAATATTAGCGACCATCGTTATGGCGGTTATATTAGAAAGCTTCGGCTTCTTCCATTGGGCTGCAGCAAAACTCGCAAATTTAGCGAAAGGTTCCGGCCACCGCCTATACTGGTATATTCAATTACTATGTTTTCTTATGACTCTTTTATTCAATAACGACGGTAGTATTTTAATTACAACTCCGATTTTAATTCTTCTTCTAAAAAATCTTCAATTAAAACCTCACCAACAAATTCCTTATTTATTAAGTGGTGCTTTAATCGCTACTGCATCTAGTGCACCAATCGGTGTAAGTAATATCGTAAACTTAATTGCATTAAACATCGTCCATATGACTCTTTATATGCATACTGCTATGATGTTTGTACCTGCAACATTAGGATTATTGTTTATGTCATGGCTCATGTATACAGTTTTAAAGAAAAAACTTCCGAAAAAATTACCTGTTTCTTCATATGATATCGAAGAAATTTTTTTCACAAAAAACTTTCATCCGTTAAAAGGGAAAAATTCTGTTGATACGAAACAAAAACGTACAAAATTTATGTTAAAAGTATTAGGCTTCGTCTTCCTTATGCGCTGTCTTCTATTCGTTGCATCCTTCTTATCCATCCCAATCGAAATTGTTGCTGTACTCGGTTCACTCGTTCTTCTCATCTGGAGATGGTACTACTTACGAACGAATCCTGTCGACATTTTGAAAAAGACACCGTGGCACATTTTAATTTTCGCATTCTCTATGTACGTCATTATTTACGGACTTCACAACGCAGGGTTAACAGCGGCGCTTGTAAATTGGCTTGAACCAGTTGTAAGTCAACATCTACTCTACGCTAGCTTTGCAATGGGCGGACTCGTTTCTCTCCTCTCTAACGTCTTCAATAACCATCCTGCACTTATGATTGGTACAATCACATTAACAGAAATGGGACTAGACCCAGTCACATTAAAAACTATCTACCTCGCAAACATTATTGGTAGTGACATCGGTTCACTATTACTACCAATCGGTACGCTAGCTTCTCTCATTTGGATGTATATCCTGAAACAAAACAAGATTAAAGTAAAATGGAAAGACTATTTAAGCGTATCTCTTATCGTCATTCCTCTCACAACAGTCGTCACATTATTCCTCTTATACTACTGGGTACACCTCTTCTTCGCCTTATAAAGTGAAACTTTAATCAGTGGGGGTTTTCTTCATCCCCACTGATTATTAGTTGAACCAATCGGGCTTTTATGGGCAGTTGATCCCCCACCTAACTTCTGTGCTTTCACTGAATTTTGAGGTGGGGGTCTTACTGCCCATTAATGCGGGATAAACGACAGAAGCCCCTTTTGCTACCGTCTTAGCAAAGGGGCTTCTTCTATATTTAAATTAGGTACTACAGTGTGATCAATCAAGTAAAGAGGTGTAACGTGTTATTGGTATAAATGACTACCAGTGTCTTTAAATTCTTTCGCTTTCTCTTTCATCCCTTTTTCAATTGCTTCTGTCGTTTCTAAATCATTTTCTTTCGCATAGTCACGAATGTCATGTGAAATTCTCATACTACAAAACTTCGGTCCACACATGGAACAGAAATGAGCCGTCTTCGCGCCTTCTGCTGGTAATGTTTCATCGTGATATTCCATCGCACGTTCAGGATCTAAAGATAAATTAAATTGATCGCGCCAACGGAATTCAAAGCGAGCTTTTGAAAGTGCATCATCACGCTGATGAGCCGTTTTGTGCCCTTTCGCAAGATCAGCTGCATGCGCAGCGATTTTATACGTAATAACCCCCGTACGAACATCATCTTTATTCGGTAAACCTAAATGTTCTTTCGGCGTTACATAACAAAGCATCGCCGTTCCAAACCAGCCAATCATCGCAGCTCCAATCGCTGATGTAATGTGGTCATAACCTGGTGCAATATCTGTCGTTAACGGTCCCAGTGTATAGAACGGCGCGCCCTGACAAATATCAAGCTCTTTCTCCATATTCTCTTTAATTAAATGCATCGGTACATGCCCAGGTCCTTCAATCATCACTTGCACATCATGTTTCCAAGCAATTTTCGTTAATTCACCAAGTGTTTCAAGCTCAGAGAATTGCGCTTCGTCATTTGCATCTGCAATCGAACCTGGACGTAATCCATCTCCAAGAGAGAACGAAACGTCATACTGCTTCATAATTTCACATATCTCTTCAAAATGAGTGTATAAGAAGTTTTCTTTATGATGGAATAAACACCACTGTGCCATAATTGAACCACCGCGTGAAACGATACCTGTCGTACGCTTTGCAGTAATCGGAATGTAACGAAGTAATACGCCAGCGTGAATTGTAAAGTAATCAACGCCTTGCTCCGCTTGCTCAATTAACGTATCACGATACACTTCCCACGTTAAATCTTCTGCAATTCCGTTTACTTTTTCCAGCGCTTGATAGATCGGTACAGTCCCAACTGGTACAGGCGCGTTACGAATAATCCACTCACGTGTCGTATGAATATTTTTACCTGTAGATAAATCCATAATCGTATCTGCACCCCAGCGAGTTGCCCAAGTCATCTTCTCCACTTCTTCTGCAATAGAAGACGATACAGCAGAGTTTCCGATATTTGCATTGACCTTCACGTGGAAGTTACGTCCGATAATCATCGGTTCTGCTTCCGGATGGTTAATATTCGCTGGCAAAATCGCACGGCCTTCCGCAATTTCCTTGCGAACAAACTCAGGCTCTACTCCTTCACGAATCGCAACATATTCCATCTCAGACGTAATGATGCCATTACGCGCATAATGCATTTGCGTAACATTTGCACCTTGCTTCGCTCTAAGCGGCTGGCGATCCATTTGCGGGAAAATAGGTGTATGTTTCGAAGCCACTTTCACACCGTCATCCTCTGGTTTCACCTCGCGCCCTTCATATGCCTCTACATCCCCGCGCTCTAGAATCCAAGAGTGGCGCGGCGTTGGAATTCCTTTTTCTAGCTCCACTTTATACGCAGGATCTGTATAAGGACCGCTCGTATCATATACACGAATTGGCGGATTCGGCATGCCGTTCGTTTCACTTTGTTCAATCTCGCGCATCGGCACTTTCATACCTGCACGTGGTCCATCCACATACACTTTCTTACTTCCTGGTAAACTCGATTTCAATTCAATTTGCTCAGCTGAAACAGACTGTTTCATAACTTTTGTTGCCCCCCTGTACGTGACAAGGACGAGATATGGCCAGCGTATGCCAAAATAAAAAGAGCCAGGTCCATAAAAAAATAAGGACCTGGCTCATAAAGACATCATTATGTAAAGCCGTTAACTTCCCTACGCTGGTACGAGCCAGATCAGGTCCAAAGGGTTAAGAAGTTCACGCGCTTCTCTCTCAGCCTACGCATACGTTAGGCACCCCTAGTTTATCACTGATTTAATTTTCAATACTTTCCCATCATACACGATAATCTGAAAAATGCAAAGTTTATTTCTTTTGTTGTTTATGGAATCATCCACGTTAAATAATATGCCTGTACATACGTCATAATACCAACAATAATTACGAAGAATAAACTATGCTTCAATGTAAATCGGAACAGATCTGATTCTTTCCCAGCAAGTCCAACTGCCGCACAAGCGATCGCAATCGATTGCGGAGAAATCATTTTTCCTGTTACACCGCCCGTTGTATTTGCTGCAACGAGAAGTACTTCAGATACACCGACTTGCTGCGCTGTAATCGCTTGTAAATTCGAGAACAGTGCATTCGCTGACGTATCAGATCCTGTTAAGAACACCCCAATCCAACCTAAGAATGGTGAGAAGAACGGGAATAGTCCACCAGTTCCAGCAAGCGCTAACGCTAATGTAGATGATAAACCAGAATAGTTGGCGATAAATGCGAACCCTAATACGAATCCAATAGATAGAATTGGCATCTTAAGCTCATTTAGCGTTTCTTTAAATGTCGCTACTGCATCTTTGGCACTCATTTTTAAAATAAAGATAGAAATGACACAAGCAATTAAGATTGCTGTTCCCGTTGCTGATAATACATCGAATTTCAAAATTGCCTCGTAAGGCGTCGGTTTATTTACAATTGGTTCTGCTTTCATTACTAAATTGTGCAAGCCTGGAACTTCAAACTTAAACACAAGGCTTTCTAATGCGCCGCCTGGAGCAAATAACGCTTTAAAGAAACTTTGGCTCCAAATAACTACCATGACAGTTAAAATAATGAATGGAGACCATGCTTTTACGACTTTTCCTACTGTTAGTTTCGGCATAGATGTCACCGTCGTTGCCGCAGCTACTTCACTATTTGCTTGCCCCGATTGATAGATTTCTTTCGGCTGCCAAACTTTTAAGAATAGTGATAAACTCACTAAACTTACAAGTGCTGACGTAATATCCGGGAGTTCCGGTCCTAAAAACGTCGCTGTAATGAACTGCGTAATTGCAAATGAACTACCGGCTACAAATAACGCAGGCCATGTTTGTCTTACCCCTTTCAATCCATCCATTAAAAATACGATAAAGAACGGAACAAATAATGATAGAAACGGTAATTGATGTCCAGCCATTTGTCCGATTTTATGTGGATCAATACCTGTTACTTGTCCAGCCACTGTAATCGGAATTCCCATCGCCCCGAACGCTACTGGTGCCGTATTTGCAATTAAACAAAGACCCGCTGCATATAAAGGATTTAACCCAAGACCTGCAAGAAGTGCTGCCGTAATGGCTACTGGTGCACCAAATCCTGCTGCCCCTTCTAAAAATGCTCCGAATGAAAAACCGATTAAAATAACGAGTAAACGATGGTCATTCGTAATGGATAATACAGATGCACGAATCACATCGAATTGACCTGTTTTCACAGAAATTTTATATAAAAATACCGACATAATGATAATCCAAGCAATTGGCCATAGTCCGTATAAGAAACCATATCCGGTCGCTGCCATCGCCATCGTGAACGGCATTTTATAAGCGAATAACGCCACTAAAATTGTAAGTACAACTGTAATAAATCCTGCCACATACCCCTTCATGCGGAAAACTGCTAAAGCTAAGAAAAAAAAGATAATCGGAATAAGTGCGACCGCTGCCGAAATCCAAATGTTTCCGAACGGATCATAAACTTGTGTCCATGTGTTCATTGTTCTCTCCCCCTAAAGAATCCCCTTTTAAATAGAATAACCTCATCAATAGACTATCAGGTCATCATACCTTTCAGCCTAAAAATAAAAAACGTTTAAGAAAACGTTTTCAATAACTTTCATTTATACTGTACCATAACAATTTCCATTTAAAAAGATTTTTTTGAAAATTTTATTATTTAACAGAAAATCTTACAAAATCGTCACGTTCCTGTAATGTTCATCGATAGAAAGCTTCCCAAAACTATTGCATAATAATAATAGTATAACAACAGACATTATTCATGAGGTGATATATATGAACGGAAACAAAATATTAGCTGCTTTATCATACTTTAGTGTACTATTTGCCCCTATCTTATTCCCTATTATCGTTTGGATTGTAGGCGATGCTGAAACAAAACCACATGCAAAACGTGCTCTATGGACACATATTATTCCAAGTATCGCTACATTCATCGGCGTAACTATTTTAGGAATTATGGGTATCGGATCTGACCAGCCAGATGTAACACTTGGAATTGGAACAATGATTGTCTTATGTATTTGCGGAATTATTAGCTTATACTACTTCATTTGGAACATCGTAAAAGGTATTAAAGTACTGAAAGCTTAAGTTTAAACAAACGTTTGATTAAAACGACACTATGACATGATAAATGAAATTTTATCGATGATACAACAAGAATAATCAACCTATTAATTAAGAAAAAACCGTCCCAAAATACCTTTTGGGACGGTTTTTTTATCTTCTGCGTTTCTTCTTTTTTCTCATCATTTTCTTGCGGCGCGTATTCACTTTATCCGCTATAATGTGAAGCGTGCTTGCCACAACAATTCCCATTATAAACGTTACAATTTCAACCTCATGTTCCTTCGCAATTTCTATTAAATTCCCGTCAAGCACGATTACATTTAATAGGAATAAAAACGGAGAAAACACGATTAACATGTATGCAATACGAATCACATCACCAAGTATAATTGTATGTGTAAAGAAGGATCGATGCGGCATGACCTTCTTATACGGATACCAAAATATACGCAGGAATCCCCATTTATTATACGCATTACTATACGTATCTAAATCCGGCGTTAAAAATGAAGTACCTACTAAAAAGCCAATTGCAAAAGTTAATAAAAAATCAAAATTTGTTAATCCATACGAAAAGAGCATAAACAAAACAACCGGAAGGGATATTAAGTTTATTTTCGTATGCGTTCTTCCTGATGGCATAAAGCACTTCCTCGCTTACGTTCGCCCTGTCACCATATGACAGTTCTCACCTATTGATCTAATTTCTGATCGATAAATGATGTGTCTATATCCGAACTAAACCACTCTGCCAACTTCACTCGTGCCTTATCTTTCACCTCTTCATTGACGTATAACGATGCCTGTAATAGTGCGGCTGTCAACGCCCCTAAATCATCTGTATAACCAACTCCAGCAATGAAATCTGGGATGGCATCAATTGGTGCAATAAAATAAGCAAGTGCTCCAATCACAATAATTTTCACTCGCTTTGGAACATCAGGTCTTTGCAAAACGTAAAACAATAATAAACTTGCATAAATGACCGATTGTCCTGCTTGCTTTGCAACATGTTTTGCTTTCTTCCAAAACGCTTCAACTGAAAATTTTTGTTCCATGTGAAAGCCTCCCTATTTTTAAAAAGAAATAAGCTACAATATGTTATCAGTAAAAGTTCATCAAAATTACACACAATCTATCAATGAACTTTTATTGTAACAAATAAACTAAAAAAGAACAAGTGTTCGTTAATTTTTACATACTTCCCTTCATATAATGGGTTTCTATATAACCCCTTACCCATCGTCATTTCTTATTTCTCAACCAAAGAAATTTTCACTTTCACTTAACATTCTGTTCTATCTTTTTTATATTTTCTAGTTGACGGACATATAAACGAATGTTAAAGTTTTCTCTGGTAGTGACAAATCTCATACAAAAAATGTAAAATGTTATAGTGTTTCTCAGAAATGAATTTTGTTGTATAATACAGAAATGACGTTATGCTTATGAGCAGCACAAGAAACCAAAAGGGTATGCATAGTTATAGTCGTATATGGGTGAATATAGAACCTCAAATTATGGCCAAGAAAACTATGTATTTTTTATTTTAGCATTTTTCGCTCCAAAATCGACCAAGCCTGATAGAGAAAGGGTGGAAATGAATGAAAGAAACCTTGAAATCACAATTTCAAAATGTGCGTTTCACTGTATTCGTAGCTTTAGCTTTATGGCTGAAGACGTACCTTATTACACGCACAAGCTTCGATTTAAAACTTGAATCTTTCATGCAAGAATTCATTTTATTCCTTAGCCCATTAGCAGCATCATTACTGCTTGTTGGTCTTGCATTATTTGCAAAAGGGAAAAAACGTAACTATATAGCACTTGGAATTAATTTTGTCTTAACGATCGTTCTTGTTGGTAACGTAATGTTCTACGGATTCTACAATGACTTCGTTACTTTACCAGTACTAGGACAAACATCTAACTTTGGAAGTTTAGGTTCTAGTGTAAAAGAATTGTTTAACTACAAAATTATCCTTGCATTTGCTGATATTATCGTATTCTTCATTTTATTGAAGAAGATGAAAAATTTTGCACCGACAGAACGTGTAGCACGCCCAATGCGTTCCCTATACTTCGTGTCAACAATTGCTATTTTCTTCGCAAACTTAGGACTGGCAGAAGCTGAGCGTCCTGAACTATTAACACGTTCATTCGATCGCGTTATGCTTGTTAAAAACTTAGGTTTATATGTACACCAAGTGTATGATCTTGGCTTACAAGCAAAATCAAGTTCACAAAAAGCATTTGCTGACGGTAGTAAATTACAAGAAACAGAGAACTACGTAAAAACAACGCAAAGCAAACCAGATCCAAATATGTTTGGTACTGCAAAAGGGAAAAACGTAATTGTTGTCTCTCTTGAGTCATTACAAACATTCTTAATTGGTGCAACAGTTAACGGACAAGAAGTTACACCATTCTTAAACCAATTTACGAAAGAAAGTTATTACTTTGATAACTTCTTCCATCAAACTGGTCAAGGAAAAACATCTGACGCTGAATTCTTAGTAGATACTTCAATGTATCCACTAGACCGTGGTGCTGTATTCTTCACACACGGTAATAACGAATATACAGCAACTCCAGAAATTTTACGTGAGCAAGGATATCACACATCGGTATTCCACGCGAACAACGCAACGTTCTGGAACCGTAACATTATGTATCCGGCACTTGGTTATGACCGTTACTACAACGAGCTTGACTACAAGATTACGCCAGAAACAAAATTAAATTGGGGATTAAAAGATATCGAATACTTCGATCAATCTATCGATATGTTAAAAGAAGTGAAGCAACCGTTCTACACTCGCTTCCTGACGTTAACAAACCATTACCCATTCACTTATGATGAAAGCACAAAATTAATCGATGAATACAATTCTGGTGATGGCGTATTTGACCGTTACATGGTAACTGCTCGCTATTTAGACGAAGCAATGAAACACTTTATTGAGCGTCTAAAAGCAGAAGGTATTTACGACAACTCAGTTATCGTATTCTACGGTGACCACTATGGTATTTCTGAAAACCATAACCGTGCAATGGCACAGTTCTTAGGAAAAGAAGAAATCACTGCATTTGACCATATGAACTTACAAAAAACACCGATGTTTATTCACGTTCCAGGTCAAAAAGAAGGTAAAACAATTTCAAAACCAACTGGTGAAATTGACATTAAACCAACAATTCTAAACTTACTTGGTGTAGATTCTACAAATCAAGTTCAATTCGGTCATGATGTATTCTCACCAGAAAATAAAGGATTCGTTGTTCTTCGTGACGGTAGCTTCGTTACAGATAAGTACATGTACACGAACAGTACATTCTACGACCGTAAAACTGGCGAAGTTGTACAATTACCAAAAGAAGAATCTCAACCACTCATTGATCGTGCCCAAAATGAATTGAACATGTCTGACAAAATCATTGAAGGTGACTTACTTCGCTTCTCCGAGAGCAACAAGACCAAAACTGGTGAAGTAAAAACAGCTATTAAAGAAGAAAAGAAGAGCGCTGAGTAATCTCAGCCTCTTTTTTTTATATTTCTCCATATAATCACTTATATTCATTCACTTTAACATTACATAACCTTTACCAAATATTCACATGGAATTAACGAAACATCTCTATAATAAAATATGTAAACGAGGTTCTATATATTTCTTATCTCTCATCTTTACTAAGATCCCTTAAAGAAATGTGTGAATCGTTTATTTCTACTTTCTTATAATTGTCTTTCAATATGTTTTGTTTCCATACACAAAACATTCAATAAGACGATGTCCCTATGAAAGATAGCTACCCTCCTTGTGCAGCATTCCATAAGAATGTTGCTTTTTTTTATTTAAAAGCAGGATTCTTATTTCTTATTTTCGAATTTGTATATACAAAATGCTGTAAAGTGAAACTTTAATCAGTGGGGGGTGTTCACCCCACTGATTATCAGCCCTCACCAATCGGGCATTTACGGGCAGTTATTCGCCTGCTTCACTTCTTTGCCCCAGCTGAATTTTTAAGTGGGAGTATTACTGCCCGCTAATACGGGGTAAATCACTACTACTTCTCTACACTTTGCAAATACATAGACGTCATATGTAAAGCATGACTCACATAAAAATTACTGTAGTGGTTTTTATTCTGAACGAATTAAAGTTTCACTTATGTACTTACGAAAGGATGGGACGTAAATTGGCATATGAAAGATTTGTACTTTGGAATGATGCAGTTATTGATACAACGAAACAAAAAACGTATATAGAACCTGAAGAAAGAGGCTTGCAGTTTGGAGATGGTGTCTATGAGGTTATTCGCCTATATAAAGGGAACTTCCACTTATTAGATCCGCACATCACAAGATTATATCGCTCGATGGAAGAGATAGAATTATCACTCCCTTTCTCAAAAGCAGAACTTATTATCCTACTTTACAAACTCATTGAAAGTAATAATTTCCACGAGGATGGAACGATTTATTTGCAAGTATCTCGCGGTGTACAAGCTCGTACCCATACATTCTCATATGACGTCCCTCCGACAATCTATGCCTATATTATGAAGAAAGAAAGACCAGCGTTATGGATTGAATACGGTGTACGTGCTATATCAGAACCAGATACACGCTGGCTACGCTGTGATATCAAATCATTAAATTTATTACCCAATGTATTAGCTGCTACGAAAGCTGAACGCAAAGGTTGTAAAGAGGCCCTTTTCGTACGGAATGGTACCGTAACTGAGGGCAGCTGTTCTAATTTCTTTCTCATAAAAAATGGAACTCTCTATACACATCCAGCCAATCACCTTATTTTAAATGGCATCATTCGTCAATATGTCCTTTCTTTAGCGAAAACCCTTCGCATTCCGGTACAAGAAGAACTTTTCAGCATTCGTGATGTTTATCAAGCAGATGAATGCTTCTTTACAGGAACGACGATTGAAATTTTGCCGATGACTCACCTTGATGGAACTGCAATTCAAGATGGTCAAGTTGGCCCTATCACAAAAATGCTACAAAGATCATTTTCTCAAAGCTTGTTACAATCCAATATGTCATCTTCTTAAACACGTATAATTTCTATCCTTTCTGCATTCAATATATGTATTTAAATGGAAATCAAGGTATAGATTTATGCCTTGATTTTTTTTTGTAATCTTTTTGTCATATTCAGATTACCGCATAAGTCTTGACAGTAATCGACATGCTCTTTAGAATTTTTAACAGTTGGTAAATATTTCTTCACTACATTACAGACAGAAAGGAATCGACAAATTATGAAAAAATACCTTGCCGGTCTTGCGGCAGTGTCTGTAGCAGGAGGAGCAGCACCTACACTTGATAGTGTTCAAGCTGCCCCTGAACAAAATACACAAAAAGCTGCTACAACTGTCCAAGCTTCCGCATCAAACAGCTCATCTTATACGGTAAACACTAGCGTATTACATGTTCGTGCAGGATCAAGTACTTCTCACGACATCATCTCGCGTGTTTATAACGGTCAATCACTAAACGTGATTGGCGAAGAAAATGGTTGGTTCAAAATTAACATTAATGGACAAACAGGATTTGTTAGTGGCGAATTTGTATCAAAAAATGGAGCAAGCAATTCTAATGTAAGTACAACAGGTGGAAACAATAAAGTTACTGCTGATGTATTACGTGTTCGTACAGCTCCTAACACTTCTAGTTCTGTTTCAGGACGTGTATATGAAGGACAAACTTTAAACGTAATTGGTCAAGAAAATGGTTGGGTGAAAATCAACCATAATGGACAAGTTGGCTATGTAAGTGGCGAATTCGTATCTGGTGTTTCTTCTAACGCAGGTTCTTCAAACAACAATACAAATAATAACAACCAAGAATCTGTAAAACCAGCAAGCGGAAACTATACAGTAAATGTATCTTCCCTTCGTGTTCGTACAGGCCCTAGCACTTCTCACACAACTGTAGGTTCTGTTACAAAAGGACAAGTAGTACAAGTTGTTGGCGAAGTTCAAGATTGGTTCAAAATCAATTATGCTGGACAAACAGCTTACGTAAGCAAAGACTACGTAACAAAAGGCGGTTCTAGCGACAATGTTACACAAGGTAACAACCAAGATAACAAACAAGAACAAAATAATAATGTAACCGTTCAAACTGGTGGTACTTACGTTGTTAACGCAACATCTCTACGCGTTCGTACAGGTCCTGCTGCTTACCATAGTGTAATTGGTGGCGTGTTAAATGGTACTACATTAAACGTAGTTGGATCTGAAAACGGTTGGTTTAAAGTAAACTATCAAGGAAAAACAGGCTTCGTTAGTAGCGAATTTGTTAAGTTCGTTAAAGGTGGCACTGCTACTCCTGAACAACCAAAGCAACCTGAGCAACCAAAACAACCTGATCAAGGTGCAATTGGTGACTACTATATTAACGCTTCTGCATTAAACGTACGTAGCGGCGAAGGTACAAATTATAGAATCATAGGCGCACTTCCACAAGGACAGAAGGTTCAAGTAATCTCTGAAAACTCTGGATGGAGCAAAATTAACTATAACGGTCAAACTGGTTACATCGGAACACGTTACCTTTCTAAAACACCAGTTGGTGGCGCAGTAGATAATAAGCCTAACAACAACCAAAATAACAATCAAAACAATCAAAACAATAATACAGGTAATACTAGTGGCGACAGTTCTTCCATACTTGCATATGCAAAAGGAATGCAAGGCGTACCGTACGTTTGGGGCGGAACTTCTGCTAACGGTGTGGACTGCAGTGGCTACATCTACCACGTATTTAAGAAATTTGGTCATAACATTAGCCGTCAAAGTGTTGCGGGATATTGGGGTAGCCTACCACAAACTTCAAATCCACAACCAGGTGACTTAATTTATTTCAAAGACACTTATAAAGCAGGTCCTTCTCATATGGGTATTTACCTTGGAGGCGGATCATTTATCCAAGCCGGAGATAAAGGTGTTGCAATCGCTTCATTAAGTAACTCTTATTGGAAGAGTCATTTCTTAGGATACACGAAAGCACCTTAATTAATAGTTTCAAAGCCTTCTAGATTACTAGAAGGCTTTTTTTAGTATATGTCACCTATATCCCCAAAAAAATAATGTATCTATTTCCCTATTTCATACACCATATTCCACAAAAACAACCCATAACGTTATCATAATGTATATATTTACATAAAAAACATAACCTATTTCATGTGTATTTATTTTATATGTGTTTTTTCAAAGAATTTTCTTTTTATTTAAACTTTTCGTTAGACGTTTGACCTCCGATGTCCATTATGATAAGTTACTTAAGATGTTATATTCGTAAACGTATAGATAACTGGTTTATACACTTTTTTTACTATGAGGAAGGAGCATACACTGCATGAATCTTTTATGGGGAATTGGCGGCGTGATTGGAGTATTAGCAATTGCTTTCTTACTATCTTCCAACCGCAAAGCTATTAATTGGCGCACAATTTTAATCGCGCTAGCATTACAAATGTCATTTTCATTTATCGTATTACGATGGGATGCCGGAAAAGCAGGTTTAAAACACGCTGCAGACGGCGTTCAAGGATTAATTAATTTTTCTTACGAGGGAATTAAGTTCGTTGCTGGGGATTTAGTCAACGCAAAAGGCCCTTGGGGATTTGTTTTCTTCATTCAAGCACTACTTCCAATCGTATTTATTAGTTCATTAGTAGCAATCTTATATCATTTCGGTATTATGCAGAAGTTTGTTAGTGTCGTTGGTGGCGCATTAAGTAAACTTCTTGGAACTTCTAAAGCTGAAAGTTTAAACTCAGTAACAACTGTATTTTTAGGACAAACTGAAGCTCCAATCTTAATCAAACCTTACTTAGCACGTTTAACAAATAGTGAATTCTTCACTATTATGGTAAGCGGTATGACAGCTGTTGCCGGATCAGTTCTTGTCGGCTATGCAGCAATGGGTATTCCGTTAGAACACTTATTAGCAGCAGCAATTATGGCAGCTCCATCAAGTTTATTAATCGCGAAACTAATTATGCCAGAAACAGAAAAAGTAGATAATAACGTTGAACTTTCTACAGAACGTGAAGATGCAAACGTTATTGACGCAGCGGCACGTGGTGCATCTGAAGGTATGCAACTTGTTATTAACGTAGCAGCAATGTTAATGGCTTTCATCGCATTAATCGCTTTATTAAATGGCTTATTAGGATGGGTTGGTTCTTGGTTCGATATTAAACTGAGCCTTGATTTAATCTTCGGTTACTTACTATCACCATTTGCAATCTTAATTGGGGTTTCTCCAGGTGAAGCGATACAAGCAGCAAGCTTTATCGGTCAAAAACTTGCAATCAACGAATTCGTTGCATACGCAAACTTAGGACCACACATGGCAGAGTTCTCTGACAAAACAAATCTAATTTTAACATTCGCAATCTGTGGATTCGCAAACTTCTCTTCTATCGCAATTCAATTAGGTGTAACAGGAACGCTAGCTCCTACTCGCCGTAAACAAATTGCACAATTAGGGATTAAAGCAGTTATCGCTGGTACATTAGCGAACTTCTTAAATGCAGCAGTTGCAGGTATGATGTTCCTATAAAATGATGTAAAGTCTCCTCTTTCTAAAGAGGGGACTTTTTATTATTATGTTTACTTTTTTGTATATATTAAATACTTTATGCCGAAATATAAGAACATTATGATACAATAATTAGTAAGTCTGTTTATTTTTTCTTACCAAAGAGGGATACTACTTATTGTTGCTCTCTCAAAAAGAATCTAGTCATCCGGTCTATTTCTTAATAATTGCGCATACTACAAGTATCCTTGCATGAATTATCTTTAAGGAGGAAAGTTTTGTGAAAGATAACTTCTATAAAGTCCTCTCTATGTGGGTTTTACAAATTTTATTTTATTTTACAACTGTACATGTAACGCAATATGAGCATGCTCTCATTTTTACAATTATATATGTAATGGTTAATGTACTATTTCTATTTTTGCCTGATAAGACTGCATTTGTTCTCTTCATATTAGGAACTATTGTTTCGGTGTTCTACCTATTCTACCAAGCATGGCTTTACTTATGGAGCACATCAGAACAATGGCAATACATTATTACTCACTTCCTAATGGCAGCAAACTTCTTCATCGTATATATCTCAACTCATTTATTAAAGAAGGTTATTCATGAAAATAAAGAATTAATCGAACGTGTGAGAACGTTAGAACAATACATTGGAGAATCAAAATTATTAACAAGACAAGAATTCGAAAGACGACAAGCATTATTAATAAATGCAATGAATCGTCGTAATGAAACAGGCGTTATAATTTATTTTGACTTCACTTCCTTTAGTAAATATACGAAGGAAAGTGTTATGGACCGTGTAGCTTCATTATTAGTTGAAACGGTAAGAGCTGACTTTGATCTTGTTGCTGAATATGATAACAACACATTAGTCATTTTATTACAAAATACAAATGAAGCTGGTGCCGATATTGTAATGAACCGTCTACAGCCCAAAATGGAAAAATGGCTTGCAGCTGAGGCAATTCAAGACATTAAGATTCAACGAGAACAAATCGCTACAAAAGGACCGACAGTATTATGATGACACTCGTTATACTTCTTTTATTCCTCCTGTTTTGCGTACTCGTTTTTTGGATCAGTATCACATTTTCAATTAAATATGTACTTATTTTTACAGCCTTTCTGTTCTCTGGCTTACTCGTCTACTATTCTTTCTTAACACTCGCAGGTTTAGTTCACCGAAATAGGAAACGAAAAGATCGTACGCTAGAACATTATCCAAGCGTCGACATTTTAATACCTGCCCACAATGAAGGCGTCGTTATTAAAGATACTTTGGAAGCGATGGCGAAGATTGAATATCCAGGTAAACTAACCGTTTATTTATTAAACGATAACTCTCAAGATGAGACACCTGAAATTGGTGACGATTTTGACAAAGCTTATGCTCATATTCGTCACATTCGTGTTCCGGCGGGTGAACCAAAAGGAAAATCGCGTGTACTAAACTATGGTCTGAGTATTTCAGATGGTGAATACTTCTGTGTGTATGATGCAGATAATCAGCCTGAACCAGATGCACTGCGAATGCTTGTAGAACACGCTGAAACAACTGAGGATGCTGTTGGAGCTGTTGGTCACGTTCGTACTGTAAATGAAAACAGAAACTGGCTAACACGAATGATTTCCTTAGAATTTCAAATCTTCCAGCTCCTTATGCAATCCGGACGCTGGTTATTATTCCAAACAGGTTCACTGACAGGAACAAACATGCTTCTTCGTCGCTCTGCATTAGAAGAACTTGGCGGCTATGACCCTTATGCAATTGCAGAAGACGCTGAATTAACATTAAGAATTACACAAAAAGGCTATCTCTTACCAATCGTTCCAGAATCTATTACATGGGAACAAGAACCGGAGCATTTAAAAATCCTTATTAAGCAGCGTACACGCTGGCTCCAAGGAAACTTGTACATTTTAGAAAAAATGTTTTCTTCATTAAGTTTCTTTAAAGGAAAGCTTCTCGTCCATTCCTTACAACAAGTTTTAGTGTATGTTGTATTTTGGCTATTCTTAATCATTTCAAACGTTTGGTTCGTAATTGGGTTACTCGGTATATTCCAAATTCAATATAGCATTCCGCTACTATTTATGTGGTATGTCGCATATATTACATATGTTTCTCAATTATTTAGTGCCCAGAGTGTGGAACGAACCTTTACACCAACTAATATTTTTATTAGTGTTATCATGTACTTTACGTACGCACAGCTCTTTACGTACTTATTCATTCGTAGCTTAATTTTATACTTACGTGCAAAGAGCCAGAAACAAGTCATTGGCTGGGATAAAACAGTTCGATTCAAAAAAGAAAAGTAAAACTTTAATCAGTGGGGGTTCTCCCACTGATTTTTATTTACAAAATAAAAATCAGCACAGAGCGCCGTAAGCTCTGTGCTGATTTATTGCCGTATAAATTATATATCAGACAATACCCCTTAGCTGAAAGTAATTTCACGTCCATCCCCCAACGAACGATCGACCTTCATTTATATACGAAAAAGTGATTGCTATTTTTGTAGAACCAATTGCTTCTCTTGCTGTTCTTTGCGCGTTTCAGTCTTAGGTTCCGTGCTTTCTTGGACACTACGATGTGCCACACGTTTCAAACAAATATGCTTCCACTTTCTTTCGTAACGTTTCATTATTCTTGATGTCCCCCTTGAATGCGCTTTAAAACTATTTGAAATCGCTTACAGGAAATAATATAGCACATATACATAAACGTGACAACACATTTCCGACAATTTTTTGTCAAAAATATGAATAGAATTTGTAGAATATCGAATATTGTCGAAATACATCGTTTTTTCTTCATATAAAAGGCATACTACTTATATAGTTAAGTATTTTATTTCCCTTACTTGCAGTTCAAATCCCTTCTATATAAAAAAGAGCTGATATGAAATCAGCTCTTTTCCTTCTATTATTTATGATGCTTCATACGTCCTTCTTTTTGTAACTCTTTAAACAATGCTGCCATCATAAAGAAAATAACGAAGACGAATGGGAATGCCGCAATGATAGCTGCCGTTTGCAATGCTTCTAATCCGCCGATATATAATAAGGTAGAAGCTATCGCGGCTAGAACGATACCCCAAATCATTTTAATACGATTTGGTGGATTTAAACTACCATGTGTCGTTAACATCCCTAAAACAAATGTTGCAGAATCTGCAGATGTAATAAAGAATGTTGCAATAAGTAAAATACCTAAAACCGATAAAGCTGATCCAAAGCTGCCCATCTGATCGAACATAGCAAATAATCCTACTTCTGTTCCCATTTCTTTCACTTTGTCGAAAATATGCGCATTACCAAACAGCTCCATATGAATACCTGTCCCGCCGAAAACGGAGAACCAAAGTGCACCAATTACGGTTGGTACGAGTAACACACCAATAACAAACTCACGAATCGTACGCCCTCGTGAAACACGCGCAATAAATGTACCTACGAATGGTGACCATGCAATCCACCATGCCCAATAGAAAATGGTCCATGATTGAATCCATTGATTTCCGCCTTCATCTAATGGACTTAAACGGAAACTCATACTTGGTAATTCCTGAATATAAGAACCAATCGTTGAAGTGAAGTAATTCATAATAAAGTTTGTTGGACCTGCAAATAATACAATTATCATAAGTGCAAATGCCAAAATAATGTTCGTATTACTTAAATATTTTATTCCTTTATCAAGACCTGTCTGCGCAGATAACATGAAAAGAACGGTTACGATTGCAATAATAACTAACTGTGTCGTTAATGAATTCGGGATAGATGTTAAATAACTAACACCACCTGCAATTTGTTTCGCACCAAGACCTAATGATGTCGCAACGCCAAACACCGTCGCGAAAACAGCTAACACATCAAATGAACGAGCAATACGCCCATGTTCCCCGCCTTTAAACAACGGACCTACTGTCGCACTGATTGTACTTGCTTTTCCTTTTCTAAAAGTAAAGTAAGCAATACATAACGCTACAAACGCATATAGTCCCCAAGGATGTAATCCCCAATGGAAAAATGAAAAACGTAGTGCAAGTCGCGCACTTTCCTCAGTTGCACCTTCTCCAAACGGAGGTGCGTACAAATGGTTTAATGGTTCGGCAACACCCCAAAAGACTAAGCCGATACCCATACCAGCGCTAAATAGCATAGCAAACCATGTCATATAACTATAATCAGGTTCGTCATCATCTTTACCTAAACGAATAGAACCGTATTTCGAAACAATTAAAAAGATAGACACACCTAAAATAATAGAAACAGAAATAATATAGAACCATCCAAACTTACTAACCAACGCAGTTTGAATTGCGGTTGTTACATTTCCTAAGCTACCTTTTCCAATAATAGATTCGGGAATAATCCCCCAAATTGTGAATGCAATACATAATGTTAATGAGATAATAAATGTTTTCGTTAGTTTCCTCATCAAATCCCCCTTCGTAGGTTTACTTTTATAAATAACATAAATTCCGATATGTAAAATCGGATAGAAAACTATGATTTTTACGGTGATTTTCTTACTTTCACCTTCACCAATTTGAATTCTTATGGACAGCCTTACCTTCCGTATAACCTTTTCACTCTGCAAGAGCTACAAGATCGAAATACTGCTGTCAAATTATGCGAGAAAAATGCGGATGGGAATGTGTTTTCCCAAAAAAGGATGTGTTACAGATATAAAAAAGGGCAAATTTCTTCCTTACAACCCTTTCTTTTTGTAACAATTATGCGGTTTTTTTGCTAGTATATAGCACGTGTTTATAGTTTCACAAACAAAATGTTTATGTTTATATAACTATATTACCCATAAAACGGTAAAATACTCAAGGAATGTAACTGTATAGTAATCATCATGTAACACTCCTGTAATATTTTTATTTACGCCGAAAAAAATATGTTGTATTAAATATTTTGAATATAAGTAGAAACCTACTAATCACATAGAATGAAAAACGCTTTCCTATATTTTTTGTTATATTACAGGATGTTAACGACTGATTACGAATGGTTTGTAATTGTGTGTTTTCCCGAAATCCGAAAAAATCTGTTGCTATAATGAGGACACGAAAACAAACGCAATGGAGGCTATCATGAAAAAATTAATTGGAATAGCAACAGCAGCAGTTTTTGGTCTTGGGATTTTCACATCTTCTGCTAATGCAGAAACTGTTGTAACAACAGACGTACTAAATGTGCGCGAAAACCCTACTACTGAATCAAAAGTTGTCGGTAAATTACTAAACGGTAATAAAATAGATGTTCAAAATACAGAGAACGGATGGTCAAAAATCACTTTAGATGGTAAAGACACATTCGTAAGTGCAGAGTTCACAAAAAGCATCTACTACGTAACAGCTAACGTATTAAACGTACGTGCTGAAGCGAACACAAACTCAGAAATTCTTGGAACGTTAAAGAAAGACGATATGATCGAAACAACGAACCAAGTACAAAATGAGTGGTTACAATTTGAATATAACGGGAAAACAGCTTATGTTCACGTTCCTTTCTTAACAGGTACAGCGCCTGTTATTGAGAAACAAGAACAACCTGCTCCTGCTAAAACTGTAGCACCAGCTAAAGCACCTGCAGCACAAGCAAAACCAGCTGCTAAGCCTGCTGTGAAAGCTGCTGAAACTAGCGAACCTTCTAATGGTCGTGAGTTAACAGTTGTAGCTACAGCATATACAGCTCATCCGAGCGAAAACGGTGGCACATATGGCGGCCGTGTATTAACTGCAATGGGTCATGACTTAACAGCGAACCCAAACATGAAAATGATCGCTGTTGACCCGAAAGTAATCCCATTAGGATCTAAAGTATGGGTAGAAGGTTACGGAGAAGCTATCGCTGGAGATACTGGCGGTGCAATTAAAGGTAACCGTATCGACATTCTACTTGGATCAGATAGTGCTGCTCAAAAATGGGGTCGCAAAACTGTTAAAGTGAAAATTTTAAAATAACCAATGACTGCTAAAGCCAGTTCTCTTTATTGAGAGCTGGCTTTTATTTTTTTATAATAGCTATAAGGAGGTTATGTCCATGAATGTACAAGCAAAAGTAGATTGGATCGGTACACCAAAACCGTATATATATAAGGATGAAGTAACATACGACGCTACTTCCATTGATTTTTCACTCACTGGCGATGACAATCGATATAAATTAATTGTACTCAGCTCTGAAGAAAATACTCATTACAAAATTGTCCAATATGGAATCAAACCTGGCTCACAAAAGCCATTTCCTATCGACATTTCATTCGAACAAAACATGTTGCCAATGATCGAACAAATATTACGTGATCCATATGTACAAGCAATATTAAAGGAAACGCGCTTCTAATCGAAAAAAACTATCTCAATTATAGAGATAGTTTTTTTATTAGCAAGTCAAACCATATACTTGCCCTAATTTCAACATATTATTTACAACATCTTTCCATTCATAGTTACAATATGATAATCCAAATTTCATTTTTTCTGTTTTGAGCATTTTTTGTTTATAATGGTAAAGGAAAGAAATATGTGTACGGAGGAATATTATGCTGCAACACTCAATTACGAAAGATGAAATTATGATGATTGCGAATGAGTTCGTTCAAGGACTAGATCCACAGCAAACAGCTGATCAGGAACATGTCGCTACAGCTCGGCACCTATATCGTAGTGGTGTTGTCTACAACGTTGACTTTGATGGTTATACACTATCAGGAACTGTAGATGCTGAAGGCAGCGTATATAGCGTCCATATCCCGATTCGTAACGTCGCTGAAAGCTATTGCGATTGCTTCGCACCAACGCAATGTGAGCATATGCTCGCTGTGTTACTATCTGCAGCATCTAGTTTCGGGCAAGTAGGAGATGTATTAACTTTATTTAAAAATAATACGAAACCTTCTCTTCCTCCTATTCGAACTGCAAGACAAGTATTGCAATCATCATCTTTTGAAGAAACGGATTATAAAAGTTGGCAATCGTATTTTGACAACGAATATGAATCATTTAAAAAAGAACAAGCTCGGCTTACTTATAAACAAATGTATTTTCTTATGAGTATTTTTACAGACTTCTATACAAAACTCGAGCGGAAAGCTCCACGTATCGTTGCGATACATGAGCTGTTCAGGCTACATGCAGCGCTTTATTGCTTTCAAAAATTATTAGAAGAAATTCAGAACTTTGAAGCAAATAAAACGTATTCTTATCACCAGCCTGTTAATGTCGTTCGCCTATTTGTAGATAAAGTGGAATCCATCGTTCGGGACTTACAATCAGAAGCGATTCCTTCAGAGTCTGAATCAATTTTGCAAGAAACAGCTCGTCTCGTTCACGAAGTATTCTTCTCCACTGACGCTTATACGCAAGAGAGATATTTTATTTATCGTCACATATGGAGTGAACTCTTACACAATAAAGAGCAGCTGCAAGAAGAAGAAAAACGAATCGATACGAAAATCAATCCACTTTCCAAAGCATTAGCATCTTCTCATCTACTCTTTTTAAATGACGAAGACCTATTAGCAATGGATTTACTAAAAAAACAGCCTGCTTCTGTTGTAAGTCTGTACTTCTATTGGTTAGAAGAGCTATTAAATACAATGAAGTGGGATCGTGCGAAAAACTGGCTTTCCTTTACGTATAAACAAGTGAAGAAAACGATACATGAGCACGAAAATACGATTTTCATAAAAGATATCGTTCGCTTATTTGTCATCATGTATGAAACGTATGCAACCCATACAAATGAACAAGCTGGACTCGAAATGATTTTGCAAGAGCTATTACCATATAGTTTCGCAAACTATGAGCAATACGTACTCGCGAAAAAGCAATATCGTACATGGGCAGAACTTCAGCTCTTACATGGATTTGAAGCAATTGAGCTGTTGAAAGAGCCGCTGAAAGATATTGAAAAGGAAGCACCAGAAGCAGCACTTCCTCTGTATCATCTTGCTGCCGTAGAGGCCATTGAAGAACGAAATCGCAAATCATATAGACGTGCAGTTCGTTACTTAAAGAAATTACGTACATTATATAAACGATTAAAGCGTACCGATGAATGGGATGCTTTCATTATTCACATCGCAAACTTACATTCACGTCTACGTGCACTACAAGAGGAATTACGGAAAGGAAAATTAATCGATGATCAATCAAACTGAAGTAACAATTAGGCTCCAGCACGTTAGTCAAGGTTGGTTCCTTTGGGGAGAAGATGACAGCGGTACTCCATTATCCGTAACAAGTTGGAAACGAAATGCGTTTACATGGCACTCTACTTCTTTCTACGGCACGTTTCTAAAAGAAGCAACCTTTGAAGGAAAACAAGGTGTTATGCTAACAAATGCACAAGCATTTGAATACATCGCTAATAAACCAATGAACTCCTTTTCCCATATTCAAATGAACGGCCCTATTACAGCACTTACGAAAGATGCGAACGAATTATGGGATGCCTTCGTCAGCGGTAGCTTCGTACCTGATATGGAGCGTTGGTCTCAGCAACCATCTTGGAAAGTACAACATACACCAATTGAAGATGACACATTAGCATCTCTTTTCTCGTCAGCGGTAAATGAAAGCATATTACAAGATAACCGTTCAAACGACGGATGGGAAGATGCAAAGAGACTTTATGAACATTACGACTTTACGAAAAGACAATTGGATGCATCACTACATGAAGAAGATTGGCTTAGAAAAATTGGTTACATTGAAGATGACCTTCCCTTTACAATCGGACTACGACTACAAGAGCCGCAAGAAGAATTTGAAATGTGGAAGCTTGAGACAGTTGTTACACCAAAGCGCGGAGCACATCGCATATATGTGTATGAAAGTATCGATTCTTTACCAAAACGATGGCACGATTATGAAGAGCGTATTCTTGAAACACAAGAAGGCTTCAGTAAACTCGTACCGTGGTTAAAAGAAGATGATACGTTCCGAAGTGAACTCTTTGAAACAGAAGCGTGGAACTTCTTAACAGAAGCAAGTAACGAATTACTCGCTGCAGGTATTACGATTTTACTACCATCATGGTGGCAAAATTTAAAAGCAACAAAACCAAAATTACGTGTACAACTGAAGCAAAATGCCACCCAAACGCAATCTTTCTTCGGCATGAATACGCTTGTTAATTTTGACTGGCGTATTTCAACGAACGGCATTGATTTATCAGAAAGCGAATTTTTCGAACTCGTTGAACAAAACAAACGGTTATTCAATATAAATGGTCAATGGATGAGACTGGATCCAGCCTTTATTGAAGAAGTACGAAAACTAATGAACCGTGCTGATAAGTATGGACTAGAAATGAAAGATGTCCTTCAGCAACATTTATCAAACACTGCTGAAACAGAAGTTGTAGAAGAGGATAGTCCATTTACCGATATTGAAATCGAACTAGATGGATATTATGAAGAGCTATTCCAAAAACTATTACACATTGGAGATATTCCAAAAGTAGATGTCCCTTCTTCACTAAACGCAACACTCCGTCCATATCAACAACATGGCATTGAGTGGTTATTATATTTAAGAAAGCTTGGATTCGGAGCATTATTAGCTGACGACATGGGACTTGGAAAAAGCATTCAAACGATCACTTACTTACTATATATAAAAGAGAACAAGCTCAAAACAGGCCCTGCTTTAATCGTGGCACCGACATCCGTTCTTGGAAATTGGCAAAAAGAATTTGAGCGTTTCGCACCAAATTTACGTGTTCAATTACATTATGGAAGTAACCGAGCGAAAGGCGAATCATTTAAAGACTTCCTTCAATCAGCAGATATTGTATTAACATCTTATGCATTAGCTCAGCTTGATGAAGAAGAACTTAGTACGTTATGCTGGGATGCTGTTATTTTGGATGAAGCACAAAATATTAAAAACCCACATACGAAACAGTCAAAAGCAGTACGAAACTTGCAAGCTAATCACAAAATCGCTTTAACCGGGACACCGATGGAAAACCGACTTGCCGAGCTTTGGTCTATTTTCGACTTCATTAATCATGGATACCTCGGTAGCTTAGGACAATTCCAGCGCCGCTTCGTCTCACCGATCGAAAAGGACCGTGACGAAGGAAAAATCCAACAAGTTCAACGTTTTATCTCACCATTTTTACTGCGCCGAACGAAGAAAGATCAAACAGTCGCATTAAACTTACCAGATAAACAAGAACAGAAAGCTTACTGTCCACTTACTGGTGAACAAGCTTCCTTATATGAACAACTTGTTCAAGATACGTTGCAAAATGTAGAAGGATTAAGCGGGATTGAGCGCCGCGGATTTATATTACTCATGCTGAACAAGCTCAAACAAATTTGTAACCATCCCGCTCTTTATTTAAAAGAAACAGAACCAAAAGACATCATCGAACGTTCCATGAAAACGAGCACGCTAATGGAACTCATTGAAAATATAAAAGACCAAAATGAAAGTTGCTTAATCTTTACACAATACATTGGCATGGGGAACATGCTGAAACATGCGCTAGAAGAAAAATTCGGTCAGCGCGTCCTCTTCTTAAACGGTAGTGTACCGAAGAAAGAAAGGGACAAAATGATCGAGCAGTTCCAAAACGGAACGTATGACATTTTCATCTTATCATTAAAAGCAGGTGGAACTGGCTTAAACTTAACTGCTGCCAACCATGTCATTCACTACGACCGTTGGTGGAATCCAGCTGTAGAAAACCAAGCAACAGACCGTGCATATCGTATTGGTCAAAAACGCTTCGTTCACGTTCATAAGCTCATTACAACGGGGACACTCGAAGAGAAAATTGATGAAATGTTAGAGAGAAAACAATCACTAAACAACGCTGTCATTACAAGCGATAGTTGGATGACCGAATTATCTACAGATGAGTTAAAAGAACTACTTGGTGTATAAACAAAAGGAGCTAATCTCAAAAGATTAGCTCCTTTTTCTATTCCAAAACCAATTACTTATTATAATCCCTGTTAATCCGCCGCACGTATCCAGCAATGAATCTTGCCACATCGGTGTACGATCTCCCGTAAACCATTGATGAATTTCATCAAATGTTGCATATCCCGCAACGAAAAGGAGAGCGTATATGAAGCATCGCTTTCTCGAATAACCCGATCGATGAAAAGCGTAATACGTCAATGAACCGAGCATAAAGAACACCATAAAATGAGCACCTTTACGAAGGAAAAACTCAACAAATCCGCCTACACCTTTATTTGCAATGCTCACAGGTGTACCACCGCCATAATCGATAGATACCCACGAGAAATGCTCTTTCACAAACTCAACATTTACATATTGTTCAATATCCGAACGCATATCCTGCTTTTTATATGGTTGTGCCGAGGAATAGAAAATCAACCCCATCCATAGTAAAACAGGAATCCAAAATAACCATTTACGATTCATTCTTCCGAAACCCCTCTCTTAGTCTTTTAAGCGTACCAAAAAAAAGAATAAATTTCACGCCAAAACATGACATTTGCACCCTATTTATAAAGTGAAAGGGGGTGATAAACATGGCAGTCGAAACAATCGTAATGGACTTAACTTTACGTCTTGTCTTAAACAATGGATTAGATAAGAACGGAAAAACTGTTTTCAAGAACAAACAATTTAAGCGTGTGAAAACAAATGCAAACTTAGAGCAAGTACAAAACGTAGCACGTGCTCTTGCTTCCTTACAAGCATCACCACTTCACGCTGTACAACTTGTTAGCACATCAGATCTTTCTAGTCTATAAGATGAAACTTTAATCAGCGGGGTGCCGATTATTAGTCAACACCAATCGCGCTGCCCGCATATAGCGGGATAAATAAAAAGGAGGAAATAACTCATGCAAGTACTAGAATTAATTTTTGCGAAAGAAGATGGAAAAACAGTTGTCTTTTCTATCGAGAAACCCATCACACCTATCGATGCACTAGTTGTAAATCAAGTAATGGATACCATCCTTGCCTCATCTGTATTTTCATCAATGAATGAAAATACTCGAAAAAAAGGAGCCCGTCTCGTAGAAAGGAATGTATCTGAAGTTCCCATTACTCTATAAATGAAAAAGACGAATCTGCATCATTTTGCAGATTCGTCTTTTTTCTTCGGCATTTCAATTGGAATAAAGATTTTTGAAAAACCGACGCATACATATTTATAGTGTTCTCCACCTATATCAAACTCGGTCGTATATGCTGAGAAGAAAATATAATCATTTCGCTTTGTATAATTCTCGATTAATAATCCAACTTGTGGCTCAACATATTTTTTCGCCAACTTCTTACCAGCCGATGCTAAATCGCCAAGGAGACCCTCTTCATTTTCTTTTTGAACTTCGTCTAGCTTCTTACTTACATCATTACGTTTCATAAACTGCTTCGCTGCCCAGTCCGTATATTCTCCTTTACTCGGGTTACTATTTGCTAAATATACTAGAAGAACAACAACTAGAGCCATAATAATATACCTTTTCTTCATACTATCTCACCGCCTACTCTTTTCTATTTTCATATATATGTACAAGCGATGCAAATTAGAAAGACTATCATCTATTGATTGTAAACGAATAGCCAAAATTTACAATATGAAACAGAATATTAACAATCAATTTACTTAATTCGTATATAATTATATTTAGAATTATTATCATTTTAAAAAGGGGAATCAAATTTATGAATGAAGAAAATGATATTATTATTTCTAATTCTACAATGATGCTCGAACCATACAAGCACCCTTATTATCGCACTAAAATTATCGACAGTAGTGGGAACCATCTTTACTCCTGTCAAACTGCTCTCCAACTCATCAAGCAATCTTGTCTAACCAATGTGCATTCTACTTATCAAGGCAGACGTAATGCAGTCCAAACAAACTTTAAATTCAAACAAAATGTTCCAATTCCAATTAATCATAGAGAATATATTTGTGCTTTCCCGACAGAATCTCCTTCTTCTCCAAACTGTATATGGCTATTTTATAATCATATAGATGACATAGAATTTTTCAAACAGAGTAAAAAAGCTACCATTCATTTTTCAAATGGCACTACTACAACCATACATATCAGTCCCCATAAGCTAAAACAACAAGTATTAAAAGCTGGATACGTATTATCACGTATGAACATGCAAGATTCACTACAATTTAAAAACCTCTTATTACATTTACTACCGTAACAGAATTAGTAGAATGGAAAGCAATATCTCTTGCCTTCCATTCTTATGATAATATTTATCCTCTTAAGCTATTTCGCATTTTCTCAAGTGCTTGCCGATACACCCACCTCACTTGATAATAAGTCATTTCCATCTCGCTAGCGATCTCCCCCATCGTCTTCCCTACAAAAAAACGTTCGAAAATAATGTACTTCTCCTTCTCATCTAATACACTCATAAAATCCTTTGCTCTCATTTCAATATCTTCAAAATGAAAGATATCCTCATACTCTCCTACACATACACACTTTTCTTGCACAGTGGATTCTTTCTTCAATCTTTCTAACATGTAACCACGCACCGTTACAAGTGCATATGCAGGGAAACACCCCTTCTCCGCATCAAATCTTTCATACGCATGCCAAAGACCAATTAAACCACATTGATAATACTCTTCATAATCTTGACGAATACCTAATTTCTTTATTTGATTTACAATCATCCCTTCATACAAAACAACGGTCTCTGTAAAAGTTGCTGGTTTCACACAGTACCCACTTCTTAAAGGTATACCTCTTTGTTATTCCGCCGGTACCTCCACAATATAAAAATAAAGAGGCGATTTCACTGTGAGTAATTTCAAATACTACCGCCGAAATTTGAAATTACATGAAGTAGAATTTGAAATTCTGCTAATGGTATTTGAAATAAGGGTAAAAATAAAAAAGGTGACTCTTGGGAGAGTCACCTTTTCATAAAAATATATTATGCGCCAAAACTGTTTGCTAAACCCTTTAAAAAACCTAACCCTATTGTTAGAATAAAGAAAATTACAATTAAAATTGTCGCTTTTTTCTTACTTAAACCTGCCACAATATGTAATCCTAATCCTGTTAAAATTAAACTCCAAATATTAAAAATTTCAATTGAAGAAGCAATGCCGTTTAAAACTGTCCCTTTTTCAAATAAAGGAGATAAACTTGTATAAGTATCCGTTCCATTACCATCGAAAATGAAAGCTAATCCTACATTTAACAATCCACCAATGTAGAAAACAAGATTAGCGTATATATAAATAGATAATATCTTCATGTAGGGAGTATCATTTCCCATTAACATCATGATCACTTTATAAAAACCTGCTGCAATAAAGAGGCCGATAGGTGTTCCGAATAAACCAAAAAGTGCTCCGCCACCAAGTGCAAACCATTTTATCATCTGCCCATCTGGGCCATTTAATTCTTTTGCCACTTCTGGGGTATTAACCACTGATAAATAAAATACCGCAGCTGCTGTAACCGTTCCAAGTAGAACAAATAAGATAAATGCTCCCCAAACCGGACTTTTTGTCTTCATTCTCTCAAATTGTAAACCAGGAGAAGTGATCATCCCAAACAACGACGGCTTTTTCGTACTAACATCTTGCGTATTAATATTCGTTTCCATTATAATGCCTCCTTATTTACACTGGCATATTTGGTAAAAATGCTGACACTATCATAACAATTGCTGCTAAAAATGCTGCTTTAATAATGAATAAAATGATAATTGGAATTGCTGCTTGCACTTTACTTAATCCAGCTGTAATCTGTAATCCTAACCAAATTAAAACTAAATTCCATAAATAAAACAATTCAATCGTATTACCAATTCCATATGCAAGTGAACCTTGATCGAATAGTGGTCCTAAACTTGTATACGCAGTTGGTCCAGCACCTAAAATTAAAGCTATAACACCATTAATAAGTCCACCAATAATAACAACAATGTTCGCATATACAATAATTGTTACTATTTTTTTATAAGAAGTATCATTCCCATAAAACATCATAAACACTTTATAAATAGCCGCAATAACGAACGTTACTAGCATAGCACCTACTGCTCCCCATATCGTACCAGAAATCACATTTGATACGAGTGAGCTCTGATCTGCAAGTGCACCTAGTTCCTTTTGCATTTTCATCATCTCAGGCGATGTGTATGTAACATACGCGTTTAAACTACCTACAAGCCCTTGCAACAATGCAACGAAGAAGAACATACCCCAAACTTTCTCGCTCATCTTCATTCTCTCAAACTGTAAACCAGGAGAAGTAATCATTCCGAACAATGATGGCTTCTCGCCGCCAGCTTTTTGCGTATTCAAATTCGCTTCCACTATAACGCCTCCTTCTATTTATATAACCCGTTCTAACGGGCGGTTCACTTCCTCTCACATAGAGGCTACGAACCGCCCACTAGAACGGTAGTGTGTAGTTCTACTACACTATTACTTACTCATAACGTAAGGCTTCAATTGGATCTAACTTCGCAGCTTTGTTTGCTGGAATTAATCCAAAGATAATACCAAGTGTCATAGAGAATAGTACGCCCCCAACGACAACTTCCCACGAAACGAGCGGTGGCCATTTCGCAAATGTGGAAACGATATATGCTCCGCCATATCCAAGACCAATTCCGATTAAACCACCTAGAAGCGTTAACATGACTGCTTCAATTAAAAATTGCAATAAAATTTTACTACGTGTTGCCCCAAGTGCTTTACGTATCCCAATTTCGCGCGTACGCTCCGTTACAGATACGAGCATGATGTTCATAACACCAATACCACCAACGACTAATGAAATACCAGCGATACCACCAATAATCATCGTCATAATACCAGTTACTTTAGAAACATTTTCTTGGAATTCTTTTAAATTCACCAGTTCATATTTACCTGGAATTTCACTTGGCTTACGACTATTTAATACATCAACAGCTTTTTTCCCCGCTGCTTCTAAGTCATCTACATTTTTAGCTTGAATTGCGATATTTTGAATATCATCTGTTCCGTATAAAACAGGCCATAACGTAAGGGGGATTAACGCTTCTTCCATTTCAAATCCCATAAACTCATTATCAGATTTATACACACCAATAATTTGCATTGGCTGTCCCTTCATCTCAATGATTTGTCCAACTGGGTTTACGTCCTTAAATAATGTTTCCTCTGTCTTTGTACTAACCATCACAACGTTATTTGCATGAGTAATATCTGATTCACTTAAAGTACGTCCCTTTACGACCTTTACTTTATTAACCGCAAAATATTCATTATCAAGACCAATAATATTCAGATTTGCTTTTTTATCATTTACATCAAGCACCTCTGAATTCTGGTTTGTCGTAATAACGTGTGAAACATCTTTCACTTGTTTTACTTCCAAAATATCCTCTTCCGTTAACTTCGGTATTTGAAATCCGCCCATAGCAAACTCATCATTAATATCTGCTTTAAATTGAATTGGCATAAGATTATTACCACCAGAACCTGCGAATTTCGACTTCAGCATCGCTTCCCCGCCTTGCCCAATCGCAACGACAGTAATAATCGAACCTACTCCGATAATAATACCGAGCATCGTAAGAGCTGAACGCAGTTTATGAGCTAAAATAGAAGATAGGGCAATTTTTATACTATCTAGTAAACTCATACCGCACACCTTCTATCTTCTGTAATTTTCCCATCTCGCAGTACAATGCGGCGGGAAGAATACGCTGCTACTTCCTCTTCATGCGTAACCATAACAATCGTTGTACCTTCTGCATTAAGCTTCGTGAAAATATCCATAACTTGCTCACCAGACTTCGTATCAAGCGCACCAGTCGGCTCATCGGCCATAATGAACGTTGGATTATTCGCAATCGCTCTTGCAATCGCTACACGCTGCTTTTGCCCACCTGACAATTCATTCGGTAAATGATGCACGCGGTCCGCCAATCCAACTTTACCTAACGCCTCTAAAGCACGCTTGCGACGCTCTGCCTTCTTCACCCCGCCGTATACGAGCGGAAGTTCAACATTTTCTACTGCCGAAAGACGTGGAAGCAAATTAAAATGCTGAAACACAAAACCGATATATTCATTACGAATTAAAGCAAGCTTTGACTCGTCTGCTGTTAAGATATTCACATCATTCAGCATATATTCGCCTTCTGTTGGACGATCTAGACAACCAATAATATTCATAAGCGTTGATTTACCAGAACCAGACGGTCCCATAATCGAAACGAACTCGCCGCCCTGAATCGTTAAACTAATACCGTGCAAAATCGGCACTGCCAATTTCCCTTGATAATACGTTTTAGCAATATTATTTAACGTAATCATTTCTCTTTCACTTCCATTCCGTCATACACGTCGTCGGAAGGATTTTTAACCACCTTTTGCCCCACTTTTGCGCCTTCTACAACCTCTGTCCAGTCTCCATCAGTAGAACCTTTTTTCACATTTTGTTTACGAAGCTTCCCTTTATCCTCAACATAAACAAATGCATCATCGCCTTTTTCTACAATGCTCTTAGTTGGAACAGCAATCATCGTCTTATTCTCTAAATTTACTTGCAGAGAAACGTGATAACCTGGAGATAAACCATCTTGACTATCAAGACTTGCTTTATATGTATATTGGGACATATTTTGAGTCGCTTCACCCATACCGCCCGCTTGTGCCATCTCTGCACTCGTTGGGAATTCACTTACCTCTGTAATCTTACCTGTCCACTTCTTCTTATTATTTGCTTTCGCAGTTACAGTAAATGTTTGATCCTTTTGAATTTGTGACTTTTGAAGCTCAGTTAACGTTCCTTGAACTTGGAACGGATCTTTAGAAGCCACTTGTAAGAAGGCTTTCCCTTGACCACCTAACGCTTGAGATGAACTTTGCGCCGCATCTTTATCTAACTTTTGAACAACACCAGCAAAATTACTATAAATCGTAAGCTCTTTCTGCTTTTTACTTAATTCTTCTTTTTGTAATTTCCCTTTTTCTTTTTCAAGATCAGTCGTCTTTTGACCCATCTCTAACTCGCTTACTTGCTCTTCCATCGGATCTGTTACTTCTTTCCCAGCTCCGCTATCCTTTGCCTTCTTAATTTCTTTCTTCAACGAATCAATCTTCTTCTTTCCTTGATCATAACGCATATCTGCCATCTTCTGATCAAGCTCAGCTTGCTTCATTTGCAAATTAATCTCTTCATTATCATAAGAGAATAACTTTGTACCTTTGTCTACTTCTTGTCCTTCTTTTACCGCAATATCTTTCACTTTTCCTTTAGTTGGATCCGCATAGAAACTTTCAATATTCCCAGGCTTCACCTGACCAGAAATTAACTTCGTATTATTAAGCTTACGCTCTGTCACTTTCTCGAAACTTACAGCATCAGCAGATGTTGATGCCCCCTTCTTCTTGCCTTGCATAATAAAAATATTAACCGCTGCCACAATAACAATTAGTGCAATAACCCCGATAATAATCCATTTCTTCTTCTTGTTTGGAGTACGAACCGTATTTGGTAACATATTCTCTCTCCCTTTATAACTTAATAGTTTAATATAAAATTTCGTAAAACTTTCTGAAAACTAAATACATATTATTACATTCTTTTTACAAAGTTTTACACATTCATTTATATTGTAACAAAAATTCCAATGATTAGAAATATGACATACTTTCTTTTAAGATAGATTTAAGGAAAGATTATATTAATATAAGAAAAGCTATCCAATATAGAAATTGGATAGCTTTTCAAACAAAATATTACGCCGCTTTAGGGGCTTTGCTCTCATGTCCACGTTGAACAATGAACAAGAAGATTGTTGATAAAATAGCACCTGTTAATAGTAAGATGAAACAACCATCCCAGCCAGAACGATCAACAATAATACCGATTGCTGCGTTTGCTACAAGACTTCCGCCTACATAACCAAACAGACCACACATACCAACTGTCGTACCTACTGCAAATTTCGGTACTAATTCCATCGCACTTAAACCGATTAAGAACTGTGGTACATAAATTAAACAACCGATAATAGAAACTGCAATACTTACAACAAGTACGCTAGATGCTTGCCAATATATAAACGTACCAATAACAACTCCAACCATACTAATGATACATAATGGCATACGTTTTCCTTTAAATAATTTATCACTTAAAAGACCAACGATTAATGAACTTGGAATTGCCATACCTTCAAAGATTGTGTATGCCGCGTGCGCTTCATTTTTTGAGAAACCTTTAACTGTCGTTAAATAAAGTGGAACCCAGTTAATAACACCGAAGCGAATTAAATACACAAATGCATTCGCAATACATAAGAACCATACAAATTTATTTTTCACTACATATTTCATTAAAATTTCTTTTGGTGACATCTTGTTAGCATTATCTGCTTTTTCAAGATTTTCATAGTCATTACGATACTCATCAATTGGAGGAAGACCTTCTGATTCTGGTGTATCCTTCGCATTAATCCAAACAAGAACGGAAATTACCATTGCGATAATCGCTGGGAAAATAAACACGCCGCCTTGCCAATGATTTTCACCGAAAATACCTACACCAATTCCGACAAGTGGTGGCACAAGCATTCCACCAACGTTATGTGAAATATTCCAAAGACCTGTTTTCGTACCACGTTCTTTCTTCGAGAACCATTTCGTCATAACGATACTACAAGGTGGTGCTCCCATACCTTGTACAATACCATTCACAACAAGTAATGTAACAATCATCCCAAATGAAGATGCAAAGCCGAAACAAATATTTACAAGCCCTGATAAGAATAAACCGACTGCGATAAAGCGCTGGGCGAAAGCTTTATCTGATAAATTCCCCATAAAGAACTTACTAAATCCATAAACAATTGCCATGATTGAACCTAGTAAACCAATTTCAGCTGTACTAAACCCAAATTCTTCTACTAAATACGTACTTGATAACGTAAAGTTACTACGAACTAAATAATAAGCAGCATATCCAACTGAAATTCCGATTAGCACACGGATACGTAATAATCGATATACACGGTCGATCATATCCGCTGGTAATCTTTCAATTGCAGGTGCTGGCTTGAGCCATTTAAACATATATTTCCGTCTCCTTTTCTCACTTCTGAGAGAGACGCTGTCTATTCCATATCTCGATTATTCCGCTATTTGATATATTTTTGTTTGTTCTTCTAACCGGCTGTCCTTCTATTTCTTGCTCATTCTTCGCAAACATTGTTGGTACGCCAAACGAAACTTTTTCTAAAATGTGCCCCGCTTCTTCTGATAAACAATAATCAATAAATAAATCCGCAATAATACCATTCGGTGCACGTTTTAGTTTCGAAATCGCATTAACAGATAATCCTGTTTGCTCAGGTACAATACTTACAATTGGAAAGCCTTGTTTTTGAAGCATTCTCTGGTCTCCCATGAAATTGATCCCTATCATATACTCACCGCTCGCAACTAGTTCTACCGGTATGTAACCATTCACCGTTACTTCACCAACTTGTCCTGCGAGGTTCTTCACATATGCCTTCGCTTCCTCTTCACCTACAGTATCAATAAGCGATTGAAAAAACGTATATGCTGTTCCTGAAACATTTGGATCTGGCATAACAATCTTTCCCTTATATACTGGATTTAATAAATCTTGCCACCTTGATGGATAAGGGATTCCGAGCGGCGCTATCTCTTCATTCCACCGCTCTTTATTGATTGCAATTGCCAGTTTCTCCACTTCATAACCGTACCAATAACCATCTTTATCTTTAACAGTTTTTGAAATACGGTTCGCATGCTGACTTGTAACAGGAATAGATAGATTTTTTTGCTTCATCATTTGATGCGCGTCTACCGTACCGCCAATAATAATATCCGCTTTCGGATTTCCAGCTTCCTCTTCTACCCTCCGAAGAAGCTCTTCTGTCGAAAGACGAATAAATTCATACGTACAGCCGCGTGATTTACAAAATGATGAAAGCAAAGCTTCACCAACTTCCTCGCGTGCTGCTACATACGCAACAAGATGACGATCATCCAAAATAGGGAGACCACTTTTATTATATTTAATAGAGGTTGTATCTCGAGAGCAACTAGACATCGCTCCTCCAATTACTAGCAAAAAGAAGAAAAAGGCTATCTTTCTCATGACACATTCTCCTTTACAAATAAATTTGCGAGGGAGCTTTTCATATACATGACATTCCCGTTATTATCACCGAGATATTGCACAACAAAGTACGATGGATATACAGAAATAGTAAGAATGTCTTCTCGCTCATTCTTTATACGCTTCCCTGTTTTATAAGCGGTAATATAAGCAATTGGTTCATTCTGTGATTGTAATAATTTCTGTATTTCTCCGTAATCTGTAATTTGCTTTGCGTACCGAATCGAATCAAGTATGTGCGTAAGATTCATCGTACGTTCTACATCACCTTGGCGTACTATGACATCCTGTGCTGACGCAAAAAAATCACTAATACGTTCTGGTGTGTAATACAGGCTTAACAAATACGTTTGAAATGCTGAAATCATTGGATCCGTACCATTCTTTCCGTATATATCAGCCCCGTACTGGAACAAGTCACCTACTGCAAAAGTACGTTTATGTCCATTTAAGTACGTTACTTCTCCAGTAAATACTTGTTCTTGATTCTTAGCTTCTCTCGGTTCTATTTGAATTCGGTCAAAGAATGAAACAATCGTATGCAAACGAACTTCATCCGTTATAACAATTTCTCCCCACTTTTCATGCCTAACTTTCATTTCAGTAGGCAGGGATTCATTCACTCTTTGTAAAACAGTTTGTTTGTCATTCACTATTGTAATTCGATTATATATTTGCTTCTCCATCACATAAAACAAAATAAGAGAAACGATTATACAAAGGACAAACATAAGAATTTGAAATGATAGCCTTTTCATTTCTGCCTACCTCCAAGATAAAAAAACGTTGTTTCGAAAATACCGCATAATTGTTTCATAAATGTATCATTTAACCGCTTTCAAGTTTTTTATGTCTTCCATCCGTTTCGGAAGTAAAAATGTAATAAATATCGTAGTACCCATCTCTTCACTACTCTCAATTCGCATACTTCCGCCCTGCTTATTCATAATCTCCTGACAAATATACAAACCGTAACCATTCCCGTAACTAGAAGGAAGTACCTTCCCTCCTGGCGATTCATTCCACTCTGCAAGCACACCTTCATCTATACCAATACCATCATCATGAACAAAAACCTTCGCCTCATGCTCACTTACAATTACATTCATACGAATTTGCGTAGCATCGCTATATTTAATCGTATTATCAAGTACATTTAAGAATATTTGCTTCGTCTTATCAAAGTCTGCAAGAACATGTACATCCGTTAACTCATTTATCACTTCGATTTCAAATTGCTGCAGGCGAGGTTTCACAATTGAAACGGCTTCTTCTGCTAATTCTTTTATATCCACAACTGTAGGTGACACTTCAAACGTACTCGTCCCGTACTTTGAAGACTTAAGTAATTCCTCTACAAGTGATAATAAACGCTCACTTTCTACAGCCACATAACGCAGGCTTTCCTGTACATCTTCCTTCGCCTTTAACTTCGGAATTAAATCCACATAGCCAATAATCGCCGTTAGCGGTGTTTTTAGCTCATGCGTAATGCGGTCTAAGAAATCTTTCTGCTTCTCTTTCTCCTCTTTCAATTGCTTAATATGTAGTTCAATTCCATCAGCCATCGCATTAAAAGATGCTGAGAGCTGAGCAATTTCCACATACTCATTTAGCTCAATCTTACTTTTATAATCTCCATTCGCAAGCCGCTGTGCCATTTGTCTTAACTGATCAATCGGCTTATGAAGAGACCTTGCCAAACGAATCGCAAAGAAAATACCCGCAGCTACTAGACAAAGAGACGTCATTAAGAACGTCCAGCCAACATTTGTTAAAACTTCCTTCTCACCCGTTAACTCATTTATAAAACGAACACTTCCAATGACATCGTTTCCATAATAAACTGGGCTTGAAAACAAAAGAATTGGAGCTGGGTCTCCCTCTTCAAAAACATAAGATTTCTTTCCCTTCAAGGAACTCTCAATATCAATATTCCGATGAAGAAGTGCTCCCTTTTGCGTATCTGCAACAACATCTCCATTCTTCCCAATCATCTGTACACGCACATCCATGCGCTTCGCTAAATACGAAGCAATTAAAAGTGAATTAGGACCGAGCGTCTCTACCTCTGCTTCCTTCTCTAAATAATTCATCGTATAAATTTGTGCTTCTACACTTAACTTTTCTAAAGAATTTGCCGCGTTATGATACATATTCTTTTCTAACGTAATATAAACAACTGCGTACAAAAGAACAAAAATCGGAATTAACAATCCAACTATTCCAAACACCATATTTCTTTTTAAAGACATACCATCACCACTTAACAATCCAGTTTATAGCCAACGCCATAAATTGTCTTAATATATTCTCCGCTCTTCCCTAACTTCTTCCGCAGCCTTTGCACCATAATATCAACTGCTCTCGTATTTCCGATATACTCAAACCCCCATACTTTCTCAAGTAACTCATCTCTCATAAATACACGCTGCGGATTTGAAACAAACAACTGACATAAATTAAACTCTCGGTACGTTAACTGAATTTCTTGTCCACTAACATGCACCTTTCTTTCCTTAGGACAAATCGTTATCTCTCCCGCCCCGATTACTTCATGACTTACCGTTACCTCTGCCTTCTTCACGCGCCGCGTCATATTCTTAACCCGAAGAATAAGCTCTGCATAATTAAATGGCTTCGTCACATAATCATCCGCACCAAGCTGCAACCCAAGCAATTTATCATTCATCTGACTCTTCGCAGTTAACATGAGTACTGGAATATCCCTATCCTTTTCACGGAACAAACGAAGCAATTCATACCCATCTGTATCTGGAAGCATAACATCCAAAATCAATACATCCGGCCCTTCATTCCATTTCTCTAAAGCTTCTCTTCCATCAGCCGCTGTCAACACTTCATACCCTTCCATCTCCAACTGCATCCGAATCAAATTACGAATACTCGATTCATCATCAACTACAAGTATTTTCATTATTCTCCTCCTTCCATCCCGTATTATAGTACAGTTTAGTATAGCAAAAATCTTATAAAAAAAGAGAGGGTATTGTCGAACATATGTTGAACGACAATACCCTCTCTTTCACTTATTATATCTATTTATCATACCCATTAGGTTTCTTCTGATGCCAATTCCAAGCATGCTCAATGATTGTCTTCACATTTACATACTGAGGATCCCACCCTAACTTTTCTTTCGCTTTCTGAGAAGAAGCAACTAAACGTGCTGGATCTCCCGCACGGCGCGGTGCTACTTCAGCTGGAATTTCATGATTTGTAACTTCACGAACTGCATCAACGATTTCTTTTACACTGAAACCATTACCATTTCCTAAGTTATAGAAATCACTCTCTCCGCCGTTCTGTAGGTCTTTAAGTCCTAAGAAGTGAGCTGCCACTAAATCTTCAACATGAATATAATCACGGATACAAGTACCATCTGGTGTATTATAATCCTCACCAAACATCATAATCTTCTCACGTTGACCTAACGCCACTTGCAGTACAAGAGGAATTAAATGCGTCTCTGGACGGTGATCTTCCCCAATAATACCATTTGGAGTTGCACCAGCCACGTTAAAGTATCTGAAAATCTTATAACGTAAATTAGAAGCTTGGCTATACCAATGAAGCATCTTCTCGATTGCTAACTTCGTTTCTCCATACGTATTCGTTGGATTTGTCATCGTCTCCTCAGTAATAAGGTCTACATCCACCTCACCATACGTCGCCGCAGTAGAAGAGAAAATAAACTTATCTACCTTAAACTCATCCATTACCTCTAATAAACAAAGTGCACCGTACACATTGTTATTATAGTATTGAAGAGGCTTCTCCATACTAACTCCAACTAAAGAATCAGCTGCAAAATGCATAACCGCCTCAATATTTTCTTGTGTAAAAACATCTCTTAAAAATGCTTTATCACGAAGGTCTCCATTATAAAACTTCGCACCTTCCGTAATTGCATCCTCATGACCAGTTTGTAAGTTATCTACTACTACCACTGATAAACCTTCGTCTACTAATTTTTTCACAGCGTGAGAACCGATATAACCAGCTCCGCCGCAGATTAGAATTGAATTCATTGTCTTCCTCCTACATATATTAGGATTTCTTACTCACTTACTTATTATAAAAGGTATACGATTGCTCGTATACCTTTTGTGTACCTTTATTATTTAGCAACGAAATAATCCGTTACATATTGTGCCCAAACTTCATGCCCTTTAGCACTTGGGAAACCGAACTCTGTCTAAAGGAGTTTGGTCATTACTTATTACTTAGTTACTTCAAGATGCGCTCTTAATTTATTCGTTAAATCTTGTTTTGCTGCATCTGGAACATAGTAATACCAAATGCCGTCAGCAGCCTTGTGACCATCACCTGGGATTTGGATATCCTCACTATTTTTCAAGCAATCTTTATAGTTCTTTTGCATATCAAACATTTGATCTTGCGTTAAGTTTGTCTTCACATTCTTTTGAATTGCTGCTAATACATCTCCATAACCTGTTAAAGAAGAGAAGCTTGCACCCTTCTTAATAACAGCCTGCATCACTTGACGCTGACGCATTTGACGTCCAAAGTCACCACGTGGGTCTTCTTTACGCATACGTGTGTATGCTAGAGCTTGGTCACCTGTTAAATGAATATTCCCTTTTTGGAAGTGCTTCCCTTCTAGAGAGAACTCTAAATCATTATTTACATCTACCCCACCGACTGCATCAACGATATCTTTAAAGCCTTCCATGTTCACTTCAATATAATAATTAATAGGAACATTCAAGAAGTTTTCTACGGTCGCTACAGACATATCCACTCCGCCGAATGCATAAGCATGATTGATTTTATCGCTTTTACCTTTTCCAACAATTTCTGTATAAGTATCACGAGGAATACTTACTGTTTTCATAGAGTTATTTTTAGGATTTAATGTAATTACCATTAAAGAGTCTGAACGTCCTTTATCATTACCACGCTCGTCTGCCCCTAGTAATAAAATTGACACTGGTTCACTCTTGCTAACTTTTTCTCCAACGTTACTGTTGTTTTGATCACGTTTTAAAGGTTTATGAACTTCTTTTAATGTATTAGATACAGAAGAATACACATTATAGGCATAAACTCCTCCACCTATGATTAGTACCCCAAGAATACCGAGTACCCAAAATAAAATTTTCTTTTTCATTATTGTAACCTTCTTTCTTAAGCCTAACTTACAATACATATGAATCCTATTATACAAATCATAAAAAATAGACAAACAACAATTATGTATTGTTATTTGTCTATCACATATCTTAATATATTTATTCTTTTTTGTCACCAAGCGCAAACGTGATTTCTGTCTCACAAGCAATTTCACCATCTACAGTAGCAATTGCTTTTCCTTTTCCAATCGCTCCACGTACACGTGTCATTTCAACTTCTAAACGAAGTTGGTCACCTGGACGGACTTGTCGTTTAAAACGGCAATTATCGATGCCTGCGAAGAATGCTAAGCGACCACGATTCTCTTCTTTCTTCAACATAGCAACAGCGCCAACTTGTGCTAAAGCCTCTACAATTAAAACACCTGGCATTACAGGATAATCTGGAAAATGCCCATTAAAAAATTCTTCATTAGCTGTAACATTCTTTATCCCAATAGCGCGCTTTCCTTCTTCTACTTCTAAAACTTTATCCACTAGTAGAAATGGATAGCGATGAGGAATTATTTCTTTAATTTGTTGAATATCTAGCATACACTTCTCTCCTTAAACAAGATTGGTCATACCACCAGAAGTTATACTATCATTATCCCATTTTAAATCTTATTTGTCATTATAAAAAAGGATTTCAAGATTTCTCTTCTAAATAAAAAAATGTATACACTCTTTTCAATATGTATTATTACTGACACGGAGGTTGAAAAGAGTGTATACCCAAGTTAGGGAAAGGCATATTATATCAAATATATTAAGCCTTAATGTCGTATTCAAGATTTATTATATATGACAAAAATAAGAAATTAAAACCTAATTTTCGACCTTTTTCGTATTAATTCCCTAATATTACTCAGGATTTCTCTATTTTCCTTACATTCTCTTAAATGTGATATTTAGAAATATAAATTTTAATAAAAAATCATTAAAATAAAAGCAAAAAACGCTTGTAACAGAATTTACATAACCATATTATAATAAAATGAATATAAGATTTTAACCTAATCGTTCAAATATCTTTATTTTTAGAAGGGAATCCAAAAATGGCAAAAGGTATACATACTATCGAGTTAAATGCTTCACCAAATCAAATTTGGAAATTTATTAGCGATATAAACAATTGGGCTCCACTAGTCACAGGCTATGTTAAACATAAAGTTATTGATGACAAACATTCGACTTGGCGTTTGCACGGTGATTTAGGATTTATTAAACGAGACGTTAGTCTAAATGTTGAAATTATTGAGTGGCAAATGCCAAATAAAATTAGCTTTACGATGGCTTCTCCAACAAAAAAATTAATTGGTAGCGGCTCTTTTCATGCTGAATCAATCTCTCCTTCTACCACAAAAGTAACAAGTCAGTTAGAATTGCGAACAACTGGTAAAGGAGCCTTTGTTTTTAACGGCGCCATAAAACCATTTGTTCCTAAAATGACAAAGCAACTTTCTAAAAAAGTGGCAGATAAATTAATGGAACAGTTATAAAAAACCACCTCAGAAATTTATTTTACAATAAATTTCCGAGATGGTTTTTTTGAAAGTTAACTATTAACCATTTCTTTTTGTAATAACTTCTCCATATAGCTTAATAATTCATTCTTTAATCCATCATGCTGTAATGCCATTTCAATTGTTGTCTGAATGAATCCAAGCTTCTCTCCAACGTCGTATCGCTTTCCTTCGAAATCATAAGCAAATACTCTTTGTATCTCATTTAAGCGCTGAATAGCATCCGTCAACTGAATCTCTCCACCTGCTCCTGTTTGTTGATTCTCTAAGAACGTGAAAATCTCAGGTGTTAATACATAGCGCCCCATAATTGCTAAGTTAGATGGTGCTGTTCCTTGATCTGGTTTTTCTACAAACTGACTAACTTGATAACTACGACCTTTTTGTGCTAGTGGATCAATAATACCATAGCGATGCGTTTCCGTCTCTGGAACAGTTTGAACACCAATTACCGATGATTGTGTTGCCTCATATTGATCCATTAATTGACGTAAGCATGGTGTTTCAGCTTGTACAATATCATCACCAAGTAAAACAGCGAATGGCTCATTACCAATAAACTTACGAGCACACCATACAGCATGACCTAAACCTTTCGGTTCTTTTTGACGAATATAGTGGATATTAATTTTAGAAGACTCTTGCACCTTCTTAAGGATTTCATGCTTACCCTTTTCTAGTAAGTTCTGTTCCAACTCAAAAGAATGATCAAAGTGATCTTCGATAGCACGCTTTCCTTTTCCAGTTACAATAATAATATCTTCAATTCCAGATTGAATCGCTTCTTCTACAATGTATTGAATTGTTGGTTTATCAACAATTGGTAACATTTCCTTTGGCATTGCTTTAGTTGCTGGTAGGAAACGAGTTCCTAATCCAGCTGCTGGGATAATAGCTTTTTTTACTGTTTTCATCAATTAATCATCCTTTATTTATCTCAAATTCTACTTCAATTATACACCTTATTTATATATATATTCATTTGACAATTAAATCTAAATATTATAGTTTTCTTATTAAATTTATAGTAATAGAAAGAAACATTTCACTATCTTGAGTTCAACTATAGAATCGATTCAGAATTATTTATGTTATGATATAGTGTCTAAACTAATAGAACTTTAAATAGTTCCCAACACTATATAAAGAAGGAGCAACATAAATGTCACATAGGGTAGAGATACATAACGATGTCAATACAAATAAAAATTGGGAGTCTATCGAAAAAGCCTTTAAAGGTCTGAGCGAGGAAAGTCAAAAAAGTATCCAAAAAACTATTTTTTCTATAATTAATGCGAACAAAATTCTAGAATCAAATGCAAACTTTATAGAACAAAACTCGACTCTACCAGAACTGAATCAAGATAGAATTCCAACAATAGTGGATTCATTCAAAGAATTGAAAGAACGTATGGATTTTAATGAACATGAATTAACAAAATTAAGTCCTGCTAACGCAAAGTTCAGATTAACTCTGTTAAGTGCATATGGTGATATTGATGCGTATCACCCAAAAGTTATCCACTTTAAGTCTAAATGGAACGGCTATTATTATTGGATGGTATTCACACCTTATCCTGGTGGAGATCAAGCTAAAGAAAACCCGCATTTACTAGTTAGTAATGATCTGATTACCTGGGTAGAACCTAATGGCTATAAAAATCCATTAGAACCTCAACCAAATGGGACTCCTGATAAACAGTATAATTCGGATACACATATCGTTTATAATCCACACTTTAATAGAATTGAGGTATTCTGGAGATTTGTTGACGATACTGCTGAAACTGTTACTATCTATAGAAAATTATCTAACAATGGTGTCGATTGGTCACCAAAAGAAGTGGTATTTCATGATAATAGAAAGAATCAAGATTATTTAAGCCCTGCTATTATTTTTGAAGATAATAAATATAAAATATGGTTTGTCGGCAATGGTTATAAAGTTCTTTATACCGAAAGTGAGTCAGGAGTAAATTGGAAACCACTTCAAGAAATTCATATTCCATTTGAAAATAACATGTATCCCTGGCACCTCGATGTAATTCATACAGATAAAGGATATGAAATGGTATTAGTTGCTTTTACAAAAGGACAGGACAGAAATACAATGAGCCTTTTCTATACAGTATCAAATAATAATATTAACTATACTAAAGCTAAAAAAATATTGAGTCCCTCAGAACAGGAATTCACATGGGATAACCGTGGAATATATCGTGCGTGTATTATGAAAAAAGATGATACTTATTTTATTTTCTATTCTGCAGTAAATAAAAAATGGGAACGTGGTACTGGAATAAGCTTTGGGAAACAAATTGAACACCTAACAGGCTTAGAACAACATGAAGTATTTATACAAAATAATATCAGGGCTATAAATATGGTTTATACAGCATTTCTACGAAATTATGCTTTACAGCTCTCTGTCCCACGAAATGATGGTTCCTTCTGGAAAGCATGTTTAAGGTTTAATTCAAAAGATGAAGTAAAGTTTGTTGATGAATTCAACTTGAATAATTTAATTAAATTAGCAGTATCTACGATTAAATCTGAAAACGGGATGAGCTTCACTAATAGTTCATCATATTATAACTCCAAAGAGTTTAAATTAACTGACACCGAGAAAACAGCTATTGTAGGTATCGGAGATTCTGATTTTCTAAGGGTGAAAGCCATGGGAAATCCAGATAAAACAGGTGGAATAGAAGTGTCTTCTATCCTATTAGAAGATAGTAATGGAGATGTACAAAATCCACGTGAAGGAAGTATTAGGTATAATAGCAAAATTAAAAAACATCAAGGTTATAATGGAGTAGCTTGGCATGATCTGTATTAAATTTTTAAAAATTTAATACAGATCAACAACTTAAGCGCTAAAAAAAGATGGTTCTGCATCCTATCAGAACCATCTTTTTTAACAAACAGTAAATTTAATTAGCCATTCTCCAGATACAATTATATATCCTAAGGCTTTCAATACACATTCCCTTAATTATTACCGTTCAAATTTACCCTCTTTTATAACTGATTGGTTGCATAGGTCTTTCCACACCAGTATCTTCTTTTTTTGTTTGCTCCCTCAGAATTTTATCCCATTTCCTTCCAACAAACTTAAATGTATACTTTTCAACATTTTTCCTTGCAGCTTTTCCATATTCTTTTCGTAATGTTTCAGACTCAATTAGTGTCATCAATGAATTAGCTAATTTATCTATATTTCCTTCTTCTACTAGAATACCATCTTGTTGATGTTTAATAACTTCTCTAGGGCCTGTACATTCAAATCCTACACATGGTACCCCAACTGACATTGCTTCAATAATTACCATACCAAATGATTCATACCTAGAGCTTAATGCATATATGGAAGAATTTTTCATCTCTCCAATGATATTATTTGTTTTCTGCATAAGAAAAATATTATTATACGCTTTTTCTTCAAATATTTTTTGGCGTAATGCATCTTCCTCTACTCCCGATCCAAAGATTTTCAATTTCCAATCAGGGTGTTTTCTTATAACCTTAGCAAAAGCTGGAATTAAAAGGTCAAATCCCTTTTCATACGCATAACGTCCAGCAGCAATAACTACTTTTTCATTCAAATTAGATATTTCATTCGGAATATCTGTTGCATTTTCTACCTTATATAAATCTACTTTACTGCCTTTTAATATCTTCTGATAATCCTTAATTTCTGATTCCGTTAAACAAGTTAAAGCATCTAATTTTCTATAGTGTTTCTTAATTTTCTTTTGAAGTTCTGGAGCATGACCAGCGAAATATAAATGTTCCTGGCCAATTTTAATTATATCCCTTCTCGCAAACTTAGTCGCTAAAATATTAAAAGAAGGTATAGTTGTAATCAAAATCCCTTTGTTAATTTTCCTCAATGCTGCAATAATCTTGAAATCAACAAATAAATTAAACATCTTATACAAGTCTTCACTCTTGTCTATAAAAACACTTGGTACTCTCATCAAAGCCTTTTTGATGACCTTTTGATATAGAGGCGTATTTCTACCAAATAATTTCCCACGTCTCGCATCAAAAATTGGTGTAATTTTTATTGTTTTATCAATATCAAACATTGGCTTGGCACTAGTTCTTCTAACACTAATAATTTCTACTTCATGATTTTGAGCAGCAAAATAGTTAGCTGTATTGGCAACAGTTCTTACTGTTCCGCCCATTCCATAAATATTATATACAAGAAATGTAATTTTCATTATCTCTCACCTCACTCTACTTTAATTATTCATTTCTTTAATTTCTCTATAAATTCGATTAAAATTATGTTTATCATTATGAGCATAATATTTCTTAGAATTAATACTATATTTCATTTCATATGTAAAATCATTTTCAACATATTTTTTTACATACTGAATGACTTCATTTTTTGTGTAAGCGATATCGCCCACTAAGTCTTTGCTTAAATCAACATAGGATCCTCTATATTTCAAATACTCATTTACATCAAAATGATAAAAGACTGTAGGTTTTTTCATATAATTAAAATCAAACACAACACTCGAGTAATCCGTAATCATTAAAGAACTATTTTGCATTAATTCTTTTACACTTTCTTCACCTAATTTAACAATCTTTATTCTCTCATTTAAAGATTCAAATTCATCTTTATATTTTTTTTGTATTTCAATATGGGGAAAAAACTTAAGAACTAAATTATTTGCTTCAAGTAACTCATGTAATTTTTTATCTTGTAGCAATCCATGATAATGAACAAAGAAATCTGATTCTAAAAATCCTTCTCTTGAACCAATTACCCATTCTCTCCACGTAGGCATAAGAAGAATTTCTCTCGTCTTTTTCTCTTTACTTTTATCTACTAATGAATCAAATCTGACTAATCCTGTAACCATAACTTGTTTTTCTTTAAAATTCATTTCATTAATCATAATATTTTTTTCGTGTTCCGAAGAAACAACAAATTTTTTGATCATCCCATTATAAGAATTTCGATTGAATTGTAACTTTTTCATTGCAATAATCCCATGTTGCAAGTAAATAATCTTCTTATTATTACTCGCCATCTTATTATGCGCAATGGTCGGTATAACGTCCCTAATACCATGACTTACAATTACATATTGACTTAAAAAATATAAAACGAGGTGTTTAAAACTGTCATATATTAAAACCTTATTTTTATACGGTAACAAATTATCCATATTTTTATTGCTTTTCTTACTCACATAATAAGTATCTTCTGGTACATTTTTATTTATACAGTTTTCAAAAAAAGCAAATCCATTATCTTGTGCCACTTCACCTAAATTTTCACCAATAAGCCATACAGGTTTTTTTCTGAATTTACTTAGTATTTTAGCAATACCTCTCGCTAAAACAAACTTAACTTTTTCACTTGTTTTTTCATTTACTCTCAGGTTACGTGTTTCGAGTGACATTAACTTACTTCTCTTATCAAAGAATACAGAAAGGTATAAATCCCTTTCTACCTTTACTGCATTTGATTTAAAAGTACTATTTTTATTAACTATTTCTAAATCTTCGCCAACTATTCTTGTTTTAACAATATTACCATTTACACTAGCAGCGAAATAAACGTCCCATCTACAATTCTCATAACTTTTTATTAACCCTCGATTTATACAGCATGTATAATCCCCATCAACATTTAATTGCATGGGCTGTTGGATTTCTACATTCGTCTGATTATTCCTTAATACTACTTTTACATCTTTTAATACAAAATTCTCCTGAATTACCGGTTGAATTACTAAATCTATATGTTTTTTCTTCATATCTATCTTGTGGCAACATGCTTTAAGAGAGTTACCTACAGAAACATATAGCTCGTTCTGATTTGAATAATGCGGCTGAATTTGTATTGGGTATCCATTAATATTATTATTAAGTGCTGGATAGATCATTATCTTTGATTTATTTTTTATATCATCTAAATTGGACTTCAATTCAAATTCTATGATTTTACTATCGATCTCTATTTGAACTATAAAGTTCAAGTTCATTCCGTCCATGTTTATCGTATTAAATAAATTCCAATCATATACAGTACTAAAATACTGTCCATTTCTTCTCTTTAAAAATTTATTCTTACATTCTATCTTTAAACCTGAAATTTTTTCATAAAGATATATGTTTTTTATGTTGTAATCAACATCCGGAATATCCATATATCCTTTTATAACTAAATTACTGCCTTCATAGTCAACCTTAGTAATATCACAATATATACCTTCATCCCTAATTAATAGTGCTAAATTATTATCTAACGTTACATACGGTCTCGCTCGTCTTATAGTACCAGACTTACTAAGCACGTTCTTTGGCATAATTATAATATCTGCTTTATCCTTTAAAATATAGCCTTTATTCAGTTTAATTTTATCTTTAATGCCCTGCACCTTAAATCTAATAAAGGCATCCCAAATACCACTTTCTTCAGATAAATCCTCTTCTTCAAATACAATACTTTTTTTAAATCTATTATTTTTTATAACAAGTGGATATGATCGTTCCCTCTTTGTGTCCCGATGGATAAATAATAGTTCTACTAATTCCCCTTGATCTACAATCTTATTAAACTGTACCATTCCCTCGACAGTAAACGTATTCCTCTGCAAATCAATATTTTCAATTTTTGTAGATGCTACTTTTTTTATATTTTTTTTGATACTAGCAACAAGCTCGTGCTTATTATTATACGAAAGTACATGATAGTATACTTGATTATTATATGAAAAATAACATCCATCTGTCTTTTGTCTATTTCGCACTTTTGTCAGAAAATCATTACCATTCAATGTTCCGGCACAAAATAGCTCCCATTCCCCTTCATATAAAGGCTTCTCTTTTAAACTTAATACTACTTGATATCTATTTGCATGGATATTTGTCTTTAACTTTGTTAACCCTCTAATTTCTTTCGTTACACTATTTTTCAAAAATAATGACTTCAAACACACTTCATTGTGCTTAAATTCTTTTGAAAAATCGCCTTCTATAATAAAATCCTGATCACTATTTTTCAAGATATTACTTACAGTAACCTCGACACTTACATGATCTTTTCTACTAAACTCAGCAAGTTTTTCAGACGAATTACTTTTCTTGACTTGAAAAATACTATCCTTTAGACATACAAAGAAATCTTGTTTTAAATTACTATATACATGAAGAAGAATCGTATCTCTATCTAATAGTAAGGAGACTTTTAACTTCCCGTAATTCATTATTTTCGAGAATTCCGTAATAGGTAAGATACATATTATTTTATTTTCTTCAATTTTCATATCAGATAATACTAATTGTTCCTTTTCATTGCCTTTATGAATGTATAATCCCTTCACTTGCTCACAAATATTTTCTTTATTTCTATCCGTTTGAACAGAAATTTCGATTTCTACATTATTATTTTTCTTAACTATCATATTCTCTAATAATAATTTTACTTTCAATTTAGCCTCACCTTTCATTTATTAGCGCCAGTTTCCTATTACGCTTCTATTTCCCCACACAAAAACAAAGTATTTGAATTCATAAAGTAGGTTATAAAATATAATATTAATCACTTAAAAAGCTTAAGGGTATCAGTTTTTTAAATAATCATTTTTCGAAAGAATGCCATCTGCAATTCTTTTCGAATTATTTGTATCTACATACGAGAAAAAATATTCCCTCATTTTTTTATACTTTTCCTTTTCTTTAAATCCATTACTTACATAAAAATTAATATACTGAATCAATTCATCTATACTAATACATTTATCTCCAAATAATTCTTTTTCATCCGTGAGATACCCGTTTTTCATAAAATCAAATTGAAAAAAAATTATTGGCTTCTCTAAATAATACATATCCCAAGAAACACTAGAATAATCCGTTACAAGTAATACAGATTGCATAATTAACTCATTAATTTTTTCATCATTCTGTGTAACAAACTGTACTTTAGAACTTGAACATTTAAAATAAGAATTAAAACTACATAGCCTCGGATGTATACAAAACTTCAAGGTTATACCATGTTTTTCCAACAATTCGATTAACCTTTCGTTATTTAACATACTTTCATACTGCTTATAAAAATTACTATTTAAAAATTGTTCTTCATTAACCTCATCCAACGACTCTCTCCACGTTGGCACAATCAAAATACACTTGTTTCCTTGAGTTTTATTTTGCAAATAATCCCATCTTGCCAATCCACTCACAATAATTTCATCATCAGAATAATTAAAGTGTTGTTTCACAATGTGCTTTTCATAATTGGAAGATACAAAAAATAAATTTGTTCCATTAGGGCTACCCTTTTTAAAGATTGAATCTACCCGTTTCAAACCCAACACTCCATGTTGTAAAAAAACATGTTTCTTAGAATGAATAACTTGCTTAAACCTCCCGCGGTTTTCTTTCCATATATAACAATGTGCTTTTGATTCCGATGAAATCATAAATTGACAAGCAAGAAGATAAATTAAATGCTTGATCCCCATAAACTCTATAACCCTGTCTTCATATTGAATAAGATTATCATAATCATTAGATGCTTTATTAATTACATAATACATATTAGGTATTTTTCCATTGCTATAGCAATGTTTAAAAAAGTAGTATGAATTATCTTGTGCAGTTTTGCTGAATTTTTCATAAATTAATACAATATTTTTTCGTTTCCAATATGATTTAAAAATATAAAATATAATTAGAGCTATTTTTTCTTTAAATGCATATTTTATATGGTCATATTCCCCCTTTTTTCGATAATGTAAACTTAATCCACCTTTAACAGTTATATACGGATAGACTATGTATCCTCTTTTTGTATAATCACGTTGTAATCGGTTATTAATTTTTTTATCAACAATAAAATTGGGATGCTTGATTCGATAGCTTTTTATTCCTTCACGTTCTATGTTTATATAAAAATCCCAAAAAAAAGGTTCTAATTCAAATTGATTTAAATCGATCTCAAAATAAACATCTGTTGCAAATGCATTTAGTTTATTATTTGTATGAGGGATTAAATAATATTTCTCTCCGTGCCGCTTATTCAAAGTTATACTATGAACCTCACATTTTTCTGTATGCTTAACATTAATAACAAACTGCCATTTCCCTCTTTTTTTCAAAAATGATTTTATTCTCATTTTCAAAATTAATTTTCCTTGGAAATCTATCATTGTCTCTACACACTCTCTTACATTCTAATGAATTTTAAATATCCTAATTCTATATTCACTCATCCACTACAATCATATAGAGAACGATATCCAGAACTATATAATCTTACATCCTAAAATTCACTTGGATTTTTCAATAAACGTATGCAAATATTGTTACTTGATTAAATTGAATCCCATCTATACTCTTAAATTTAAAACCATATTTATCAGTATGATACACAGAAATTGATTCATCTTCACTCACTAAACTTGCTTGTCCTAATTTCTCTAACAGTTCTGTTTTAGAAACGCTTATATTCTGAATTGTTATTTCTTTCATCTTTAATTGTTGGTTATACAAAATATCAATATTTTTATAACTATTACGCGCGCCTTCCCTAATCTTTTCTATATGATTAGGGTTTCCTAACACATTCTCTACATCTGGCTGTTTTTCTCCTAATATAGATATACCTAATTCTAGATTTGAATTAACATTTGCCACATTATTTAATTGATTTAACACTTCTTTGTACTGTAAAGTTCGACTTAATGAAATCTTGCTCGTTATTTCCTCACTAATCCAACCTTCTGATCCATCTTCATATAAAATAGCTAACCAGTTTATACCACTCAATTCTTCCTTTTTCTGATCCTTAACAATGAAAGGTGTACCAAAATCGATTGTACTTACTTGTAGGCCATCCAAGCTAGGTATGCTTCTAATACGTGCCTTTGCAGCCTTTACATATCGTATATCTAATTTTTCCCTGTCTTCTTTCCCTTTTTCCTTAGGTTTTATTTCCGCCTTATCTACAGCTTGTATTTGGGTTGATTGAAATAAGCCATCTTTTTTTAAATAAACTGTACTTCCTATCCCCATACATAAAAACATACTAACTAATGCAAATCCTAACTTCCTCTTTTTTTTATTTAGAGTTCCATTTAATTTTACTTTTTTATATCTCGGCAGTTGAATCCCTATTTTTTCGTTTTCTGTCTTTTTTAGTTGTTCTCCAGCTTGTTTTTTTTGAGCTTCTTCTTTAAACTTATGCTGCTCCTCTTTACTCATCGCTCTATGCTCTTTGATGAATTGTTCATATTTAGGCATTACGTTTTCTATCAATCCGTAATCTCTAATTTCACCATACTCTAGCCACAATGCTTTTGTACAAAATTGCTTAACCTGTCCTAATGAATGGCTTACAAAAAAAATCGTTTTCCCTTGTTCTTTAAATTCATTCATTCTCTTTAAACATTTATCTGCAAATGTTTGATCTCCGACAGACAAAGCTTCATCAATAACTAAAATATCCGGATTTATATTCACAGAAATTGCAAATCCCAAACGCGATTTCATACCACTAGAATACTTTTTAACTGGCATATCAATAAACTTACCAATGTCTGCAAAATCGATGATTTCTGGAATTAGCATCTTGATTTTACTTTTTCTTAACCCCATCATTAGACATTTAAGCTCAATATTCTCCCGCCCTGTCAAATTGTTATTCAATCCAGCAGCTATTGCAATCAATGCTACTTTACCATTTGTTTCAATAGTTCCAGCCGTAGGTGCTGTAATACCTGCGATTAAATTTGACATCGTCGATTTACCAGACCCGTTTACACCAATAATTCCTATTACATCACCTTTTTGCGCTTCAAAACTTAAATTTCTTAAAGCATAAAAATCTTCCCCAAACCCCTTTGGGTATAAGATATCTTTTAGCTTATCCGAACTTTTACTGTGCATTTTATATTTTTTTGTTACATTATGAAACTTCATTGAATAATTCATTTTCACAAACCTCATTATAGATAATCTACAAAATGTTTTCTAAATTTCACATGTACTGATGTACCAATTAACAACATAACAAAGACAATCCCCCAGAAATAAAAACCATATGTTATATTTTCAAAAAACCACCCTGTACCTAAAAAAGCATCCCGATATCCATTAACAACATAACAAAGTGGATTAAGTAGTATAAATTCTCTTAACATAGATGGTAACCTATCTGGAGTCCATAAAATAGGTGTCAAATAAAGCAACATTCTCATTAAAGACTGTACAAGCATTTGTACATCTCTAACAATTGTAGCTAGCGTTGAAGTAATTAACGAAAATGAAAAAACAAGCATCCAAGTAGCAAACATATAATATATTAGCTGGAGATAATGGATGGAAATCCCATTCCCTGATAATAAAAATATTATTGTTATTATCCCTATCAATATTATATGCTGATAAAAATTAGCCATAATTACATGACTAGGTATGATGCTCATTGGAAAGTTCATCTTAGAAATCATATTTATTCTCGTGTAAATAGATTTAGAAGCTTGCATAGTTGCAGGATTGACAAAAAACCATACTGATATCCCAGATACTAGCCAATATACAAATGGTATACCATTAACACCTGTTCCCCCTCTTATTGCGAATCCAAACACAAACCAATAAATACTCATTTGAATTAATGGATTTAATAACTCCCAAATAACGCCTAGATAATTATCTTTATTTGTACTTTTCACCTGATAAATAGATAACTGCTTAATCAAATAAAGATTATCTATCTGTTCCTTCAATACTGTAACAATTGCCTTCATTTTACTGTGCCTTTCTACAAAATACTTTTTCTACCACTCGTTGTGAGGCTAAACCGTCCTCTAAATAACAATATTTCTGATAAAAAGTATTGTATTTTCTCTCCAATTCTTCCGATTCAAGATTTGCGCATCTTATAATTTCTGCTATTACACCTTCTGTTGTTAAAGTCACTGGTCCAGGTGCTTCCTTCTCTAGGTCGAAATAAAATCCTCTTAACATATCACGATATGACTCAATATCATATGTATAAAAAATCATAGGCCTTTTCAAATTTGCATAATCAAAAAAGACAGAAGAATAATCTGTAATGAGCAAATCCGACAATACATATAATTCGTTAATATCGATATGTCCAGAAAAATCATGAACAAAGCCTTTATAAGGTGACAAATCAAATTGCTCAGCCACTAAATAATGCATTCTTAATAAAATAATATAACTAGAACCTAATTTTTCTTGTAAAAGACTTAAATCTAACTTTAAATCTAGTTTATAACAGCCTTTTCTGTAGAATTGATCATCTCTCCACGTTGGGGCATATAATATAATTTTTTTATTTAAAGGTAAATTATACTTTTTCCTTAGCTCCTCATTTTTTTTCAAGCTATTGCTTACATGTAAAAAATCATTCCGAGGATATCCTGTTTCAACCACATTTTTTTGAAATCGAAATGCCCCTTCAAAAATATCTGTTGAATATGCATTGGGTGACAATAAGTAATCCCACTTTTCAACCTCTTCTATGAAATTTTTCTTGTATTTTTCTGTAGTTGTACCAGGCATATGGACCTCTTTCATATCCAGCGCTAACTTCTTGAGGGGAGTGCCATGCCAAGTTTGTAAATACGTTGTATGTTTAGGCTTGGAAATCCACAATGGCAAACGACTATTTGTAACCCAGTATTCTGCACGCCCCATTAAAATAAACCAGCGAACTGAAAAACGTTTTACATACGGAATATTAGCCTCTTGGAAATATTCTTTATATTTTTTATTTACACTCCAAATCATCTGGAAATCTAAATTTTGCCGCTTCATATACTCATATATTGCACGCGGATTACAACTATATTGTTTACCAGAAAAACTTTCAAATATGACCAATTTTTTTCGAGAAGGTAGATGACTACAAATAGCAGACATTGTCTTGCACACATGCTTTACCACTCTGTGATTCCTTAACCTTCTAATTATACTCATATTATTTATCCCCCTATTTATGCTCATCCGCTCTACAAGGTTATAAAATTAATACTTTAATATGGCCCCTCTATCAATTAAAAATGATAATGAACGGGATAAATTTAATTACATATTTTGAACCTAGAAAAAACTTCATTTTTCTTTCTGATGAAATAAATAATCTACCAAATTCCTACTCGAATTCCCCTGCGAATACTGATTCCATTTCTTTTTAAACTGCCCCATTTTTTTTGCATCCAATACATCCCCTTGTATCGCCGCAATAATCTCACTTGAGTCATAAGCAACAGGACCAGGGATATCTGAGATATAATCCCCAATAATACCTCTCTTTTTTCCATACTGTTTTAAATCATACGCAAAAAATATCATTGGTTTATTTAAGAGACAAAATTCAAATGGAACAGAAGAGTAATCTGTTATTAAAATGTCTGTTACTAAAAACAAATCATTTATATTAGGATACGAAGAATAATCATATAAAAAATCTTTATATGATTCCTTATACTGTAAATTATTCCTAATAGCAGGATGCAACCTAATTATAAGGATATATTCGTCTTTCAAAGCCTCATATAGAGCATCGATATCTAAATGTAATTCAAAATCATTTAGTTCCTTATCTCTAAAAGTAGGGGCATATAAAAGTACTTTTTTCTTTTTTAAATCTGGATTTTTATGCCAAAATGAAGGGATAAGATTTTGTTTTTTTTCTTCATTAAAAAACAAATCAGTACGTGGAATGCCTGTCCTCAAGATATTTTTTTCTGTCATACCAAATGCTTGCATATAAATCTCTGCTAGCGCATCTGATCCTACAACAACCTTATGGAAATTTTGATATACCTTTAGAAATCTATGTTGAGCATATTTATTTCTCTTTTTAAAGGCAGGCGCTAACAATCCGAACTTTTTAAATGCTCCTGCCGCATGCCAAATTTGAATACATTGGACATCTTTTTTAAAACGAATCGTAGATAATGATCCAAAATAATTATCAATAATAATATACCGAGATGTTGCTAAATGATATATTGCTTGAATCGTTTGTATAATACTTTTCGTTTCAAATGCAACTGCCTTTACATCTGGATAATTTTTCACTTCATACTTGCAAGTTGATTTATATAGAAAAACAACCTCACAATCTATGTTTTGTTTTTTCATTTCTTCATAAATAAAAATAAGGTTTTCACCATATGACATAATAAAGGTAACCCTATTTTTAAGCGGAGCTATGTTTGCTATGCTAAATAGAATTTTGAATACAATTAGGTATAGTGTTACAATAATTTCCCTTAACATATTTTACCTAGCAACTAGCATTAATTCTTGTTTGATTTTACTTGTAGAAATACCTATTGTTCTTGGCAAGTAAACAACCTCACAGTAGTTTTTTAAAGAATCAAACTTGCCTCTCCAATCATCCCCCATAACAAATACATCAACATCGTTTTCTTGAATATCTTTTACTTTTTGTTCCCAATCATACTCTGGAATTACCTCATCTACATAACGAATTGCTTCTAAAATCATTTTGCGGTTCTCATAACTATGATAGGATTTTTTATTTTTTAATTTGTTAAATTCATCAGAAGACACCGCCACAATTAAATAGTCACCTAAATCCTTTGCCCTCTTCAATAAATTAATATGTCCCCAATGTAGCAAATCGAAAGTACCATATGTAATTACTTTTCTCATATTTTAATAGCCCCCAAAATCATTAAATAGCTCAATTTTAACAGGGCCTTTCTCGCATCATTATCAAAATAACAAAAGCCCTTTAAATCTGCTTCTAATTTACAAATTATTTACATTAAGTTCACACGAAATTCACACTAGCGATTATAACACACTTTTTATTGACCAACTATTACAATTAATATGCATTTTATGTAATACGTACATAAAGAAAGCGTTAACATTACTGGTTTGTAAGTATTTTTCCATTATGTTTATTAAATAAAAAAAACCAGAAAAGAATTGTATCCCTCTGGTTTTTTGTTTATAATATATTCTTTTTTATCGCAAAGCGCGACGTGGTAATTTATCGATATTCTCTAACATAATACCTGTACCAACCGCAACGCAGTGCATTGGGTTTTCAGCAATTAATACTGGTACTTTTAGTTCTTCTGCTAGAAGCATGTCGATACCGTGTAGTAAAGCTCCACCGCCTGTTAGAATAACACCGCGGTCGATGATGTCCGCCGATAATTCTGGTGGTGTGCGCTCTAGTACGCCTTTTGCAGCTTGTACAATGACAGCTGCGTCTTCTTTTAGTGCTTCTGTAATTTCTTCAGAGCATACTGTAATTGTACGTGGTAAACCAGTTACCATGTCACGTCCGCGAATTTCAAGTTCTTCGCTACGTGCACCTGGGAATACTGTACCAACTTTAATTTTAATATTTTCTGAAGTACGTTCTCCAATTAATAGCTTATACTTACGTTTAACGTAGTTTAAGATCTCCATATCAAACTTATCGCCAGCCATTTTGATAGAGGAAGAGGTAACAATATCACCCATAGATAGTACAGCGATATCTGTTGTACCTCCACCAATATCAACAACCATGTTACCGCTTGGTTGGAAGATTTCCATACCAGCACCAACTGCGGCTACTTTTGGTTCTTCTTCTAAAAATACTGTTTTACCACCTGAACGTTCAGCAGCCTCACGAATTGCTTTTTGTTCTACTGATGTGATATTTGTTGGACAACAAATTAAAATGCGAGGTTTTGAAAAGAAGCTCTTTACGTCCAATTTGTTAATGAAATACTTTAACATTGCTTCTGTAATTTCGAAATCTGCGATTACACCATCTTTAAGTGGACGAATTGCTACAATATTACCAGGCGTACGCCCCACCATACTTCTTGCTTCTTCACCTACTGCTAATACTTTACCTGTGTTACGATCAATAGCAACAACAGATGGCTCATTTAATACAATACCCTTACCTTTAACATGAATTAATACATTAGCCGTACCTAGGTCAATTCCGATATCTCGCGCAAACATTCCCGTTTTTTCCTCCTCGATATTCAAAATCAGGTTACACCCGAATTCTTTTACACCTAATTTCTGATTTTATCATAAATTTAACAGAAACGTAATATTCGCAAAAAGAATTCTTCTGAAAAATATTACCGAATTCAAACGGAATGTTTGCAATCGCATATTTATTGACGTACCGGCTTTTCTACATCTTCTTTTCTATACTTTTGCTTTGTTGCTTCTCCGCCTCTTAAATGACGAATAGACTTATGATAATCAAGAATTTCTTTCACTTCATTTGCGAGCTCTGGATTAATTTCTGGTAGACGTTCCGTTAAATCTTTATGGACTGTACTCTTTGATACCCCAAATTCTTTTGCAATGACACGCACTGTCTTTCTTGTCTCCACGATATACTTACCAATCTTGATAGTTCTCTCTTTGATGTAATCGTGCACACCACTCGCCTCCCTAAATTGGATGTGAGAAGTGTGAAATGAGCCTCGCTGCATACGACTAAGAAGTAAGTGTGAATGCTGTTTGTAAGCGTTAAACATTCTTGGATTTATAATGAAATGATTCACGATTTCTCACCTCAAACACTCTCTTTGCTTTGGTTTATACCATTGTATTGCCCGCACTACTGATATATGCTACATGTTCACTATTTTTGCGGACTAAGTTAAGAAAAATTACGTTTTTTTGTGAGAAATACGTTAACAGTGACTATTTTGACGAAAAAAATGACACCTTGTATATAAGGTGTCATTCTTCTCGTTCCAATTCTTCTTTTAACAATTGATGGTGGGGAACCTCTTTCTTACCGGCAATATAATAATATAAAGTAAATAAAACAAACAATAAAATAATAGCAGTCGACAGAACAAATAAAAATGACACAGTATCCCCTCCCTTTTGTAATATATATTCGAGAATCTCGTCATTTTTCCTTGTTATTGCAACTTTTTTCTCGAAATTGAGTATTTTTATATAAAAGTAAAAAAAATCAGCTCTCCTAGAGAACTGATTTTTTTCACTTTCTTATTCTTGTGAAGAAGAACTGTTAGATGATTCTGTAGAACCATTTGTTGATTTTTCTTCTTTCTTCGGTTCTTCTTTTTTGTCAGTAGTCGAACCGCTTGTTGATTTCTCTTCTTTTTGAGACTTATCTTCTGTTTTACTTTCTGGTTTCGTGCTCGTTGACTTTTCTTCTTTTTGAGATTTGTCATCAGCTTTTTTACCAGAAGCATTCGTTGCTTTTGCAGCACCTGCATCAGCTTTAATTTCTGCTACTGACTTATTTAAGTAGCGCTCAGGGTTCACAGCCACGTTGTCTTTACGTACTTCAAAGTGAACGTGAGAACCTGCTTCTTTATTCATTGCACTTAGACCGGATTTTCCTAATACTTCACCTTGTGCAACTCGTGCACCTTTTTCTACTTTCACACTGCCTAAGCTTTGATAAGAAACTGCTACACCATTTCCGCTATCAACTGTTACAACATAACCAAGAAGTGAATCTTTTTCAGCTTTCGTTACCGTACCGCTTAAAGCAGCAGCTACATTGAATTCTTTTCCATTCTTCGCAGCAATGTCAATTCCTTTATTTGGGGAATATGTGTTGTTATAAAAGACAAGTGCTTTTTCTTGTTCCGCCTCAGTTGCTGCATCTTCATAGAATTTCTTCTGTACGACTACTTCCGCACTCGCGGCTGCTGGCATTTTCACTACTTCTGAAGATTTCGTTACTGGTACTGCTGGATCTTCCGTTTGTGTATACGGTGTTGCTTGATCATGGTTCGGAGTCTTCTTCGGATTAGCTCCTTGGAACCATAGCGCAACCATTAAAATTACCGCTGCACAAGCAATGTATAGTGCCGGAAACACCCATCTTTTTTGAAATAAATGTACTACCTTTTGCGACTTTTTATTATTTCTTCCTCGCATTCCATCATCACCTCAGCAATCATTTTGAACAATATTCACGTATCCTATACAACGCATAACTAATTACTTTTCGACAAAATCTGTAAAAATATGTATAGGAATTGTAAAATTTCCGAGGAAATGATAGAAAAAAGAAAAAACTGAGCGTTTCAGCTCAGTTTTTAGTCCATTTGTTTCTTTTTGTAAACTACAATACAAAGAATAATTGAAAGCACGCACCAAATTATAATATTTATTAAATCACCACTAACAGTTGAAAAACCTTTTCCAGCCAATAGTTTCGGCATTGCATCTGCAAGATGTTTCGTTGGAAGGAAATCGATTGCCTTTTTTACAAACTCACTTTTAATAAATCCGCCTAACATTGGAGCTAGAAGAAAAATAAATAGAATCGGCATACCTACTACTGATGTTGACGCCGTTGTTTTAGCTATTAACCCAATCGCCGTACCTAACATAAGGAAGAAAAATATACTAGCAAGTAAAAATAGAACGATTAAAACCATATTCCCCTTAATCACACCTAAAATGGCAAAGTTACTAATACAAATTACGAATGTAATAAGACCTGTTAATGCACTTTTTCCTAGTAAAACTTCTAACGATGATGCTGGCGATAACATCATTACACGTAGCGTTTGTTTTTCTTTTTCTTCCGCAATTAAAGCTGCTTGAACAAAGCTGCCTATCATCGTTAAAGCCATTAAAGTTACCATATTAGCTATATGTTCTTTCGGTCCATTCATCTGTTGATAAACAAAAGAAAATACAATTGGCATTGCCGCCATTACAAGCACAGATGCATTTGCTTTAATATCCTGTACCTCTTTCCGAAAAATAGCAGAAAATCGTCTCATTGAAAATGTCATTATAGTCCCCTCCCAGTAACTTCAATAAAGATATCGCCTAGCGTTGGTTCGTGTGAGTGAATAGATAGTAATTCGCCTTTTTTCATCCATTCTGAAATACGTTTTGCGCCTAATTCATCTTTTTGCACGACTTCTTTTTGTTTATCTTTTAATACGACCTCTATTTGATCCTTAGCGTATTGTAAGCGCAGATTCTCTGGCGTATCAAGTGCTACTATTTCTCCGCCACATAGAAAAGCAATGCGGTTACAAAGCGTTTCTGCTTCGTCCATGTTGTGAGTCGTTAAGAAAATCGTCGTTCCTTCTTTATTTAAGTCTTTTAAGATTTTATGAATGTTTTGTACGTTAATTGGATCGAGTGCAGATGTTGGTTCATCTAAGAAGAGGATATCTGGTTTATGAAGGATTGCTCTTGCTAATGTAACGCGCTGCTTCATTCCCTTTGATAGTTTCTTTACTAATGTTTTTTTATCATCTAATAGATTCACTTGCGCTAGCACTTCATCAATTCGTTCTTTTTTACAATCGTATAAGTCACAAAATAATAGTAAGTTATCATAAATGCTAAGTCTCTCATATAAACCGCTGTTGTCTGTTAAAATACCAATTCGTTTGTAATCGATGCTGTTTGGCCCTGTAATATCTTTACCTAATACTTTTACCGTTCCAACACTATGAAGTAATTGAGAAGTTAAAATTTTTACTGTTGTTGTTTTCCCAGATCCACTCGGTCCGAGGAATCCAAAAATTTCTCCTTGCTTCACCTCAATGTTTACATTTCGAAGTGCCGTTTTTTCATTGAAACTTTTCATTACATCTTTCATTTCAATTGCTAATGTCATCTCGTCATCCCCTTTGTTTTTTCTTTTATAGATGAAAGTCGCTTTAGCGCTTTTCGTTTGTTTGTTTCGCTTTTCTTGACTCAATCATATGAAAATTAAAGGGTAGGCGCAGTAAAATACCTATAAAAGGAGTATTTTTACCGATGAATGGATCGTATTTTGAGCTTATTGGAGCACTTTTTATAGCCCAATCACGCCTTTTAATTCATCCATTCGTCCTTTCGAAAGCGGGATTGAACTTTTTCTTTCGTCATCCAAAATTAAACTAAAACTGTTACGAGTCCAAGTAATCACTTCTCGCACTCTTTGTAAATTTACAAGGTACGAGCGATGACATCTAAAGAAACCAAAACCTGTTAATCTCGCTTCTAGTTCACTTAATGTTAATACGCATACGAAATCCCCTTCACGAACATGAATATGTGTCACTCCGTTTTGCGTTTCAATGAAATGGATCTCCATTGGATCAAGTAAAATGATTTTATCATTCACCTTCGCTGGTATCCTTTCTAACTTCATTTGCGGAATCATTTGAACGACTTTTTCTTCATCGATTTCTTCCACTTCTTCTTGTTCGATTTCTACTTTTTTCACACCATCATTGTTTAATATGTATACATCTTCTGTTAACGAAAGAGCATCCGATAGAAATGATGACGTAATAAAGATTGCCTTTCCTTGCTCTTTCATTTTCATAATCGCTTTTCGAATAATAATCGTACTCTCTGTATCTACATTTTGCTCCGGCTCTTCCAAAATAACTAAATCCGGATTATGAATCATCACTCGCCCGATATGAAGACGACGTTTCTCTGAAAATGATAATTTTTCTATTTTAACGTTTAATTTATCTAAGAGGCCGACAAATTGTACTACTTCTTCTATACTCATATTTGATTCATACAGCCCTAATAAAAACTTGTAGTATTCCTTTACCTTCAAACGTTCGTATGCTTCATCTTTCAAAAAACAAAAGCCGATGCGAGAATAATTTCTCTTTCCAATTGCTCCTCCTTCAAATAGCACGTTGCCAGTTGAAGCTTCTTCCTCACCAATAATAATGCGGTGCAACACTTTAGCTGTATGGTTATTACATTGCAAAACAACACATTGCCCTTTTTCAACCTCCAGTTCAACTGCCGGTAACTGGTTCGTCTTCCCTAACTGTTTCAACTCCAATAACGCCATTCTGTCTCCCCCAAATGTTTTTATCTTATTATACCAAACAATTAATGGAAGATTTAGATATTTTATGAAGCATCATGAAAAGAAAGCTATCCAAATAAAAGGATAGCCTTCTTCTCTATTTCTGCTCTACCATATACGTCTTAAGCTGATCACGCAGCGCTCTCTTTAAAAACTTCCCTACAGATGTTTTCGGAAATTCCGCTTCTAGTAAAGCATACAGCTCTTCCTTACCTACTGCTTGTCCCTCTTTTAATACAACACAAGCAACAGGGCGTTCTTGCCATTTTTCATGCGGCACCGCCACAACAGATGCTTCTAACACTTTATCGTGTGACATTAAAGCATTTTCTAAATCTACGGAAGAAATTCATTCGCTTCCGCTTTTAATTAAGTCTTTCGTTCGATCAGCAATTTTAATAAATCCTTCCGAATCAACCGTCACAATATCCCCTGTATGGAGCCAACCGTCTTTCATTGATTCTTCTGTACGCTCATCTTTATAATAGCTACCTGCAATCCATGGACCCCTTAAACAGAGTTCTCCCATCTCTTCTCCATCCCACTTAATTTCACCGTCTTGTCCAATTACTTTCATTTGTCTTCTACAAATAATGACAAAAGGAGCTAATTTTAATTAGCTCCTTTTGCATCCTACTTCTTCACCATTAACTTTCCTTCATAATCATTCATCGTCTTTATTTCAACGCCTTTGTAATAATGGGCGACGATTTCTGTATATTTCTTACCTTCCGCTGCCATGCCATTTGCTCCGTATTGGCTCATGCCGACGCCGTGGCCGAAGCCTTTCGTTGTAACAATGATCTTATCTCCCTCTTGTTTCCAAGTGAAGTCAGAAGAGCGTAAATCTAATTTGTCACGCACATCTCTTCCGGTTAATGTTTTACCTTGAAACGCTACATCTTTTACACGCTTTCCTTCTGTGCGCTCTTTAATATCACCGACTTTTCCGTCTGCTAGCACTTTCACACCGAGACGCTTTTGAAAGTCAGCTACTGTAAAGGTTTGCTCGCTCGTAAATTTTGGAGAGGCTTGATCCCACGGACTATCTACGCTCTTTAAGTACGGATAATCATTTCCCCAATAATCAGCCGCATTTTCTGTCCGGCCATTACTCGTTGAGAAGAAGGATGCTGAGATTGGTTTTCCATCATACGTTAAAACTTGTCCTGCGGTTTTCGAAACGGCTTCCTCAATTTTCTTCAAGTTAGTTTCGTAGTTAGTGCCCCATTGTTTCTTCAATTCTTCTTTGCTTTTGTACACTTGATCTTTCACCGTATCTGTCACGTCCGCATTGTTTTTCTTTCCTCCGCTTAGCATACGCTGCACCACAAATGTTCTCGCTGCTAATGCCTGCGCTTTTAGCGCCTCTATTTCAAAACTGGCATTCATCTCAGAAGCTACGACACCGGTCACATACTCCTCCATAGGTAATGTCTCTACCTTTTTCGGTTTCTCACGATATACAGCCACTTGAACCGCTGTATCCACTTTCCCTGGAGCTGGTATACTTTCTATCGCTGGAGGAGTTTTAGAGGCTGCTTCTTCCCCTACTTTTGCTTTCGCAAACGGAATAACAAGAGCAGCAGGTACAATGATAACGAGCGCTATTAGAAGCGCTACTATGATGAAAAGTGGCTTTGAAAATTTCATCTTATTTCCCCCAATATCAAAAAGCTTTACTCCCTTCATTCTTATGGAACAACTCTTTCTTTTAGAACATACTTAAGGGGAACCCTATAAAACAAAAATTTTCTAAATATTTTTACTGGTACGTGCATAAGTATAGAATTTATTGACTATAACAGTAATAACCCAAAAAAAATAGCCTCTACGTCAAAAGACATAGAGACTATTTCAATTAAGCGTGAAGATCAGAAACTTCTTGTTCTTTCACTTCTTCTACTTTTTCGTTTACACGTTCAATAGTTGCACCTAATGCAGCTAATTTCTTATGGAAATCTACATAACCACGGTCAAGATGCTTTAACTCAGTTACACGAGTGTAACCTTCAGATACTAAACCAGCTAAGATTAATGCAGCAGCAGCACGTAAGTCAGTTGCGCCTACTTCAGCACCTTGTAAGCTGTTTGGACCGTTCATAATAACAGAACGACCTTCGATTTTAATATCAGCATTCATACGACGGAATTCTTCAACGTGCATAAAGCGGTTTTCGAATACCGTTTCTGTAATCATACTTGTTCCATCAGCTTGTAGTAATAATGCCATCATTTGTGATTGCATGTCTGTTGGGAAACCTGGGTGAGGCATAGTTTTAATATCAACCGCTTTTAACTTATCTGGGCCGATAACACGTACACCTTCATTTTCCTCAATAACTTTAACACCCATTTCTTCCATTTTCGCTGTAATTGAGCGTAAATGTTCAGGTACAGCATTTTCAATTAAGATGTCTCCACCAGTAATTGCCGCTGCAACCATGAATGTTCCCGCTTCAATACGGTCAGGAATAATAGAGTGGTTTCCACCATATAATTTATCAACGCCTTCGATACGAATCGTTCCAGTTCCAGCTCCGCGTACTTTCGCTCCCATCGCATTTAAGAAGTTAGCTAAGTCAACGATTTCTGGTTCTTTCGCTGCGTTTTCAAGGATTGTTGTCCCTTTTGCTAATGTAGCAGCAGACATAATGTTTTCTGTCGCGCCCACGCTTGGGAAGTCTAAATAAATTTTAGCTCCTTTTAGTTCTCCCTCAACGTATGCCTCAACAAAACCATTACCAACCTGTACTTTTGCTCCCATTGCTTCGAAGCCTTTTAAATGTTGGTCAATTGGACGTGAACCAATTGCACATCCACCAGGAAGTGCAATACGAGCACGACCGTTACGTGCAAGTAATGGTCCCATTACTTGAACAGATGCACGCATTTTACGTACATATTCAAATGGTGCTTCAATGTTTAGTTCTTTAGAAGCATCGATTGTTACTTGGTTATTTTCAAATACGACTTCAGCATTTAAATGACGTAATACCTCATTAATTGTGTATACATCAGACAAAACTGGTACTTCAGATAGTACATTCTTTCCATCACTCGCTAATAGGGCTGCAGCGATTATAGGTAATACAGCATTTTTTGCGCCCTCAACACGCACTGTGCCGTTTAACCGCTTTCCGCCACGGACGATGATCTTTTCCAAATTATTCCCCTCCGTGTCCTTTTTTCAGTATCTATTCACTCAATACTCAGAAGTTATGATCGGTGTGCCAACCACAATTGTATCTTTGTTGTCTGTAGAACGTATTGCTATTTGCACATTTATTTTCTCTCTATTTGTTGAAAGAGCGTCATCCCACTTTTTATTGTATGCGGAGACTGACACAAATGCTCTTTCTTCTATCTGTTCGATCGCTCTTGCTGAAAGATCTTTCAAAACCTGATTGGTTTTATTTTGCAAAACACCTTCAATCTTATCATTCAGTACACCTTGAACACAAGTGTAAATTATAGGTTTTTCACTAAAAATTTTATTTGTTTTCTGAATGTACTTCGGGTCCCATTTCGCCCCACTCACTTCAAAAATAATGAAAGTGTTTTCTTTAGTATTTTCCTTACTCCAAGTTACTACTACTCGTTCTTCATAAGAAGAAAACTTTTTATAGGATGTAGCTTTATATCCATCTGGAGATTGCTCTAATTCCCACTTTTGAATATTCGCCTTGTCCTTCACATCGTTTAACAACTTTTGAAACGTATGTATATTAGAAATTGTTTTTGTTTCTCGCGCTAACCATGACCATTTCTCTACTTTAGCATCATTTTTCTCTAAGGATGCGATCATGCTCTCCATTTTCTTTTCATCGCTGATTGGTTTCATCTCTCTATATCCAACCAAAAATAAAACAACACTCAATGCAACAATAAGAATGGCTTTAAGCTTCAATTTCATCCCCTCCTACCCCCATTGTTAACGGAGATATGAGGTTCTATACACTTACTTTACTAAATACGTTAAACTCTTTGAATAGCCTAAATAATCAAGGAAAAAGTTACTTACAGATGTCCCAATTGCAATTGTAATTAGGATGAGTAATACTCGCGTCTGCATCACCTTTCCAGGCTTCATTAAACGCTCAATGTGAATACCTTGTAAGGCCCACCACGTAATGGTAATAAACAATAAATGCGAAACAATGGCAATCAGTGCTTGTTGCCCTAAAAGATGTGCCAAAAAACCGACCCCTTTTTACCCAGCTACTACTTACGGAATATTATAAAAACGATACCATAATAAGTAGGAGCCACACTTTTTCAAATACAAATAAGCATCTTACATTTCACATCGTAATTTTCTCTTTAAAAACGTATACCTATATGCATTTTCAATTGTAGTTCACACAAAATAAAAAGCGCAGAGTAAGGACTCCACACCTTTTATTTTCACTATTGTACCACGTTCCCTAAGAAGAAGAAATCTTTCATTAATGGAAAATATTCATAAAAGAAATTGTATCCAATCATCGGCATAATCCCTAGTATTACAATCGAAATTGCGCAAAGGCTCATAACAACCTTTATATTGAATGGCAAATGTATTTTCTCTTCCGCTTCTCCCGTCCGGAAAAACATTTGCTGTAAAATACGGAAATAATATACGAATGAGATGACTGTCGTCCCCATCATAATAGAAGCTAGTACGTAATGAGCCGGCTCTACATGAAGTGCACCTAAAAAGATGTTAATTTTCCCGATGAAACCAGCCGTTCCTGGTATCCCGGCCAACGATAAAATAAAAATGGTCATCACGATCGCTGTAAATGGCGACCGTTTATATAATCCGGTGAAAATGGTGATATTTTCTTTGTCGCTTTGTAAGATTAAGCCGTGGATAATTGCAAACGCGCCTATATTCATCAGCATATACGCAAGCATGTAAAACCACATGCTATCCATCGTAAATGGTGATAATGCTACAAGTGGCACGAGTAAATATCCCGCATGTGCGATTCCCGAATAGGCAAATAGACGTTTTACATTATATTGTTTTAATGCTACTACGTTTCCGATAATCATCGTAATACTAGCTAGTACAGCAATGTATATGCTCATACGTCCGTATAAAGATTGCATGTCTCCTTGCACCGATATACTTGCAAAAACCATGAGGAACAACCGAGTAATTAATAGGAACCCTGCAATTTTAGAAATCGTCCCGAGAAAAGCAGTAACAGGTGTAGCAGCCCCTTCATATACATCAGGTGCCCACATATGAAACGGCACTGTTGCAATTTTGAATGAGAGCCCAATGAGTAATAGTAGAAATGCGAGAGCTAACAATAATTGAATACCACTAGCCAGTTCCCCAGCAAATACTTTTTGCATATCCACGATATTGGTCGACCCCGTAATGCCATATAAATAACTCATTCCAAAGAGCGTAATTGCCGTTCCAATTCCTCCATTAATGACATATTTCATTGCCGCCTCATTTGATGCACGGTTCTTTTTTCGTATTCCTACTAAAATATAAGAAGAAAGTGAAAGTAATTCTAAACCGACGAAAAGTGTAATGAAGTCGACACTAGAAGCCATAAACATAGCCCCAAGAAGTGCCATTAAAAATAAGTAATAATATTCTCCCTTATCCTCAATTGGATTCTTCTTATCATCGCTCATTGCGGTGCATAAAATGAGAGCCGCTCCGCCTAACAACAACGTTTTAAACCCTTTTGAAAACCCATCTAACACAAACGATCCGTTTAAAATATCTCCCGCTGGTTCACCGTATAGCGTGATTAATGACACGATTGCTAATATGACGGCTGCGATTGCACTAAGTGCTACATATTTATGGTTCAGCTTAAAAAACAAATCACATATGGAAAGGAGGATGGCAGCTCCGAGAATAATGAATTCTGGCACCATGAGATGCCACGATAAGCTAAGTAACGTATTCATATCCATCCTACTTCACCCCCAATGTTTTCAATGTATTTTGAAGCGGATCCCCTAGTATTTCTGGCATTACTCCAATTGCAATAATGCAGAAGATAAGCAGCAAAATAGGAACATACTCCCACCCGTGTATATCAGCTTTCGCTTCCCACTCTTTCTTACCAAATGTTATTTGAAGTGTTGCTCTTAATACGTATACAGCGGTTAAAATGATGCCAAGTACACCGACCGCTGCAATGACTGGCTCTCCTTGGAATAAACCGAGAAAAGCAAGAAACTCGCTAACAAACCCAGACATTCCTGGCAATCCAAGCGATGCCATTCCTCCCGCTAAGAAGAATCCACTAAGTACTGGTACACTTTTTGCAAGTCCGCCAAGCGCTGTAATATCCGACGTTCCAAAACGCTGTTCTATAACGCCGAGTAAGAAGAAGAGTAAGGCTGCGATTAGACCGTGAGACACAACTTGGAATAGTGCTCCTTGTGTACCTGGTGCATTTAACGCCGCAAGGCCCATTAATACAATGCCCATATGCGAAATACTAGAGTAAGCAAGTACTTTCCGAAAGTCCGTTTGGATGAGCGCTAAGAAGGCTCCGTACAATAAATTAATAACTCCTAAAATCGCAATTAGCGTTGCAAACTCACGAAAGTATTCCGGGAATAGCCCCTGTCCGAAGCGAATCATACCGTATGCTCCAATCTTCAGTAAAACACCCGCATGAAGCATAACTACAGCCGGATGTGCTTCGATATGTACATTGACCATCCAGCGATGTAACGGGAAAACGGGTAGTTTAATTGCAAAAGCAATCATTATGGCAAGAAACAAACCGAACTGTAAGCTACTTGAGACAGCCATTCCTCCACCAGCACCTACACTCGTTAATATTTCTTTAAGCTCTGTAATATTTGTTGTACCTGTTTTCGCAAATAAAACCGAAAAAACGATGAGCAAAATTGCTGAACCAATACCGTTATATATTAAATAACTATAAGCAGCCTTTTCACTCGACAATTTCCCCCACTTCCCAATTAATAAGAACATTGGTGGCAACGTAATTTCAAAGAAGATAAAGAACAACATTAAATTTTGAGCAGCGAAGACACCTAGCATCCCTATCTCTAGCATGAGTAGCAGCATATAAAATGCTTTCAAATTCTTTTTAATAGAAAAGGCTGCAATTGCTGCAAGCGTCGCTAGAAGGGCCGTCAGCACCATCATAACGAGCGATAAACCATCAATACCAAGTTCGTAATAAATGGAGAACCATCTTTTATCCACCGCTGCAAAATCCCCAAATTTAATCCATTTCACTTTTTCATCAAATAGGGACAAACTCTGTCCAGAAGCATATGTACAAGCGAGGACAATAGCGATTCCAAATGGAAGCGCCGTTCCAAATAAACCAAGCGCTCGCACTGTACGCGATTCTTTTTTTGGTGTTAATACAAGTAAGAGAATTCCTAAAAGCGGGGAAAAAATGAAGAACGTTAATAACAAATCATTCATCGTAAATCCCCTCCCGTATAGAGCAAAATAATGACGAGTACCGCAAGCGAAACAGCTGTTACAGTTCCGTACACTTGTACATTTCCGTTTTGAAGTCTAGACCCGAGTCCGCTTATTCCTTTAACTAGACTCCCTATTAAAACAGCAATTCCTTCGACTACATACATCTCAAATAAGCGAAGCACATGAGCGATTCCTTTCGTAATAGGAAGCACCGTCATATTGTATAGTTCATCCACATAATATTTTTCTTTCATAAGGTTATAAAGAGGTGTTCCCTCACCCCCAGCCCAATCTCTAGAAATAGATTTCTTTCCATATATGAAATATGCGAGGACAATCCCTGCAAATGAAACAAGCGTCGCAACAATCATAATCCAAACTGGTCCGTGTGCCTCTTCCACTTTAAAAGCTACATCTTTCGTAAGCCAATCCCCGAGAAACGTTCCAAACCACGGTGTATTTATATAGCCTGCCACGACTGCAAGGACGCCAAGGACAATCATCGGATATGTCATAATGCGGGGCGATTCCTGCACATCTTCCTTCGTCTTCGCTTCCCCAGTAAAGACAAGGAAATATAGCCGGAACATGTAGAACGCTGTTAAAAACGCCGCAATTACTGCTAATATGAATAAAAAGTAATTGCCATCCATCCAGGTCGCCGCTAAAATTTCATCTTTACTAAAGAACCCAGAAAGGAGTGGTACCCCGCTAATTGCAAGTGTACCGATTAAAAATAGCGCAGCAGTTACTTTCATCTTCTTCTGTAAACCGCCCATTTTATTAATGTTTTGCGTATGCACTGCATGAATGACACTTCCTGCCGCCAAAAATAGTAGCGCTTTAAAAAAGGCGTGTGTCGTTAAATGAAAAACACCTGCTACATAACCGGCAGATCCTAATGCAAGCATCATATACCCGAGCTGGCTAACTGTAGAATACGCAAGCACTCTCTTTATATCCGTTTGTACGAGACCGATAGAAGCCGCAAAAATCGCGGTAAAGGCTCCAACGATCGCAACAGTTTGCATGGCTACCGCACTTGCTGAAAATAGCGGGAACATCGTCGCTACTAAATATACGCCAGCTGCTACCATCGTCGCCGCATGAATAAGTGCCGACACAGGCGTCGGTCCTTCCATTGCATCTGGTAACCACGTATGAAGCGGGAACTGACCTGATTTTCCCATCGCCCCGATAAAAATTAATATCGCCGTTATTGTAATCATCGTAGGGGTAAGATCACCTGTATGAATCGCTCTAAAAATTGCGTCATATTCAAAACTACCTGCATGCCAGAAAATTAAGATCATCCCAATAAATAAACCAACATCTCCAATACGGGTCATAATAAAAGCCTTTTTCGCAGCAGCCTTCGCTTCTTCTTTAAAGAAGTAAAAACCGATGAGTAGAAATGAACCGAGTCCTACTAACTCCCAAAATATATAAAGCTGTAATAAATTCGGCGATATAACAAGCCCGAGCATCGCAAATGTAAAGAGCCCTAAATAGGCATAAAAGGTTGGTAGTCTTTCATCACCTTTCATATAACCTTTCGAATACACATGTACAAGTAAACTCACAAGTGTAACAATAAACAGCATTAAAGCCCCTAATGCAGTCACTTCAAAACCAAATGATATATCAATATCTCCAGCTCTAAGCCATACCCACTTATGCTTCACTGGTACTTTCGAAAACCGTTCTATTAATACAAGTACCGCAAATATAAAGGAGAGAAAGACGAAGAAAATACTAAGTACACTGCTTCCTTCTCTAATTTTCTTCCCGAATATAATAAGTAACAAAAACGAAACAAGCGGGAAAAGCGGTATGAGCCATGCATAATCGATCATTGTTTCCTTCCCCCTTTTCGGTCACAATGTTATCCTTTGAGCGTATCCATTTCATCTACATGAACTGTCGTGCGATTACGATACAAAGCAATCAAAATAGCGAGTCCTACCGCCGCCTCCGCTGCTGCTACAGCCATCGTAAACAAAGAAAAAATTTGTCCTGTTAAATTTGGGAACAACCCTAATTTACTAAACGCTACTAAATTTAAATTGGCTGCGTTAAGCATTAATTCAATACAAACTAATACAATCACTGTATTTCGCTTCGTTAAAGCTCCAAATAAACCGATGCAAAACAAAATAATCGCAAGTGTTAAATACGCAGAAGCCGGAACGCTACTCATTGGAATCCTCCTCTTTCTCATCCTTCTTCGCAAGAATAATTGCGCCAACAAGTGCTACAAGTAAAATAACTGAGGTTAACTCAAATGGAATAATATATTCTGAATAGAGAAGTGTACCGATTTGAAGTGTGTTTTTTTCATGGAGAGGTAAACTTCCTTGTGTGCTTTCATTTGCAAAATCAATATTGTTAACAGCGAAATACATAACCGCCCCAAATGCTACAACCGCAAAGAAGATAATCCATTTTCGAAGAGTAAGACGCGATTCATTCTCCGCATTATGTTTCGTTAACATAATGCCAAAAATCATAATAATTGTGATGGCACCAGAGTAAAGTAAAATTTGTGCAACTCCTATAAATTCAGCTGATAAAAGAAAGTACAAACCTGCGATACTAAGAAATGTCAGAACGAGAGCTAGCATCATATGCATGACTTTCGTTAAGTTCAGCATAAAAATGCCGCCAATAATTGCAGACAAGGATAGTATAAAGAATGCTACAAACTCGCCATTCATGCTTTATTCTCCTTCCTGACGTTTTCGTCGTTTTCGTCAAGCCACTGCAAATTTTTAAATAAATCATCACGTGAATATTCCGCGAGTTCAAAGTTATTTGTCATGACAATCGCCTCTGTCGGACAAACTTCTGTACATAAATCACACAGAATACAAATTTCAAAATTAATATCGTACGTGTCGATAATTTTTCCTTTTTTCGTAGGATCCGGATGTTTTTTCCCCGTTAACTGAATACAGTCTGTCGGGCAAATATTGGAGCACTGATTACAAACAATACACTTTTCTGGATAAAACTTTTGAATCCCTCGAAAACGGTCTGGCAGCGGCAACGGTTGATTCGGATAATCATACGTCACCTTCTTCTTACTCAAATTACTTAGTGTATATTTTAATCCTTTAAATAGTCCTTTCATCTCTTACTGGCACCCCCCTCATAGATTAGAAGAATAACTCCTTAATCAATGCCGTTAAGAAAATATTTGCAAGTGCAATTGGCAATAATACTTTCCAGCCAAACTCCATTAACTGATCACCTCTTATACGTGGAAACGTAACGCGGAACCAAATTAATAGAAAGACTACACTGCTAAATTTCAAAGCAAACCATACAGCTCCTGGGATAAATCCAAGAAACATTACTGGATTCCACCCACCTAAAAAGAGCACTGTAATTAAAGATGCCATTCCAAAGAAATATACGTACTCTGAAAGCATGAAAAACGCCCAGCGAAACCCTGAGTATTCCGTATGATATCCAGAAACAAGTTCCGACTCCGCTTCTGGTAAATCAAATGGCGTCCTATTTAACTCTGCTACCGCTGCGATTAAAAACACGACGAAACCGATTGGCTGCACGAAAATGTACCAAACATTCTCCTGCGCTGCCACAATTTCATTTAAATTTAGGCTACCAGCTAACAAAACGACGCCAATTACACTCATTACGAGTGGGATTTCATAAGAAATCATTTGCGCCGCCGCACGCATCCCTCCTAAAAGGGAATATTTATTATTTGATGCCCATCCCCCAGTTACAACGCCGATTGTCGTAATCCCAGAAACAGCAATGTAATACAGTAAGCCTACGCCAATATCTGCAAACTGAAATTTATCAGTAAACGGGATAACTGCAAGCACCATAAACGCTGGCGCGAATGCAATGACAGGAGCTAATATAAACAAAGGTTTATCTGCTGCTTTCGGAATACTATCTTCCTTCAATAGTAGTTTTAAAACATCAGCTACCGTTTGCAGTAAACCGAATCGGCCCCCAACTTGATTGGGTCCAATCCGCCCTTGCATAAATCCCATCACTTTCCGTTCTGCCAAAATACCATATGTAACGAAGCCAAGGACTGCAAATAATAGGAGCACCGCTAATCCGAAAAAAATGAAGAAATTCGTCCAGCTTGAAGGTGATTGTAAGAGCGTCTCAATCATTAGCCATCAACCTCCCCAAGCACAATATCCACTCCACCTAAAATCGTAATTAAATTGGCGATGTTTTCACCTTTTAATAACTTCGGTAAAATTTGCAAATTGTAAAAAGACGGCCTGCGAAACTTCAAACGGTATGGCTCTTTCTTTCCGTCACTAGCAATATAGCAACCAATCTCTCCGCGCGGCGACTCTATACGGACGAACGCTTCCCCTTTCGGCGCCTTAATGATTTTCGGTACTTTCGCCAGCACGGCTCCGTCTTTCGGGAACTGCTGGACAGCTTGCTCAACAATTTTTAATGACTCCTCAATCTCTTGCATGCGGCAAACGTAACGATCCCAAGCATCTCCCACACTCCCAACAGGAATATCGAAATCAAAACGATCATAAATGGAGTACGGTTCATCCTTGCGAAGATCCCAGTTTACTCCGGTGCACCGCAAATTCGCTCCGCTTAAAGAATACGAAATCGCTTCTTCCGCGCTATATATACCAACGCCTTTTACACGATTTAAGAAAATCTCATTACCGCTAACGAGATCATGATAACCTGCCAATTGCTCTCGCATATACGGAACAAACTCTTCCACTTTTTCAATCCAACCGTCCGGCGCATCCCACTTTACACCCCCGACTCTCATATAGTTAAAAGTAAGCCGAGCACCGCATAATTCGTTTAATAAATTTATAATCATCTCTCGTTCACGAAACGCGTACAAAAACGGGCTGACCGCTCCTATATCAAGAAGATTTGTCCCCCACCAAACGAGGTGGCTCGCAATCCTCCCAAGCTCCATTGCAAGTACTCGCAAGTATTCGGCCCGCTCAGGGATTTCAAGCCCCATCATCGTCTCTACAGCATGGCAAATGACGTAATTATTCGTCATTGCTGATAAATAGTCCATTCGATCTGTATAAGGGATAATTTGCGTATACTGTAAACTCTCAGCAATCTTTTCAGTCCCGCGATGCAAATATCCAATAACCGGTGTAGCTTCTTTAATAATTTCTCCGTCAATCTTAATAACAAGCCTGAACACACCATGCGTACTCGGATGCTGAGGACCTACATTCAAAAGCATTTCTTCCGTACGGATCATAAGCTACACCTCCACATCATACGGTTCATAATCTTTCCTAAGCGGATGCCCTATCCAATCGTCCGGCATTAAAATACGTGATAAATTCGGATGCCCCTTAAATACAATGCCCAGCAAATCATACGCTTCTCGCTCTGGCCAGTCCGCGCCTTTCCAAAACGCTGTCACCGATTCTACTTGCGGCTCTTCCCTATCCAGCTTCACCTTCACCGCTACTGACTGTTTCTTTCCATATGAAAATAAATGAACATATACTTCCATATGTGTCACAAAATCCGTCGCATGTAACTCTGACATATAATCAAAAGCAAGTCCCTCATGGAATCGCAGTAATTCCATCACTTCATAATATTTTGAGGGCTCCGCCACAAGAGTTGGCACATCTTTTGAAAGTTTATTAATATAGGAATCTACTAATGTATCCTCTCCTATTTCCCCCTTAATAACCTCAACATACTGATTTAAATACGGTTGATTCACAGATGGCTCTTCCTGCTTCGGCACCTCTTCTTTCTTACCTTCAGCGCCCTTTGTCTTCGCCCTTGCCGCCGCAGCCGCCTTCGCCTTAGCTGCTGCAATTGCTTTCGCCTTTTCATCCCCCGAATCCCCATCACCTTGCGAGGCCTTCTGCTTCGCTAACGCCGCCGCTTTCGCTTTTGCAGCCGCCACTGCCTTTGCCTTCGCTTTGGCCTTTTCTTCTTCCGGTACCTCTTCTGTTCCTTCTCTTTTTTGTTTCGCTAACGCCGCGGCTTTCGCTTTTGCGGCCGCTGCTGCCTTCGCCTTCGCTTTGACCTTTTCTTCTTCCGGTATCTCTTCTATTCCTTCTCTTTTTTGCTTCGCTAGCGCTGCCGCTTTTGCTTTTGCGGCCGCGGCTGCACGTCGTTTTGCTTCTTCTACAGTCATATCGTCATTTTTTGGTAGCGCTTTCTCTTTTTCCCGATTTTCTTCCTCAAGTTTACTTATTTCTGCATCATGTTTCGCAACAAGACGCTTTCTCGCCTCTTCTTTCGCACGCCTAGCTGCTTCTCTTTTCAAATCCTCTAAGTCTTTGTTTGGATCACTCATTTATTCGTCACCTGCTTTCCCGTCTTTGCCTCGTAACGAATTTTTTCTTTCAATTTATTAATTCCATAAATTAAAGCAGCGGGATTTGGTGGGCAACCAGGGATATACACATCAACTGGTACAATTTGATCCACACCTTTCACAACAGCGTATGAATTTACATATGGGCCACCTGCTGTCGCACAAGATCCCATCGCAATAACCCATTTTGGTTCGGGCATTTGATCGTATAAACGCCGAACAATAGGAGCCATCTTCTTCGTTACCGTTCCCGACACAATCATAACGTCCGATTGCCTTGGTGAAGTCCGAAAAAATGACCCAAATCGATCCAAATCGTAATGTGATGAACCTACTCCCATCATTTCAATTGCACAGCATGCTAGTCCGAATGTCATCGGCCATAAAGAATTGCTCCGTGCCCATCCTTTTAACTGCTCCAATGTAGAAAAAAAGATATTTCGTTCTAATTCCGCTCGCTCATTTGGATGTAATTCCTCAAAATTTATAACCATTGTAACACCTTCTTTTTCCAAGCATACGCTAATCCAACTAGCAACATTACAACAAAGATGAGCATTTCAATCAGTGCAAATAAACCGAGCTTGTCATATGCAACAGCCCATGGATATAAAAATAAAGTTTCTACATCAAAGATGACAAACAATAAAGCAAAAATATAATAACGAGCATGAAACCGAATATTCGCATCATGAAAAGGCTCAATCCCACTCTCATACGTCGTCGCTTTCGCTGCACTTGGTTTGTTTGGGCGCAGCATCCTTCCTAATGTAAGAGCCACTACCGGCAGCAATATGCCTAATAGCAAGAAAATCAAAACGATCATATAACTATTTTCATATACACTTGCCATTGTGAAACCCTCCCCCCTGAATTAAGAACAAGTTCACTTAGTAAACAATATGTCCTAGTTGCAGCAATTATTATTTTTAAATTTTTCTAAATAATGCAACTATTTTAATCATTATAACAAACTTCAAATTCCTATGTCGATATGTTGGGGACAGAAACGAGAATTATTAAAATCTATTTTTACAACTCGCTATACCTGTGCAAAATAAGTATAGAAATTATATATATGTTTCAAGAAACTATAAAAAATAAAAAGAGGAATTTATATGTATATACAGTGGGTGAGATAAATGAAAAAACAAACACATGTAACTATTCTTATAAGTATTATATTGTTGTCTATAGCAATTCATTACGTGGCAATGCCTTTTCTGTATGAATACTCATTTCCTTTTCAAATATTAATTGGAATGAGTACCCTATTCATTGATATTATCGCTTGTAGTTATATACTTTATTTTTCAAATAGGAAAGAAGGGTTACCTCGTTTATTTTGGACCATATTATCTGTTGGAACCCTATCTTATTTCATTGGTGATATAGTCGTTGCCTATCAACGTTTAATTTTAAAGGACTACTATACATTCGTTGATTCGTCCGACTTTTTTTACCTACTTTTTTTAATTAGCTTTGCATTGGCCTTTCTATATGAGATCATTTATAACCGAGATTTATTAGAAAAGCTTTTTATGATATGTGATATTTGTATTATTGTTACAGCACAATTCACTTTAAGTTACTACTTACTTATTGAACGAACGATTCACGTTTCTTCAACATCCTATATCGACATATTTGTTCAACTTACCTATCCAATGGCTGATTTACTCTTTCTTCTCATAGGAATCAATCTGTTATTCAAGCCATTATCCTTATTACCCCAAAAAGTTGGTGCGCTTCTTGGCAGTGCTTTAATTTTATATGCTACTACTGATGCGATTTATGCTTATATCAAATACTTCACACCCGAGTATTCTATGTTTACAGTTACCCCTCTCTATCAAGTAACTTTAGTACTAGTAGCGATCGCCTGTATTCTGCATACAAAAGAACCTGAAAAACAAGAGCAAGTACTATTAACACCTAAACTTGGGGAATCGATCAGATTGTCATTACCTTATATTTCTGTAGTCATGCTTATTGTTTTTATATTAGTTGAATACGTTTTTGCACCTATTGTAGTAATCGGGCTTATGATAACTTTCTCCTTCGTTCTCATACGCCATAGTTTAGTTCGAAAACAAAATAAAATATTATTACTAGCCCAAATGCAATTCAACTTAGAACTCGAGAAACAAATCGAATTACGTACAGAAGATTTAGTAGAACAAAAAAATGAACTATATCATAACCAACAAATGTTTAAATCTTTATACGAGCATCATCCAGATCCAATTTTCACATTAGACTTGTATGGTAATTTTCTCAACGTGAACAACGCTGGTACTACTTTACTCGGTTATCAAACAAATGAATTATTAAAGCAACCATACTATTCACTTACGTATGAAGAAGATTTGGAAGACATCATTAATGCCTTTCGTCATGTAAAAAAGGGGAAATCTATTTCTTTAGAAGTACGGGCGTATCATAAGAACAGAGATATTTACTACTTGCATGTTACCGCTGTTCCTATCTTTTTAAAGGATCATATTTCTGGTGTTTATTTAATGATTAAAGATATTACGGAAAGTAAACAACAACAAGAGCAAATTAATTTCCTAGCCTATCGTGATACTTTAACAGAGCTTGCAAATCGCCGTGCATTTCATCAATATGTAGAACAAGCAATTGCTCGATCTGAATTATCAAAAAGGCCTTTTGCTGTTATGTTTCTCGACCTAGACCGTTTTAAAGTTATTAATGATACTCTCGGTCATAGGGTAGGAGACCTTCTATTAATTGCAGTAGCAAAAAGACTCGAAGAAATATCGACACCAAATATGAAGCTTGCCCGATTAGCTGGGGATGAGTTCACAATTCTTATCGAAAATTATAAAAAAAGGCCAGATGTTAAAAAAATAGCTGATACGATTGTAGCGGCCATGAACGAACCATTCGAAATCGAAAATCAACACTTACAAATCTCACCGAGCATCGGGATTGCAATCTATCCTGAAGCAGGTGAAGATCCATTATCAATCTTGCAGCATGCTGATATGGCCATGTACGAAGCAAAAAGTAAAGGAAAAAACGGTAGCTCTCTGTACACGAAAGAATTGTATAAAAAAATGGAACGAAAAGCTCGAATTGAAAAAGATTTACCACTCGCTTTAGTAAACAAAGAATTTTATCTCGTCTATCAACCACAAATTGATATTACGACGAAAAAGATTATTGGTGCTGAAGCATTAATACGCTGGAAACACCCCCTCCTAGGTGAAATACCACCATGTGAGTTCATTCCAATTGTAGAAGAGACGCCACAAGTCGTTCCACTCGGTCATTGGGTATTAAAAGAATCTTGTCTTCAGTTAAAAATATGGCATACTTTTGGCTACCAAGATTTAAAAATAAGTGTTAACTTATCAGCAAAAGAATTCCAGCAAGAGCATTTAATCGAGAACATTTCACAAATACTAACAGATGTTAAAGTTGATCCAAAATATGTAACACTTGAGTTAACAGAACGAATTGCGATGATCAATGAAAAAGAAACATTATCCAGACTAAAGCAACTAAAGGAATATGGTATTCAAACGTCCATTGATGACTTCGGTACCGGCTATTCTTCTCTCGCTTATTTATCACTTTTCCCTATCGATACATTAAAAGTACCGAGAGAATTTACACAACTAGCCGATCATCGACCTGAAGAAAGAGCCATCGTTTCCACTATCCTTTCCCTTGCAAATACTTTAAACCTTTCTGTCGTTGCTGAAGGAATTGAAACAGAAAAACAACTTAAGTTTCTACAAAAGAACAACTGTAAATACATGCAAGGTTACTATTTCAGTAAACCACTTACTAGTCATCAATTTATAAAATTCCTACAAAAAACACCGAGTATGAACCAATAGCTCATACTCGGTGTTTTTATCATACTATTTGCTGACAGTAAAACTAGTCATCAACGTGAGATGCCCCACTTTATAGTGTCGGAATTGTTTTCTCGTAATATTCCTCTGCAACCTCTTCATAAAAAGCTGCTGACGTCGTATAAAAATATGGAATTAACCATAGGAATCCAATCCCTAATGTAATACAACTTAATATAAACCAACCAATAAAGCTTAAACATAAAATGAAATACTCCATCTTATGTCCATCCATCATACGACGGCTTTCTGTAATAGCTTGGTTCAGTGAATACTCAGGATGGTCGTTTATAATAAAGTACGTCATCGCATAAGAAAATGATTTAATAATGCCTGGGATAATAAATAGTAACATCCATAAGAAAAGATAAAGATTTACTAATAAATATAATAAAAATGATTTTAGAAATCTTTTTCCCTCTGAAAACCAAATGAATATATTACCGATACTAGCTTGCTTTTCACGAAGAATATTTAAAGCAAGATAATATCCACCTAAAGTTAACGGTCCCGTAACAAAAACTGTAAGGATATTCATTGAAAGTGAACCACTTGTTTCTTTTCCACCAATCATTGTAGAAAATCCCCACTCAATACTAAAACTAAAAATCGTGATAAGAATTGAAATGAGTAATGTTGCCCCGACAGCTAATCCCCATTTCCCTTCTAATGAATCTAATGCTTCTCCTTTTAAATCACCAATCATACGTAGCCTCCTATACACAATAACTCTATTAGTATAGCATGTTCCTACTACAATTCATCTTTTGAAAGATAGCGATAAAAATGCGCTGTCGTTGTACTCATATACGGGCTAAGCCAAAGAAAACCTATTCCAAGTGTTAAAATCGCTAAAATACCCCATCCTATAAAACTAAGCCATAAAAGAAACAAATCTAATTTATGTCCCTTCATAAGACGCTTACTTTCTTTCATTGCTTGTGACACACTATACTCTGGATTTTCAACCATTACATAGTACGTCATCGCATAAGAAAAATACATCACAATCATAACAACGATTGAAATAGCTACTAGTACAAAGAAGGCGATAGTAAACGACGTATTTCCTTCTTCACCCAAAAATGCGAATAAGGCTACTAGCAACATTGGAATCCATGTACCTGTATATAATAAAATCGCAAGCATCGCCCACATCGTTTTCATCATTCTTTTAAAACCACGAAACCCTTCAAATAAATGATCTACTTTAGCACCTTCTCTTTTACTAATCTGTAGAAATACATTTATATAACCGTATGATGTAATTCCATACGATGCATTACTTAAAATTATCATAATGCAATAAAAAATCCCAAATGTAATACCTGCTCCGATTGACATCGCTTCCTCTTCAATTGATCCTGTTAAACCAGCAAATAAGAAAAATATAATAATTCCTGGAATTAAAAGTATAAGCATTGCAGCCATTGAAACAACATAACTTAAAATAAAATATAAAATCGTTGATCCGACTCCTAGCCCCCATTTTCCCTTTAAAGAGTGCAACGCTTCTCGTTTCATTTCACCAATCATTTATTCATCCCCTTTATTAATTGTTGTACATTCTCTACTTATACAAGCATCAATATAATTATACCATTTTTGTAAAATTATCCATGAATTACATAAAAAAATCCGTAAAGGCAAAGCCTTTACGGATTTTTTATTTCATATCGGAAACGTTTAAACGGTTCACAGCACGCTGTAAGGCCATTTCTGCACGTCTAAAGTCAACATGTGCTTGTTTATCTTGCATACGTTGCTCAGCACGACGCTTCGCTTCATTTGCACGATGGATGTCGATATGGTTTGCTTCTTCAGCAGATGATGATAATACAGTTACTTTATCTGGACGAACTTCGATAAAGCCACCGCTTACTGCTACATAATCAGTGTGCCCACCATTTTTCAGACGAACTGCACTAATTTTTAATGGTGCAACAGTTGGAATGTGACCCGGTAAGATCCCCATTTCCCCACTCTCTGCTTTTACGCTTACCATTTCTACTTCTTTTTCGTAAACCGGTCCATCAGGAGTTACAATACTGACTGGAAATGTCTTCATACTTCGTCCCTCCTAAGGCCTTACGCCATCATTTTCTTCGCGTTTTCAATAACTTCTTCAATGCCACCAACTAAGCGGAATGCATCTTCTGGAAGGTCATCATATTTTCCTTCTAGAATTTCTTTGAAACCACTAACTGTATTTTTTACAGGTACGTAAGAACCTTTTTGACCTGTAAACTGCTCAGCTACGTGGAAGTTTTGAGATAAGAAGAATTGAATACGACGAGCACGATGTACAACTAACTTATCTTCTTCAGATAACTCATCCATACCTAAGATAGCGATGATGTCTTGAAGCTCTTTATAACGCTGTAAAGTTTGCTGTACTTGACGAGCTACTTCATAATGCTCTTCTCCTACGATTTCTGGAGAAAGTGCACGAGATGTAGATGCTAATGGATCTACGGCTGGGTAAATACCCATTTGTGTTAAACGACGCTCTAAGTTTGTTGTTGCATCTAAGTGAGCGAACGTTGTAGCTGGTGCTGGATCCGTATAGTCATCGGCTGGTACATATACCGCTTGGATAGACGTGATAGACCCTTTATTTGTAGATGTAATACGCTCTTGTAATTGACCCATTTCTGTCGCAAGAGTTGGTTGGTAACCTACCGCAGATGGCATACGACCAAGAAGGGCAGATACTTCAGAACCTGCTTGCGTGAAACGGAAGATGTTATCGATGAACAATAGTACGTCTTGTCCTTGCTCATCACGGAAATGTTCAGCCATTGTTAAACCTGTTAATGCAACACGTTGACGTGCTCCAGGTGGCTCGTTCATTTGTCCGAATACCATCGCAGTTTTCTTAATTACGCCAGAATCGCTCATTTCGTGGTATAAGTCATTACCCTCACGAGTACGCTCACCTACACCAGCGAATACAGAGATACCACCGTGTTCTTGTGCGATGTTGTTAATTAATTCCTGAATTAATACCGTTTTACCTACGCCGGCACCGCCGAATAGACCGATCTTACCACCCTTGATGTAAGGAGCAAGTAAGTCTACTACTTTAATACCAGTTTCAAGAATTTCTACTTTAGTAGATAATTCTTCGAATGCAGGTGCTTGACGGTGAATTGGATCACGATGTACATCGGCTGGAACTTCACCATCTAAGTCAATTGCATCACCTAATACGTTAAATACGCGACCAAGTGTTACATCACCAACTGGTACAGAGATTGCTTTACCAGTATCTTCTACTTCTGTGCCACGAACAAGTCCATCTGTGGAAGACATTGCAACTGTACGAACTGTATCATCACCTAAATGAAGTGCAACTTCAAATGTTAAGTTAATGCTTGCTCCGTTTTCGTTGCTTTGTTTTACCGTAAGGGCGTTGTAGATTTCTGGTAGCTTTCCGCCATCAAACTTAACGTCTACAACCGGACCCATGATTTGCGTAACGCGCCCTTTATTCATCGGGTTCCCTCCTAGCTTTCTTTTAATTAGCCAACTCGCTACGAGCAGTTAGCTTTTAATTTTTTATTGGTTTATGCTTACGCGACTCTTTTGAAAGAGCCGCCTACGCTTTTTAATACTATTCTAACGCTGCTGCTCCACCAACGATTTCCGTAATCTCTTGCGTAATCGCTGCTTGACGCGCACGGTTGAATGAAAGTGTAAGTGAATCGATAACTTCCATTGCGTTGTCTGTAGCACTCTTCATTGCTGTCATACGCGCTGCGTGTTCACTTGCTTTACCGTCTAGTAATGCACCGTACACTAAGCTTTCTGCGTATTGTGGCAATAGTACTTTTAAAATTTCTTCTTCAGAAGGTTCGAATTCATAAGCTGTCGTCTTTTTATCAGACGCCACATCAGTAAGCGGTAAAATTTTATTTTCCGTTACTTCTTGTGAAATTTTACTTACATAGTGGTTGTAGTAAATATACAGCTCATCATAAGCTCCATCTGCAAACATCGCAATTGCTCGAGAAGCAAGATCTTTAATATCAGTAAATGATGGATGGTCAGATAGTCCAACTACTTCATCAATGATGTTAAAGCCGCGACGTTTTAAATAATCACGTCCTAGTCGTCCAAGCACAATAATAGAATATTGGTTTGAATCCATATTATGACGTTCACGAATTACGTTACTAACTGTACGTAATACGTTACTGTTATAACCACCTGCTAGTCCGCGATCCGATGTAATAACGATGTATCCTGTACGCTTTACAGGACGCGCATTTAGCATTGGATGATTAATTCCTTTGCTTCCTTGCGCAATGCTCGCTACTACTTCTTGAATCTTTTCCATATACGGAACGAAAGATTTAGCATTTTGCTCTGCACGGTTTAACTTAGATGCAGATACCATCTCCATCGCTTTCGTAATTTGACTCGTTTTCTTTGTCGAGGTAATCTTCGCTTTTATATCGCGTAAAGATGCCACAGGTTTTCACCACCTTTTTTCCGGAAGTTGGCACGATTAGTAAGAATCCTCTTCCTAATCTACGTTGCAAGATATTCTTGCTCATGATTGAAGGAAAAGAATAGGTGCACCTACTCTTTTCCTTTACATAACCGTCAGCAATCTCAAAAATTGAGATGCCTTTATATATTATCTAACTCCAGCGGCTTGAACGAGCCCCTGGAGCTTTTATTTATTACTCAGAAGCTACGAATACTTTTTTAAATCCGTTAATTGCTGCTGCAAATTTGTCGTCATCCGCAAGTTTCTTAGTTGTGCGGATTTCTTCTAATAAGTCAGTCGCATTAGAATCTAACCAAGCATGGAATTCTTCTTCGAAACGAGTGATATCTACTACTGGGATATCATCTAGGAATCCACGTGTTAAAGCGTAAAGAATGATAACTTGTTTCTCTACACGTAACGGTTTGTGTAATCCTTGTTTTAATACCTCAACAGTACGAGCACCACGGTTTAGTTTCGCTTGAGTTGCTTTATCAAGGTCAGAACCGAACTGAGCGAACGCTTCTAACTCACGGTAAGATGCAAGGTCAAGACGAAGTGTACCTGATACTTTACTCATCGCTTTAATCTGAGCAGATCCACCAACACGAGATACAGAAGTACCCGCATCGATCGCTGGACGTACGCCAGAGAAGAATAGGTCAGATTGTAAGAAGATTTGTCCATCCGTAATAGAGATTACGTTTGTTGGGATGTATGCTGATACGTCCCCTGCTTGTGTTTCGATGAAAGGTAGTGCAGTTAAAGAACCGCCGCCTCTTGCATCACTTAATTTTGCTGCACGCTCTAATAAGCGAGAATGTAAGTAGAATACATCCCCTGGATAAGCTTCACGACCTGGAGGACGACGTAATAGTAATGACAGCTCACGGTAAGCCGCTGCTTGTTTTGATAAGTCATCATATACTACTAATACGTGTTTACCATTGTACATGAACTCTTCACCCATTGTTACACCAGCATAAGGAGCTAAGTATAATAATGGAGCTGGTTGAGAAGCAGATGCAGTTACAACGATTGTGTACTCTAATGCACCGTGCTTACGTAGTGTTTCTACTACGTTACGTACAGTTGATTCTTTTTGTCCGATAGCTACATAGATACAAATCATATCTTCATCTTTTTGGTTAATGATTGTATCAAGTGCAACTGCTGTTTTACCTGTTTGGCGGTCACCGATGATTAACTCACGTTGTCCACGGCCAATTGGTACAAGAGCATCGATCGCTTTAATACCTGTTTGAAGTGGTTCATGAACAGATTTACGATCCATTACACCTGGTGCTGGACTTTCGATTGGACGAGTGTTTGTTGTATTGATTGGGCCTAAACCATCAACTGGTTGACCTAATGGGTTTACAACACGACCGATTAGTTCTTTTCCTACTGGTACTTGCATGATGCGACCAGTACGACGAACTTCGTCACCTTCACGGATTTCTGTGTAAGGTCCTAAGATAATAATACCTACGTTGTTTTCTTCTAAGTTTTGTGCTAGTCCCATAACGCCGTTAGAGAACTCTACAAGTTCACCAGCCATAACGTTATCAAGACCATGAGCACGCGCGATACCGTCACCAACTTGGATAACTGTACCAACATCACTAACTTCGATTTCAGACTGATAGTTCTCGATTTGTTGCTTTATCAGTGCGCTAATTTCCTCAGCTCTGATGCTCATGTGCTTCACCCCTATCTATTCTTCATTAATTCACGTTGAATACGTGCTAATTTGCCTTGTAAACTTCCGTCATAAATGCGATTTCCAATACGTACTTTAATGCCGCCTAGTAAATCTTCATCTACAACATTTTTCACGCGAATTGCATCTCTTCCCGTTCTCTTTGCAAATGCTTCTGCAATGTTAAGCTTCTCTTCTTCTGATAGAAGACGAGTAGAATATACAGTTGCGTCCGCTACGTTACGTTCTTCATTAGCAAGAACAACATATTCATCTGCAATTTCAGGTAAAATATCAATGCGTTTGTTATCAATTAAAATATATAACGTATTTAAAATAGATTCAGAAACAGATCCGAATACGTTTGCAAGAAACGTTTTCTTTTGTTCCTTTGAAATGTTCGGTTGCGTTAAAAAGCTATGTAGTTCTCCGTTCTTTACATAAACGTTTTGTACAAGGCGTAATTCCTCTTCAAACATTTCTAATACGTGTTTTTCTTTAGCAATTTTAAAAAGAGCGACAGCATAACGTTTTGCTACAATCCCATTGCTCATCGCGCTTCTCCTACTTCTTTAATATAATCGCGAATTAACTTCACTTGATCTTCTTCTTTTAATTCTTTTTCAATTACTTTAGAAGCAATTTGAACAGATAAAGAAGCAACTTGTTCTTGTAAAGCAGCAATCGCTTGCTCTTTTTCGCGTTGAATTTCTTGTACAGCAGATGCTTTAATTGATTCTGCTTCTTCTTTCGCAGCAGCAACAATAACATCTTTTTGATCTACAGCTTGTTTTTTCGCTCTTTCGATTAACTCTTGTGCTTCAACACGTGATTGTTTTAACATTTCACGTTGTTCTTCTACTAACTTCTTCGCTTCAGCGTTACTTCTTTCTGCAGCGTCGATTTCATTAGTAACATGCTCTTCACGTTCTTTCATAATTCCCATTAAAGGACCCCACGCAAATTTGCGTAGCATTACTAATAGAAGTAAGAAAATGAACAATGTATAAGCAATCGTTCCAAATGGAATGGCAGCCCCTAATAATAAAGTTGGCACAAGGATTCACTCCCTTCAAAATATCTAAATTGATCATATGAAAAAAAAAGACATACGTTTCATTCATAAAGCAATGGCGAAGAAAGTTCGGAAAAACACTCTTCGCCATCTATGTAAGGGGAGTCTCCCTTATTTGTTCATTACGATGAAAGCAATAACTACACCGATGATTGGAAGTGCCTCAACTAAAGCAACCCCGATGAACATAATTGTTTGAAGTGCGCCTTTTAATTCTGGTTGACGAGCAACACCTTCGATTGTACGTGATACGATAAGACCGTTACCAATACCTGCACCTAATGCTGATAAACCAATTGCAATTGCAGCTGCGATTACACCTAAACTCATTTAATTTGTCCTCCTTTGTATTATAAAAAAATAATTTTTTTCTTACTTAAATTATATTAATGGTCATGACTGACTTTATGAGCCATATAAACCATCGTTAACATAACGAAAATAAATGACTGGATTGATCCAACGAATACGCTGAATCCCATCCATGCTAACATTGGTACAAGCGCACCCAATGCTCCAAGGAATGATGCCCCGCCTAACTTAGCAAGTAATCCTAATAAAATCTCACCTGCATAAATGTTACCGAATAAACGAAGACCTAACGTTAATGTGTTAGCAAACTCCTCAATAACCTTTAATGGGAATAAGAATTTCATCGGTTGGAAATAACCTTTAACGTATTCTTTCGTACCCTTCATCTTAATTCCATAATAATGGGTGAGGGTAACTACCATCACGGCTAATGTTAATGTAACTGCTGGATCAGACGTTGGTGATCTCCACCATGCAATATGTTCGCCAGCCTCAACTGTTGAATACATGAATGGTAAACCAAGGAAGTTCGATACGATGATAAACATGATAAGCGTAACGCCAAGCGTTAAGAAACGTCCACCTGTTTTCCAGTCCATCGTACTATTGATAATCCCTTTCACGAAGTCAAACACCCATTCCATGAAATTTTGCATTCCTGTTGGGCGAAGAGCTAAGCTGCGAGTTCCGATAACAGCGATTAAGAAAACAATAACTGCTGCTACAGTAACCATCATAACTGATGACAAATCGAACGTTAAACCTAGAAATTCAACTAATCTACCGTGTTCCACTAGTAATTCACCTCTCTTCCCTGCTCTTATACTCTAAATAAAGAAAATCTATGATCATGACAAGGTATCCTGTCAGCAATCCCACACCTAAGCCCCACATCGCAATTAACTCTTGATATTTGGCTGCAAATAAAATTAATAACCCAATCGTGGCGAATCTCGAATATGTACTTACCGCTGTTGCTTTAAACTTCACATTTTCTCCATTTGTTACGCGATCCAACAGCTTGTCTGTTCTACGTGCAATGATGCGCAAACTAAGAAAACTGAAAATCGTTCCGATAATCAGCCCAAGAAACACATCCTTGTAAGAGGTGAATCCCCATCCTAGCACTAGAAGCGCAAGCAAGTAGTACATATATTTCTTTTGTCTTTGGACAAGTCCATGTACGTCTATCATCATTGCTCTCCCGAATAGTAATGTCGAATGAGTCGAATCATTGCGTATACCCCTGTTCCTAATCCAAGTAATAACCCTATAATAAGAAACAATGGAAACGTTCCAACCTTATTATCAATCCACTGCCCACCAAAGATTCCAACAAGAATAGAACCGACTAACTGAGCAAGAATACCTGACATTAAAGCATAAGCTTTTATATGGCTGCGATCGTTTTTTTGCAAGGATTCATCCCTCCAATATGTAACCCTCATTCACGATGTGTTAATAATAACTCATTTTTTTGCATAAATCCTATACAAAATAAAAAGTTTACATTTTCGTCACGGAATAGATGTATTTTTGTCACTGAAAGCCCTACCATCTATCCCCGTTGTTAGCATACAATAGGGTATTAACAGTGTCAACGAGAAATCGTAAAAAATCAAAAAATTTGAGTATTAGTCATTTCCTCCCAAAAATGAAAACGTTCCCCTTCTAAATACTGGTTAGAGATATGCAATTTCTAACAGTTTTCTCTTTATAATAGAAGAGAATGTTCACAAGTTTGTCACTATTATATTTTTAAGATATAACGCTTTCCTTCCATAATATAGTGCTCTTTAGACGTAAGACTTCTATATTATATGTGAAGTGTATGCAACTTATGTTGTATATACTATGTATATTTATCCCCCCTCCCCTACCTAATCGAGACATAAAAAAACGAGAGGGGAATCCCTCTCGTCAGTTGTCTTACTTCGTTCCGAATAAACGGTCACCAGCATCACCAAGACCTGGTACTACATATCCGTGGTCATTTAATTTCTCATCTAATGCTGCTACATAAATATCAACATCAGGATGTTCTTCTTGTACTACTTTTACTCCTTCTGGAGCTGCAACGATACACATTAATTTGATTTGTTTTGCACCGCGCTTTTTCAGAGAATTAATTGCTTCAGCTGCAGAACCACCTGTTGCTAGCATCGGATCTAGTACGATAAAGTCACGTTCTTCTACATCCGTTGGAAGTTTCACATAGTATTCTACCGGTTGCAATGTTTTAGGGTCACGGTATAAACCAACGTGTCCTACTTTTGCTGCTGGAATTAATTTCAGAATTCCATCAACCATTCCTAAACCTGCACGTAAAATCGGAATTAAACCAAGTTTTTTACCAGCGATCACTTTTGTTGTCGCTTTGCTTACAGGTGTTTCAATTTCAATGTCTTTAAGTGGAAGATCGCGAGTAATTTCGAAAGCCATTAAGCTTGCTACTTCGTCCACTAATTCACGAAAATCTTTCGTACCTGTATTCTTATCGCGAATATATGTAATCTTATGTTGAATTAACGGGTGATCAAATACATACAGTTTTCCCATGTGAATCTCTCCTTTAGATGATATTCATGCGTTTACACGCTTTTTTACACTATTTACGATTGTAAAGAAAACGCTACTAATATTCAAGGGCAAATTTGGCAAAATCATGATTTTACGATGAATCTATCTAGTATCTTTACCAATTATGGGAGCTGTATCCTTCATTATATCGCCAAAATTTATTCATCATTTGTATACATACTTAAAGAACAATATATGTCCAAAAAAAAGACTGCCAAAACAATTACGTCTCAGCAGTCTTCTTCCATTTATTATAGGTCTGTGTACATTGGGAATTTGCTCGTTAACGCTTCTACACGCTTACGTGCTTCTTCTAATGCAACTTCATTTTCATGATTTTTTAATGTGTAAGCAATAAGTGATGCAATTTCATCCATTTCTTCTAAACCGAAACCACGAGATGTTACAGCTGCCGTACCGATACGTACACCGCTTGTTACAAATGGGCTTGCTGTTTCAAATGGAATTGTATTTTTGTTCACTGTAATACCAACTTCATCTAATACGTGCTCTGCTACTTTACCTGTAATTTCTAAGTTACGAACATCAATTAAGATTAAATGATTGTCTGTTCCACCAGAAACAAGTGTAAGTCCTTCTTTTTGAAGACCTTCAGCTAAGCGATTCGCATTATTAATGATATTTTGTGCATATGTTTTAAACTCATCTTGTAGTGTCTCACCAAACGCAACAGCTTTTGCAGCAATTACGTGCATAAGTGGACCGCCTTGAATACCAGGGAAGATTGATTTATCAATTTGTTTTGCAAATCGCTCTTCACATAAAATCATACCACCACGTGGACCACGTAATGTTTTATGTGTTGTCGTTGTAACGAAATGTGCATGCGGTACTGGGTTTGGATGTAAACCAGCAGCTACTAAACCAGCGATATGTGCCATATCAACCATAAAGTATGCACCCACTTCATCTGCAATCTCACGGAATCGTTTGAAATCGATAACACGAGGATATGCACTTGCACCTGCAACGATTAATTTTGGTTTATGTTCTTTCGCTTTTGCTAATACATCATCGTAATTAATACGGTGAGACTCAGCATCCACGCCATATTCTACGAAATTATATTGTACTCCACTGAAGTTAACAGGGCTTCCGTGTGTTAAGTGACCACCATGGGATAAATTCATACCAAGTACTGTATCGCCTTGCTCTAAAATTGTGAAGTATACTGCCATGTTCGCTTGCGCACCAGAATGTGGTTGAACATTTACATGCTCTGCACCAAAAATTTCTTTCGCGCGATCACGTGCGATATCTTCCACTACGTCTACGTGCTCACAGCCACCATAGTAACGTTTTCCAGGATATCCTTCAGCATACTTATTCGTTAAAACAGAACCTTGTGCCTCCATTACTGATTCACTTACGAAGTTTTCCGAAGCAATTAACTCAATCTTTGAACGCTGTCTTCCTAGTTCTGCCTCAATTGCAGCAAATACCTTTTCATCTTGACGTTTTAAATGATCCACCAAAATCCCCCTTTTCTGAACGAATTACATCGATTCCCAATAGTTTTTTCTCATTTATTCAGAAAAAACGAAAATTCAGGTTGTAATTCTTTCGAACCTTCATGTTTTCAACTACATTCTAACATGACTTTCTATATCATAAAAGAAAAAAAAGACCGAAAATCGGTCTTTTCTTTCTTCTATGATAAAGTCAGACAACATACCTTATTCGTAGGATACAATGAAACTTTAACGGCAAGTGATAGTCTCTTCCTTCGCCGCATAAACAGCACGTGCTCCACCAATTAGTTTTCCACGTGTTGTTGCCATCGTTACATGCGCACTTCCAATTTCCTTCACACTTGTACGAACCGGAACAGCTACATGCTTTAAATGCATACCGATAAATGTATCGCCAATATCCATTCCTGCATCTGCTTTAATAAACTCAATTACTACCGGATCTTTCAAATTGTGATAAGCATATGTTGCTAATGCACCACCTGCTGATCTAACAGGCGTAACTGTTACAACTTCAAATTGATATTTCATCGCCAACTCTCTCTCAACTACTAAAGCACGGTTTAAATGCTCACAACATTGAAACGCCAACTCAATACCTGTTTGCTCTTGAAATTGTTTTAACTCAGAAAAAATCGCCTCTGCTACTTCCATCGTTCCTGATGTTCCAATTCTTTCTCCTAGCACTTCGCTCGTACTACACCCCACTACAAAAATTTGACCACTTTGTAATGAAGCTTGTTCTTGGAAATCAGAAAGCGACATTTGTAACTGTTCTCTTACCTTTACGATTTCTGTCATTACGCCTCTTCCTTTCACAGGTTGGTTCACCAAATTATATTTCATACTGCTTCTAGTTAGAATCTATTACTTTGCTTCGTATGTTTTAATTTTTCCTACGCGGTTTTCGTGACGGCCACCTTCATAGTCAGTTGTTAACCAAATTTTTGCGATGTCACGTGCTAGACCAGCACCAATTACACGCTCGCCCATTGCTAACATGTTCGTATCATTATGCTCTCTTGTTGCTTTCGCACTGAAAGTATCATGAACTAACGCACAACGAATACCATTTACTTTGTTTGCCGCAATTGACATACCGATGCCTGTCCCACAAACTAAAATACCACGATCTACTTCGCCATTTGCTACCATTTCCGCTGCTGGAAACGCAAAATCAGGGTAATCAACAGAACCAGCTTCACATTCACAACCTAAATCAATATATTCAATATTTAACTCTTCTAATAAACTTACAAGTTCTTTACGGATATTCATACCGCCGTGATCAGATGCTACTACTACTTTCATTTTTACCCCTCCAAAGTTTCAATCCATTATCTTCATTTCTCACTCGCTACCTTAATGGAACGAAGTGATCTCCAATATCGTATTATACACGAAACATCAACCTTCTGAATGTTTTTTCAGTAAAGTTTGTACAAGTTTTTCCATCTCTTCTAACGTTTCTTTATAAGTATAGAGAGAGCCCCCAAATGGATCTGAAATATCCTTACTTATCCGATACGATAAACTTAACTAAATCTATACAATTCAATCAAATTTACACGAGTTAGTGCTTCATCGTGTTCTCGCAACCCCGAAGGGACGAGGGGTATAACACTCCACACGAGGCAGTATCGTTACCTCCTATTATCAAGCATTTATTTTACCCATCTTGATAAATTTATCGACGCATTTACATCCCTATCGTGATGGCTATTGCATGAAGCACAATGCCACTCACGTATTTTTAAACTCCACTGTCCTTCTGGTTGAACTGAATGGTCGTATTTCACTCCGCAACATGAACAAATCTTGCTTGAGGCGAACCATTTATCAGCTTTTACATACTCAATGCCATACTTCTCGCACTTGTATGATAAACAATGAAAGATTTGTTCTTCTGAATCGTAGCGTGTTCCACCAGCATTCTCCTTAGACTACTCGGATGCAAACCTGTTAATTCTGATACTTGACTAACTCGTGAAAATTTCATTATTATTCTCACCCCTATGCATTTACCATCATGCATAGGTTCGGTAGATTCAATGAGACTTGATAGATTTAATTAAATGTATCTCGTTCAACTAAGGGCGCAATTCCTTAGCCAGTTCTCTTATGAACTTCTCATGTTTTCACATGAGCGCAGACTATATGTTTATCTCCTTAGAGATAGAGGATTTTTCCACCACCATAGGCTTGTGGTGTACTCTCGTCAGTTATACGAGATAGTCGTTGAACGTTCATCTTATCCATTTTAACTTAGATGATTCGAGGCGGAAGACCCATTGTTCTAGTGTTTAGGATTTAACCTTGCACCATCTGATTGATTTTTTCTGCTTTCGCGACATTCACGCTCGCTATTTCTAGCCACGTTGTAGTTCAATCAGCTTTAGGGATTGCCCGCAGTTAACCCTCACTACTAGCCAATTACTTGACTAGCAGGGCTTACTGATATATTTAATTAACTTTGATTATAATTGGTTAAATAAATTGTAACAGTTAGTTACCCCTCAGTTACTCCATATAATGTATCTACTTTCTTTTCAACACTCGGATAATGCCCAAGCACAATTTGCTTATGGTTTTCCGTCATTGTTACGACAATATCTGCCCAATCAATCAAGGTTTCGTTCACCTGCTGCGCGGCATGATCGATTGCAATTCCCTTTTCCGCTAAAGCTTCCTTTGCATGTACCGACGCATCACTTCCAGGATAGGCGAAAACACCAGCAGATTGCACTTCAAACTTACCTTTTCCATGATGACGAAGTAACGCCTCAGCCATCGGGCTACGGCATGTATTTCCAGTGCAAACAAATAATACTCGTTTCATCTAAACCCACCTCTTTTCTCTGCTTCCTTTCCTTTATCATAGCGTACATAAGAATAGAACAAAAGAAATGTGAATATACAAAAGGCGCATTTCTCTTATATTTTTTCTAAGAAAAATGCGCCTTATCCACATATATGTGAAACCCTATTTCCAAGTGCCTAGAGTATTTTAACATACATAGCAAGCGTACTACAAAACAAAATAAGGAATCCATTTCATACGAAACGGATTCCTCTTATACAATAATTATTTCATTGTAACTTTCATTACTTCTGTTGAACCTTTTGTAGCTGTTACGCCTACAGTTGTTTTAATAGACTCAGCTGCATCTGTGTTTGTAATAACGATTGGAGTAATTGTACTTTTCGCTTTTTCACGGATTAAGTCTAAGTCGAATGAGATTAATTTATCTCCCGCTTTTACAGCTTGGCCTTCAGAAACGTGAGCTTCGAAACCTTCGCCTTCCATTTTTACAGTTTCTAATCCAACGTGGATTAAAATTTCTGTACCGTTTTTCGCTTTAATTCCTACAGCATGTTTTGTGTGGAATAATTGTACGATTTCACCATCAACTGGAGATACAACTACACCTTCAGTAGGATCGATTGCAACACCTTCACCCATCATACGACCAGCGAATACTGGATCTGGTACTTCTTCAATATTTTTCACTGCTCCAGTTAATGGAGCTACGATTGTTTCTTCATTTGTTTTTGAACCAAGACCGAATAATTTTTTAAACATAGGATAGTCCTCCTTATAATTTACCTAAAAGTTTATAGGGCAATCCCTAGTAAAGATCGGGATACATGTAAGACTTCATACTTCGAATATTATACTGTAAAAACGCTTTCGAAATAAATTACGTCATTACTAATAGACTCTTATTGTAGCGCTTCATAAAATTCCAGTCAATTCTGATTGTCTGAATAACAATAAGAAAGTTAACTTCTACTTATATTTTCTCTTTTTTCGTCCGACTTGTCTAGAGGTCTTTACTACATTTTGTTTTTTGTTGTTAATTTGTAAAATTTTTTCAAACTTTTTTCAAAACCCACTTGACTAAAGTAAGTAACTATTTTATCATTACTTACATAAGGTAAGTTAATAACTTTTAGGAGGTTTTCAAAAATGATGGATTTCGGTCTTCTTATTATTCGTCTTATTATAGGTATTACATTCATGGGTCATGGTGCTCAAAAATTATTTGGTTGGTTTGGTGGCTACGGCCTGAAAGGAACAGGCGGCTGGATGGAATCAATCGGTTTACGCCCTGGCGTATTCATGGCATTTATGGCTGGCGCAACTGAATTATTAGGTGGTTTCTTATTCGCATCAGGTATTTTCACTGCAATCGGCTCATTTTTTATCGTTGGAACAATGTTAATGGCAATCTTCACTGTTCACGGAAAAAATGGTTACTGGGTAACCCAAAACGGATATGAATACAACTTAATGTTAATCGCCGTTGCTATCGGGGTAGCTTTAATCGGACCTGGTGCATACGTTTTATTATAATTTTTATCTTGAACTCGAGATTATTTAGACGGAACTTACTTCATTGCGGTTGAAGTAAGTTCTTTTTATGTAATAAAAATATTATTTTCAGCAGGAGTTTTCCACTAACATCTTGTAAACAAACAATAAGTCGTCATATTTAGAAAGGGGATTTTAAACATGTTATCCATTAATCCAAATGAACAAACGGAAAAAGATAATTACAAATTATTAACGGGAAGTATTATTCCACGCCCTGTCGCGTTCGTTACTTCTGTAACAAAAGACGGCGTATTAAACGGGGCACCATATAGTTATTTCAATATTGTCGCTGCTAATCCACCACTTATCTCAGTTTCTGTACAACGAAAAGCAGGAACACCGAAAGATACTTCTCGAAACGCAATCGAAAAGGGTGAGTTTGTCGTACATATTTCTGATGAATCTTACGTAGAAGCAATTAACGAAACAGCAGCTAACCTCCCACCAAATGAGAGTGAAATTGAACTAGCAAAACTAACACCAATTGAAAGTGATGTCATCTCTGTTCCAGGTGTGAAAGAAGCAAATATTCGAATGGAATGCGTACTAGAACGCGCAATCCCTCTTGGTGGAACAGAAGACTCACCAGCTTGTGATCTACTAATCGGACGCGTCGTTCGTTTCCACGTCGCAGAACACCTATACGAAAATGGCCGCATTCATGCAGAAGGACTAAAACCAGTAAGCCGCCTAGCAGGACACAACTACGCAAAACTAGGAGAACAATTTGAATTGGTGAGGCCTGTTTAAAAGCGGAAGCGGCTCGCCCAGAATCGCAGGGCATTGGAGCTCTCGACCTTGAAGCGCTTTTTGCTTCATGCGAGAGAGCGAAATGACCGGAGATTCTAGCCGCTGAAGCTGGATAATATCTAAAAGCGGAAGCGGCTCGCTCAGAATCGCAGGGCATTGGAGCTTCTGATGTAGAGGCGCTTTTCGCCTCGTAGGAAGACGCGAAGCCACCGACCATTCTAGCCGCTGGAGCTGGATAATACCTAAAAGCGGAAGCGGCTCGATTCCTTCCATCACTTAAACATAAAATCCCCTGCTAAATAGCAGGGGATTTTATCATTGTAATTCTTCCTTCTTTTCTTCTACAGTAGGCATTTTCTCTTTTTTCGGTTTCCCAAGCTTAATTACTAAGAAGTATAGGGAAAGCAATGTAATAAGAAAAACAATTAAAAACGGGTATGGAGAATAAAAAGCACGCGCTGCCTCCGTTTTTCCCGCGACAAACTTCAATGACTCAATATCTAAAAACTCAGCAAACATTTGTACACCGAGCATACTAAACCAAAAAACAAAAAAACTAATAATAATACCAAAAACTTGTTTCAATCTCGTCATCTATCTCATCCTTTCTATATATGTAATTTTTTAGCGCAATGAGTATAGTACAAACAAAACTATGTACAGAAAGGAACTATTTTATCATTCGCGAATTAACTTCATCCAACCTAAAATTGAAATTTGCAAAATAATACCCCAAATAATAAGCAGTCGTAACCATCTAGGAAAGAAAGTTACAAATTGAATATACCATTCCAATAACTTTTTCATAGCGCCCTCACCCTTAAAATTATATAGGAAAAAGGAGATATAATCCAAATCCAACCAAAATGATACCACCTACTATCTCACCATATGTACCGAGCATATCTTTCGCATGTCTACCAATTAATAAACCAATCCATGCTAATAACATACTAACAAATCCAAAAAGTAATATCGTAATAATTGTCTGTGCTCCGTAAATACCAAGACTAAGCCCTACTGAAAAACTATCTATACTAACGCCAAATGCAAATACGAATAAGCTAATTCCAATAGGGGCCGTTTTAGTCTCTTCATTCTCCAAAATAGAGGAATATACAATATAGAATCCTAGTCCAATTAATAAAATAGCACCTGCAAAATGTGCCATATCTCCATACTTCTCTGATAAAAAACGACCTAATACCATTCCTATAAATGGCATGATAATATGAAAAATCCCTATCGTCATACCGATATACAGGATTTGTCTTACCTTTAAGGTCATCATTCCCATACCAAGACTCACCGAGAACGCATCCATTCCTAAGGCGAATGCCATAATTATTAAAGGTAGTAGCTGTTCAAACGTCATTCATGTCCCTCCTCGGACGTGCTACTTCACAATATGCTTATCCGAGGAGAAATATTCTGTTTGCTAATCTTACCTTATCATTCAGTAATAATATGATGTCCTGCCGCTTTTGTTAAGCGATTCATAATTGCATTTCCTATTCCTTCATTCGGGAATGATTCGCTAAAAATAACATCCACTTCACTTGCATCAAACGTTCTAAGTACATCATATAATTTAGTCGCAACGCTAGCTAAATCACTTCGAACACCACAAGATAATATAACATCCGCGCTATACATATGCTGATACTCTTCTGTCGTTAATACCCCTACTTTAAATCCTTCTTCCTTTTTCTCATCCACAAGGTGCTGAATAAACTCACGTGACCCTTCAATAATACTAAGTGGCGCTTTCGGTGCATAATGTGTATATTTCATTCCAGGTGATTTTGGTTTTTCTTTCTCGTCCTTTAAAGCCGGATCTAAAGAAACAGTGCCAATCACCGCTTCCAATTGTTCTTTCGTAATCCCACCTGGACGTAATATCGTTGGAACAGCGCTTGTACAATCAATTACAGTCGATTCCACACCTACTCCTGTTGCACCACCATCTACAATACCTGCGATTTTCTCATTTAAATCTTCATATACGTGAGACGCTAGCGTCGGACTTGGGCGCCCAGAACGATTCGCACTCGGTGCCGCAACAGGTACATTTGCCTCCTCAATAAGAGCAAGCGCTACTGGATGATCAGGCATTCTTACTCCAACCGTATTAAGTCCTGCCGTCACCTTCTCTGAAATCCCCTCTTTTCTAGGTAAAATAATTGTTAACGGGCCTGGCCAAAAATGCTCCATTAACTTCTCTGCAACTGGCGGGATTTCCTTCACAATTCCATCTAATTGCGATTTTGTACCGATGTGGACAATAAGTGGATTATCACTCGGTCTTCCTTTCGCTTCAAAAATTTTCGCGATTGCTTCGTCATTCATCGCGTTCGCACCTAGTCCATATACCGTTTCTGTTGGGAAGGCAATTGCCTCGTTTTCCCTTAATAATTTTGCTGCTTCTTGTAACTGTGGATAATATTTTTTTCTTTCCACAACATTATCCACAACCCACATATTTGTATGCATTTTTTCCCACGTCCTTTTCTACCCTGAAATACTTGTCTATTTTTAGTTTACTATGAGATTTATCCAAAAGACAAACAAGGTTTATCCACAAAATGTGGATAAACCTAATTAATCCGTGGATAACTTTGTGAATAGCTGACAATTTAGTATTATTGCATTTGGCTCTTTTATATTTTTACAAAAGTGTTCTAACTGTCGAATTCCCTCTGGTACGTTTTCTTTCTCTATAGTAATAAAGTCAAAAAACTGAAAGATTGTTATAGATTGTGGATGATTTGTTAGTAAGTACAATTGTCGAATATTTTTTTCTTTCATATACCGCAAAAACATTTCAAAAAAATATAGGAAAGTCTGTTTATCCACATTAGGTGTGAATAAACAAGAACGAATAAGTGCATTTTCTTCACTTTGTTCATATCCAATGACAGCTCGTATTTCTTCCGCCTCTTCCAAAATCATAAATTGCGCGTATAACTCATTTATTTTATCATCTTTTTTATTAGCTTGTCCGAAAAAAGAATGCAATCTTTCCACATCCGCTTTCGTAGCAAAATATACCTTCTTCATAGTAAATCCCTCCTCTTTTTTATATATGAGAAGGGACCTATTAATAGTACTATTTAGAGAATAAAGATGTAAAAGCTTCTACAATAAATAACTTAACTTCTGGCTTTTCTTCTTCCTCTACTTTTACATACTCATTTTTCTTTTCTTGTTTTTGTTCCACAGGTTTCTCCATTTTATCCACAGTTTTTGTTTCTTCTTTACTTACAGGTTGTTCTTCTACCTTCATTTCATTTTTTACTACTTTCTTTTCAGACGCTGTTACTTTTTTTGCTACTTCCTGCTTTACAACTTTCTCTTCTTTCACCGCACCCTCTTTTTTCTCTTGTGTATCTACTACTTCCTCATCTAATTGTTTTCCCTGCTCCTCTTCAGGAGATTCAGCCTTCACCACATGTTCTTCTTTCCTTACAGCTGTACCACTTGAAAAATCTAAGAAACACATCGGTGGAAATAATACACACCACCAGTTTGCCCCTTCACCTTCCCCAATCGTAATCAATACTGCCTCATATTCCCCTGCTGGATAAATAAAATTCCCATATACCTTTGTAGGAAACTTTACATTCTTACTGAATTTCACTTGAAATGAATCTTTACTTCCTTCTTCTTTTAACGTATTTGCCACTGTTTTTTCGATTTCTGGAATATGACTTTGAATGACTTTACGCGCCTCTTCAAATGAAGTTAAATCCGCTACCCATCCATCAATTTGTGCTTTTACTTCATCACGCACTTTGCGCTTTAGCGCCTGATCTTTATCTGAATCACTATTTGCTAAAATCCGTAATCGAACGGCCTCTTTCGGAATAACTGAAGGCCCTTTCGCATCAGCTTTCATATATCCAAACTGCACAAGCAACTGTGCACCAATTAATAATAGAAGAAGATAAGCAATAACTTGTTTTTTCATTTCCTCCACCGTCCCTTCTACAAACAGTGTGGACAGACTTTCATCTTTCTAAACTATTAAATTCAAAATCTATATAAATTTTCCCACAAAAAAATAGAGTAAGGTGTGAACCTTACTCCATCTCTGCAAATACCATACGGTCTTTCCCATTAATATCAAAAACAACCTCAACATGAGCATGTGGAAAAGCTTGTTGTAACAGTCCCTTTACATCCTCACCTTGTCCTACTCCAATTTCAAATGCCACAATTGCTTTCTTCTGCAACACATTCGGCAATTCTTCCATAAAACGGCGATAGAAATCTAATCCGTCTTCACCGCCAACAAGCGCTCTCTTTGGCTCATGCTCCTTCACAACAGTAGAAAGACCACGCCAATCTTCCTCTGGTATGTACGGAGGATTGGAAACAACAACATCTAACTGCTGACCTGTTTCATAAAACGGAGACAGTAAATCGCCGTGATAGAAAGTTACATCCGCCCCTAAAGTCTTTGCATTTTCTTTTGCAACTTCAATCGACTCCTGCGCAATATCTACCGTATACACATGAAGATTTGTATTTTCTAAAGCAAGCGTAATAGAAATCGCTCCACTACCTGTTCCAATATCCGCTATGTGAAGCTCCTCATTACCGAAATGGCGCTTAATTCTCTCTAGCACTCCAACTATAAGTTCCTCTGTTTCCGGTCTTGGTATCAATACTTCTTCATTCACAAAGAATGATCGGCCATAAAACATTTCATAACCGAGCATATACTGGATCGGAGTACCTTCTACGTGCTTGTGGATAAATTCTGCAAAACTCTTCTCTTGTTCCGCAGTTATTTCTTCACGCATATTCATGAGCATCCCGGTTCTATTCGTCTTTAATACATGACAAAGGACAATTTCTCCCGCATTTTCATCTCGTCCATTTTCCTGTAAAAAAGAAGAAGCCCATTTCAGGGCTTCATAGACACGCATTACTCAGCTGCCTCCATCTTTTGAGCCTGATCTTCCATCACTAAGGCATTGATGAAGTCATCTAACTTACCTTGTAAGATTTGATCTAGCTTTTGAATCGTTAAACCGATTCGATGGTCTGTAACACGGTTTTGCGGGAAATTATACGTACGAATACGCTCTGAACGATCACCTGTACCAACAGCTTGCTTACGGTTTTGATCATATTCAGCTTGCGCTTCTTGTCTAAACTTATCATAAACACGTGCACGTAATACTTTCATTGCTTTTTCTTTGTTCTTAATTTGTGACTTCTCGTCCTGACAAGATACAACTACACCAGTCGGTAAATGCGTTAAACGTACCGCTGACATTGTTGTATTAACACTTTGTCCACCAGGACCACTAGAAGCAAATGTATCAACACGAACATCTTTTTCATGAATAGTAATTTCTACTTCTTCTGCCTCTGGTAATACAGCTACAGTTGCTGTAGATGTATGAATACGTCCACCAGATTCCGTTTCAGGAACACGTTGTACACGGTGAGCACCATTCTCGAATTTCAGCTTCGCGAAAGCACCTTTACCGTTAATCATAAAGATAATCTCTTTATATCCACCTAACTCTGTATAGCTCGCTTCGATAATTTCAGTTTTCCAACCTTGTACCTCAGCATAACGGCTATACATACGGTATAAGTCACCAGCAAATAAAGCGGCCTCGTCGCCACCAGCAGCTCCACGAACCTCAACGATAACGTTCTTATCATCATTAGGGTCTTTTGGAACAAGTAAAATTTTCAGACGTTCTGATAATGTTTTCTCTTGTCCTTCTAATTCAGAAACCTCTTCTTTTACCATATCACGCATATCAGCGTCTAACTTATCTTCTAACATTGCTTTTGCATCTCTTAATTGCTCACGAACATCTTTATACTCACGGTACACCTCTACCGTTTCCTGCATATCAGATTGTTCCTTTGAATACTCACGAAGCTTATTTGTATCGCTAATAACCTCTGGGTCACTTAACAATTCATTTAACTTCTCATAACGATCTTCTACAGCTTGCAAACGATCTAACACACCATTCACCTCTACATCCTAGTATCTAATACAAATAGTATATGGTACTTAATCAAAAAAACGCAAATTATATTTAAAAGCGCAGGCGGCTTGCTCAGAATCGCAGGCTATTTGGAACTCTCGACCTTGAAGCGTTCTTTGCCTCGCACGAAGAAGCGAAACCACCGACCATTCTAGCCAATGGAGCTAGATAATATTAAAAGCGCAGGCGGCTTGCTCAGCTCTGACTGCCTAAGGTTCTTAGCTATATATACGAAGAGCTGGCCCCAATCTTCATCTATTTTCGAAAAAAACCCGCTCTACATAGCGAGTTTCATTTATCTTTGTTTTGTAGGTACTGCATGACAATGACGACAACGTGGTTCATACGATTCTGAAGCCCCAACTAAAATAATTGGATCATCAAATGCCGCCGGTTCTCCATCGATTAAACGTTGCGTACGACTTGCAGGAGATCCGCATGCAGAACAAACTGCCTGCAATTTAGTTACATGTTCAGCAATCGCCATCAGCTGAGGAACTTGTCCAAATGGTAGACCACGGAAATCTTGGTCTAATCCAGCTACAATGACACGATAGCCACGATTTGCCAATACTTGCACCACTTCCACAATGTCCCCATCAAAAAATTGTACCTCATCGATTGCAATAACATCCATTTCTTCTGTTACATGGTTAAATATATCTTTTGAAGCTGAAACAGGAACTGCTTTAACCTTCAATCCATTATGTGATACAACATCTTCTTCACTATAACGATTATCAATACATGGTTTAAATACAATCGCATGTTGTTTCGCAAATTGTGTACGGCGTATACGGCGGATGAGCTCTTCTGATTTTCCAGAAAACATACTCCCGCAAATCACTTCAATCCAACCATTTTGATTCATTAAGTACATTGAGCTCTCCTTTCATCTACTTTCCTAATCCAAAGTAGGGTAAAGGTTTAATATTTTTTGCAAAAAAAACAGACAAGCGAATACATACACTTGCCTGTTTTATGTTCTTTATTACTTGATACCGTATTTCTTATTGAAGCGGTCAACACGTCCGTCTGCAGTAGCAAACTTCTGACGTCCAGTGTAGAATGGGTGAGAATCAGAACTGATCTCAATTTTTAGTAATGGATAAGTGTTACCATCTTCCCACTCAACAGTTTCGCTAGAGCCTTTAGTAGACCCGCTTAAGAATTTGAAGCCTGTGTTCGTGTCCATAAATACAACTTTATTGTAATTTGGATGGATTCCTGCTTTCATTCTTTTCATCTCCTTCCGCCCTGAATCATTTTCGAAACAGAGTTTTTCATCTTCAGCTGCTTACACAACTATATTGATGAAACACATATGATGAAATTATAACAAGGCTAACTCCATTTTGCAACTACCTGTTTTTGTCTTTTTAAAATTAAAAGTGGAGGCGGCTCGTTCAGCTCTGACTGGCTAAGGTTCGCTCGCACAAAATGTGCTCTTTACCTTTAGTGTGAGCGGTTCTTAGACACGAAGAGCTAGCCGCTGGAACTGGATATCAATTAAAAGCACAAGCGGCTCGCTCAGAATGGGAGGGGGATGGAGCTTCTGACGTAGAGGCGCTTTTTGCCTCGTAGGAAGAAGTGAAGCCACCGACCATTCTAGCCGCTGGAGCTGGATATTAGTTAAAAGCACAAGCGGCTCGTTCAGAATCCAGGACACTTCAAGCTCTCGACCCAAATATGATTTTTATCTCAAAAAACAAAATTTTCCCCATATATTACTCTCTCTAATATCCCCTTAAAAAACATAAAAAACTCGCTTATCACAAAATAAGCGAGTCCCAATCTTTTCCCTTTACTTAGTTGTTACATACCTTTTCGAGTCTGCAACAATGTTTTGTAAAAATTCTTCATTTGTCTTTGTTTGACGAAGTTTACGTAAAAAACCTTCGACAAAGTCTGGTGTATCACGCATTGTTTTACGAATACCCCATAGCTTGTCTAAATGTTCTTTCGGAATTAATAGATCTTCTTTACGTGTACCAGAACGGCGAATATCAATTGCCGGGAAGATACGACGCTCAGCTAATGAACGATCTAAGTGAAGTTCCATATTTCCAGTTCCTTTAAATTCTTCGTAAATTACATCGTCCATACGAGATCCTGTATCAACAAGCGCTGTTGCTAAAATCGTTAAGCTACCGCCTTCTTCAATATTACGTGCAGCTCCAAAGAAACGCTTCGGTCTATGGAAGGCAGCTGGGTCGATACCACCCGATAATGTTCTACCACTTGGCGGAATAACAAGGTTGTAAGCTCGCGCTAAACGGGTAATACTATCCATTAAAATGATAACATCTTTTTTGTGCTCTACAAGACGCATTGCACGTTCTAACACAAGCTCCGCTACTTTAATATGATTTTCTGGTACTTCATCAAAAGTAGAACTTACAACATCTCCTTTAACAGAACGTTCAATGTCTGTTACTTCCTCTGGACGCTCATCAATTAAAAGTACAATTAATTCAGCTTCCGGGTGATTTGTTGTAACACTGTGTGCGATTTCTTTTAATAGACTTGTTTTACCAGCCTTTGGAGGCGCGACAATTAAACCACGTTGTCCAAATCCAACTGGTGCGATTAAATCCATGATGCGTGTCGGTAACTTTTTCGGTTCCGTTTCCAATTTCATTTGGCGATCTGGGTATAATGGTGTTAATGCAGGGAAATGTACACGCTCTTTTGCTGACTCTGGATCATCTCCGTTTACAGCTTCAACTTGTAATAATCCAAAATAGCGTTCATTTTCTTTCGGAGGTCGTACTTTACCAGAAACCTTATCTCCATTACGTAAATCGAAACGACGAATTTGCGAAGCTGAGATATAAATATCTTCTGAGCTTGGAGAATAGTTGATAGGACGTAGGAATCCAAATCCTTCTGATTGAATAATTTCTAATACGCCTTCCATGAAGAAGAAACCTTCTTTTTCTGCTCGAGCTTTTAAGATAGCGAAGATTAACTCTTTTTTCGTTAATTTGCTATAATACGAAATCTTAAATTCTTTCGCAAGCTCGTATAACTCTTTTAATTTCATGTTTTCTAATGCTGCAATTGACAAATTCATTCAGACACCACACTTTAACGTTATTCTCTTTTCACATGGGTAAAGGGAAAAAATACGGAAGGCAAATAATTAATAATGAAAGGCAATAAGTTCAAGTAGGGTAATATTCACTATTGTAACCCTTTTATCTAGTTTTAATCAATACGTTGAAACACAAATACAAGAAGCGAAGACAAGAAAATTTGTCTTCGCTTTTTATATTTCTCTCTTTTTTCTACTTACCCTATTTTAAATGGCAATAAATAAGGTATTTATGCTTCTAAAAGAGCCACTTCCACTTTTTATCTAATCCAGTTCCAGCGGCTAGAATCTCTGGTCATTTCACTCTCTCACTCGAAGCAAAGAGCGCTTCAAGGTCGAGAGTTCCAATGCCCTGCGATTCTAAACGAACCGCTTCCACTTTTTATTCAATCCAGCTTCAGCAGCTAGAATGGTCGGTGGCTTCACTTCTTCCCCCTCCCATTCTGAACGAGCCGCTTCCACTTTTTACTTAATAACCAAGTTCGGTTTTTTATTCAAGCTATGACGTCCGTCTACGAAGCGTACTGTGCCTGATTTCGCGCGCATAACAAGGGATTGTGTTGTTCCAACGCTACCTTTAAATTGAACGCCGCGTAATAGTTCTCCGTCTGTTACGCCTGTTGCTGCAAAGATTGCATCGTCACCTTTTACTAAGTCTTCCATACGCAGAATACGATTTATATCTTCAATACCCATTTTTTTACAACGAGCTAATTCAGCTTCATTTTGAGGCAGAAGCTTTCCGTGGATTTCTCCACCTAAACATTTTAATGCAACTGCCGCTAATACACCCTCAGGTGCTCCACCAGAGCCGAATAAAATATCTACACCTGTGCGATCAAATGCAGTATTGATTGCGCCAGCTACGTCTCCATCATTAATCAATTTAATGCGAGCACCAGCTTTACGAATTTCTTCGATAATCGCTTGATGACGTGGACGGTTTAAAACTGTCGCTACAACATCTTCAATATCTTTATTTTTCGCTTTCGCAACCGCACGTAAGTTATCGATAATAGGCGCATCAATATCGACCGCCCCAACCGCTTCTGGGCCAACCGCGATTTTATCCATGTACATGTCAGGAGCATGTAACAAATTACCATGATCTGCAATTGCAATAACAGCAAGAGCATTCCATCCACCAGCTGCTACAATATTTGTCCCTTCTAAAGGATCAACTGCAACGTCTACACGTGGTCCATATCCTGTACCTAATTTCTCTCCGATATACAGCATTGGTGCTTCGTCCATCTCACCTTCACCAATTACAACTGTACCTTTCATCGGAATTGTATCAAATACATCACGCATAGCTGATGTTGCTGCACCGTCTGCCTCATCCTTTTTCCCGCGCCCCATCCAACGCGCTGATGATAATGCTGCAGCCTCTGTTACACGTACTAACTCCATAGATAAACTTCTTTCCACGATAATCCCTCTCCTTTAAGTCTTTATATTTCTGCCGTATTTTGTGAACCGTGTTTTTCTATAAAGTGTACTTCCGCAAGTAGTGATGCTTCGCTTCCCCCTTGCGGAAATATCACTTATGCGTTCTTCATCTCTTCAATTTCTTGACTTGTCATTTGTTCTCGCCAAATGTTTGCGCCAAGCCCTTTAAGCTTGTCTACTATATTTTCATAACCTCGATCAATATGCTCAAGTCCGGTTACTTCTGTAATTCCATCCGCCATTAACCCTGCAATAACAAGGGCCGCTCCAGCTCGTAAATCACTCGCTTTCACTTTTGCACCTTGCAATAAAACGGGACCAGTTACAATTGCCGAACGACCTTCTACTTTAATTTGTGCATTCATACGACGTAACTCATCAATGTGTTTAAAGCGCGCGCCGTAAATCGTATCCGTTACAACACCCGTCCCATGCGCCTTTGTTAAAAGCGTCGTAAATGGTTGTTGTAAATCTGTTGGGAATCCTGGATATACAAGCGTTTTTATATCAACTACTTTTAACCTTCTATTACCGTTCACTGTAATTTGGTCATCATTCGTTTCAACTTGGACACCAGCTTCTCTTAACTTCGCCGTAACTGACTCTAAATGCTGAGGAATAACATTATCAACCGTTACTTCTCCTCCTGATGCAGCTCCTAAAATCATATACGTACCCGCTTCAATACGATCCGGAATGATAGTATGGTGACAACCATGCAGTGAATCCACACCATCAATTCGAATTACATCTGTGCCAGCACCTTTAATGCGTGCACCCATGCTTGTTAACAATGTAGCTACATCAATAATCTCTGGCTCTTTCGCTGCGTTTTCAATAACAGTTCTACCTTTCGCTCGCACAGCTGCTAGCATAATATTAATCGTAGCTCCTACACTAACAACATCTAAATAAATACGTGCCCCGCGCAATTCATCTGCTCTTAAATAAATCGCACCCTGTTCATTCGTAACATGTGCACCTAACGCTTCAAACCCTTTAATATGCTGATCAATCGGCCTCGGTCCTAAATGACATCCACCCGGAAGCCCAATAACAGCTTTTTTAAAACGGCCAAGCATCGCACCCATTAAATAATAAGAAGCACGCAATTTTTTCACTTTTCCATTCGGTAAAGGCATCGCAACCATGTTAGAAGGATCGACTACCATCTCTTCCTCCTGTCCATAAGTTACTCTTCCTCCAATTTCTTCTAGCAAGTCTCCTAACATTTTCACGTCCGAAATATTAGGGACACCACCAATAGTTACTGGAGTATCTGCTAAAATTGTCGCTGGAATTAGTGCAACGGCGCTGTTCTTTGCACCACTCACTCGAATTGTTCCATTTAAAGCTCTTCCGCCTTCAATTAGCAATTTTTCCATATTGAGCTCCCTTCTTGTGAATGTATTTACTTTCTATATCTTTATAGAAAGCTCCCCTTAAGAATCTCACTCACTCACTCTTCCACCCTAAAACTCAATAAATAGGAAACCATTATCTTCATTTCTCCCGTAATACGAATAGATAAAGATTAACTATTCATCGAATTTACTTTATAAACTTAGATACATTATCACATTTATTAATAGGACTATGCACATTATTTTCTATTTCAAAAACAAAATGATAAAAATCTTTAGACTTGTTCACGCTTTCATTATACAACGAAAGGAAACCGTCTAAAAGACTAGACGGTTTCCAAAACGGAATTTTATTCTTACGCTTTACCGTTAGAACCGAATTCACGCATTTTACCAGCAACAGTTGCTTTAATAGCGTCGCGGCCAGGTCCAATAAATTTACGTGGATCGTAAACTTCTTGGTCTTTGTTTAATACTTCACGAACAGCTTTTGTAAACTCGATTTGGTTCTCAGTGTTTACGTTAATTTTTGAAGTACCTAAAGAGATAGCTTTTACGATATCAGCAGTTGGGATACCAGTACCACCGTGTAATACTAAAGGTACACCAGTGAAGTCACGAACTTGTTCCATTTCAGCGAATCCTAAGTTAGGCTCACCTTTGTAAGGACCGTGTACAGAACCTAAAGCTGGAGCTAGGCAATCGATACCTGTTGCTTCAACAAGGTGCTTACACTCTGCTGGATCAGCGTAAATTACGCCTTCAGCGATGATGTCGTCTTCTTGTCCGCCAACTGTTCCAAGCTCAGCTTCAACAGATACGTTACGAGCGTGTGCGTATTCTACTACTTTTTTAGTAGTTTCAACGTTTTCTTCGAATGGGTGGTGAGAAGCGTCGATCATTACAGATGTGAAACCTGCATCGATTGCTTCTTTACATTTTTCGAAGCTTGAACCATGGTCAAGGTGAATCGCTACAGGAACAGTGATGTTCATTTCTTCGATTAAAGCTTTAACCATAGCTACAACTGTTTTGAAACCAGTCATATGACGAGCTGCACCCTCAGATACACCTAGGATTACAGGAGATTTTTCTTCTTCCGCAGCAGCTAAGATAGCTTGAGTCCACTCTAAGTTGTTCATGTTGAATTGACCAACTGCGTATTTTCCTTCTAGTGCTGTGTTTAGCATTTCTTTCATAGAAACTAAAGGCATGGTGAATCCTCCTAAAAAACGTTTTTTGTATCCGATAAGTTCTTATCGCTGGTAGTATGACCAGAATAAGGTAAAATATGTATATTTACATACCGGACTTTTTTCTACACTCAATAGGATAACAACTTGTACTCAAAAACTCAACCGTATTCACCTGCTCAATAGTCCATGTAAACGCTTTTTTCCATATTTTTTATAAAAAATTCATTTTTTACGCCTCTACAGCAAGCTGATCTCTCACTGCTTGACGAATCTCATCAATATCAAACGGTTTAGCAAAGTGCATTAAAGCTCCTAAATCTTTTGCTTCTTGGATCATATCAAGCTCTCCATAAGCAGTCATTAAAATTACTTTAATACTCTCATCAATTTCCTTTACATGTTTTAAAATCTCTATACCATCCATACCTGGAATTTTCATATCTAACACTACTAAATCTGGATTATCTTTTTTCACGATATCTAAAGCTTGAAATCCATTCGCTGCTTGGAATGTCTGATAACCTTCTTTTTGGAACACTTCATGTAATAACACACGAATGCCATACTGATCATCAACGATTAAAATTTTCCCTTCCATAACTCCCAACCTTTCTGTATAAATACAAGATTTAAAGCTTCTTATATCTTAACGATTAATTTTCGATATTCTTTGGCAAATTCCTTCCTATTCTTTCTTATTTTACCGTTTCCTATTTTGTTATGCTACCCTTCGATTTCACCTTTCTAAAAAAATAAACTATAATGAAAGCCGGTAAACACGTACGAAAGGGAGTAACATTATGTTAAAAATTTTTTCAACTCAATTAAGTGGTTATTTCTCCAGAGTTTCTCAAAAAGAAGAAATGAATATAGAAGATAGCGCCCGTCTACTTGCTCAAGCATTAGTTGGCGACGGCTTCATTTATTTACATGGTACAAACGAAATGGAGGGCGTTATTGCTGAGGCGCTATTTGGCGCTGAACCAATGAAGCAAGCAAAACGATTATTTGAAGATGGTAAAGAAGTAGAAGTAACTTCTGCAGATCGTGTACTTCTTATTAGCCGTTTTTCAACAGATGAAGAAGTTGTAGCAATTGCAAAAAAACTTCAAGCAAATGGACACTCTATTGTCGGCATCTCTGCTATTCAAGAAGGTACTGAATCACTAGAACAATATACAGATATACATATTGATACAAAGCTGTTAAAAGGTCTTATTCCAGACGATGAAGGCAATCGCTACGGATTCCCAAGTTTAATGATAGCTATATTTGCATATCACGGGATCAAATTTACAATCGATGAAATGTTAAATGAATATTAAAAAAAGCGCCCTATTTCAGGCGCTTTTTTTTTATTACTTGCTCTCTTTATTCGTAATAGAAGCACTTACGAAATCATGGAACAATGGTTGTGGACGGTTTGGACGAGATACAAGTTCTGGATGGAACTGTGCTGCCACGAACCAAGGGTGGTCTTTTAATTCAATGATTTCAACTAGACGGCCGTCTGGGCTTGTACCAGAGAATACAAATCCTGCTTTTTCCATATCCGGACGGAATTGATTGTTGAACTCATAACGATGACGATGACGCTCATATACAACCGGCTCATTATAAGCATTGTAAGCATTTGTTTCTTCAGTAAGCTTACATGGGTATAGGCCAAGACGAAGTGTACCGCCTAAGTCTTCTACATCTTTTTGTTCTGGTAATAAGTCAATGATTGCATAAGGTGTGTCAGGATTAATTTCAGAAGAGTTAGCTCCTTCTAATCCTAATACGTTACGTGCAAATTCGATTGATGCAAGTTGCATACCTAAGCAAATTCCTAAGAATGGTACTTTGTTTTCACGAGCATATTGAATTGCAACGATTTTACCTTCTACACCACGATCGCCGAAGCCACCTGGTACAAGGATACCATCTGTGTCACCAACTAATTCTTGTACGTTCTCTGCTGTTACGTGCTCAGCGTTTACCCATTTCACTTCTACATCTGTGTCGAATGAATAACCCGCATGACGAAGCGCTTCTACAACAGAAATGTATGCATCTTGAAGCTCTACGTATTTACCAACAAGAGCGATTTTTGTTTTCTTAGAAAGGTTACGTACTTTATCAACTAGCGCAGTCCACTCTGTCATATCTGCAGCTGGATTGTCTAATTTTAAGTGATCGCAAACGATTTGGTCCATATTTTGCTCTTGAAGAGATAATGGAACTGCATATAAAGTATCTGCATCGCGTGCTTCGATAACTGCTTTTGTATCAATGTCACAGAATAATGCAAGCTTGTCTTTCATATCTTGAGAAACAGGAAGTTCTGTACGAACAACGATAATATTTGGTTGAATACCTAAGCTACGAAGCTCTTTAACGCTATGTTGCGTTGGTTTTGTTTTCATTTCACCCGCTGCTTTTAAGTACGGGATTAACGTACAGTGAATGTACATTACATTGTCACGACCGATGTCGCTCTTAATTTGACGGATTGCTTCTAAGAATGGTAGAGACTCGATGTCACCAACAGTTCCACCGATTTCTGTAATAACAACGTCCGCGTTTGTTTCGCGACCAGAACGGTATACGCGCTCTTTAATTTCGTTAGTAATGTGAGGAATAACTTGAACTGTTCCTCCTAGGTATTCACCACGACGCTCTTTTTGAAGAACTGAAGAGTAAATTTTACCTGTTGTTACGTTGCTATATTTGTTTAAGTTGATGTCGATGAAACGCTCATAGTGACCAAGGTCTAAGTCAGTTTCTGCACCATCGTCTGTTACGAATACCTCACCGTGTTGGTATGGGCTCATAGTCCCTGGGTCTACGTTAATGTATGGATCAAACTTTTGAATCGTTACGTTTAAACCACGATTTTTTAAAAGTCTTCCAAGAGATGCTGCTGTAATACCTTTTCCTAAAGACGATACTACACCGCCTGTTACAAAAATATACTTAGTCATGAAAAAGCTCCCTCCTATTTTGCTGTTATATAATCACCGTTGCAAAGCGCAACGTATGTAGATAACACTGTATCCATCTTATTGTTAGACTCTTTTTATTTTCTAAACAAAAAACAAAAAAGAAAATTGCTCCCCTCATCACATAAAGTAATAAGTAGGGAGCAATTTTCTTTTATATTTACACTTTAAAAGTATTATCGTCCTTTTTTAAAGAGCCCAAAAATGATTCTACATGGACGATAATGAAAAGTCAAGAACTACAGTTCTTCCTCTTCTTCTTCTTCAGTTTCATCGTACTCAAGTTCTTCTTCGGCGAAGTCATCTTCATCATCTTCATCTAAATCATCAAGATCATCGTCATCTCCGTCTTCTTCTTCAAGAACCTTGTCCAAATCTTCTACCTCTTCTTCATTTCCGTCTGCATCGTCGAAGTCTTCATCTTCTTCGATGTAGTCGTCAAAACCGTCCTCTTCAACTTTACGTTTCTTCTTCGGTTTTGGCTGAGGTAAGATTTCTTCATCAATTTGCTCATATGGGTACCAGCTGCGTAGCCCCCAACGATTTTCTCCTAAATTAATGAAACGTCCATCGATGTTTAAATCTGTATAAAATTGTGCGAGTTTCGCATTAACTTGCTCTTGAGATAGTCCCAGCACTTGAGCGATTTCTCGAACCAACTCGTTGAATGTCGTTGCTTGTCTTTTATCCCCTAAAACGCTATGTACAACTTCAATCATTGAACATTCTTTTAGCTCTTCTGGTGAATATTGCTTAAAATTCACTTATGCGGCACTTCCTTTCTTCAAATATAACCTTATATATAACGGTCTGCTTAAAAAAATCCATACTATTCATTATAAACAAAAGTCGCACAAATATGCTACAAAAAAAACGGGAAACTTTAATATGGTAATAAAATTATAATTTGTCTATTCCTTATTTCGGAAACATATGCGCTCCTTGCAGTACATACCTAATTTGCATTTCTGTATATTCTTCAAGCGTATACAGTTTTTGCAGGGCCCAACGTCTAAATCCCCACATTTGTCCTTGTATGAAAATGTTATGTGCAAGAAGCTGTATTTCCTTTTTATTTAATGTAAATGTACCATTTTCCGTACACTGTTCTAAAATATTCTCAAACATTCCTACCATTTGAAACTCCTTTTCTAATACATACGGGAGTGATTCTTTCGGTAAAAAACGTACCTCTTGATACATAATTAATACTTCTTCTTGCAATTCATCCATCACTTTAAAGTAATTCGTTATCGCTATCTTTAAGCTTTCTATACTTCCCTTCTCTGTACACACTACTTCCTCTAATCTTTCTTTTACATGTTCATAAATACTATCACAAACTAAATACAAAACATCATCTTTCGTACGAATGTACTCATAAAGCGTCCCTATACTAAATCCAGCTGCCTTTGCAATCTCTCTCGTTGTTGTACGTGGAAATCCTTTTTGCTTAAACAATTGCACCGCACCTTTAATCATTTGTTCACGCCTTAACGCGACTAATTTTTCATCTTTCACGGACGCATGTACATTATGTTTAACCATCCCCTTCACCTCTCTCTATTATTTTTTGGAAGGAAAAAGCGTAGGAAAATACCTACGCTTTTGCTCCTACTTCGTTAACATACGAGAAATTACGAGCCTTTGAATCTCTTGTGTTCCTTCATAGATCTGTGTAATCTTTGCATCTCGCATATAACGCTCTACTGGATAATCTTTCGTATAACCGTAACCACCAAATACTTGTACCGCTTCAGTCGTCACCTTCATCGCTGTATCGCCAGCAAATACTTTTGACATCGCTGACTCTTTCCCATACGGAAGCCCTTCCGATTCAAGCCAAGCCGCTTGGTATGTTAGAAGACGCGCCGCCTCCACATCCGTTGCCATATCTGCAAGTTTAAAGCCAATTCCTTGCTGCGCTGCAATTGGTTTCCCAAACTGATGACGCTCTCTTGCATATTCTACAGAAGCATCTAAAGCCCCCTGTGCAATACCAACCGCTTGCGCCGCAATACCATTACGACCACCATCTAATGTTTGCATCGCTACCTTAAACCCTTGTCCTTCTTCACCAAGTAAATTCTCTACAGGAATACGACAATCTTCGAACATAATTTCAGTTGTTGGTGAAGAGCGAATCCCTAACTTGCTTTCCTTCTTCCCAACCGAAAATCCTAGCGTATCACTCTCCACAATAAATGCACTCGTGCCGCGCTGCTTCGAATCAGGATCTGTTAATGCAAAAACAACATAAATATCGGCAATGCCACCATTTGTAATAAAGATTTTCGAACCATTTAAAATGTAATGGTCTCCATCTCGTTTTGCAGTCGTCCTCATTCCACCAGCATCTGATCCAGAGCTTGGTTCTGTTAAGCCATATGCACCAATTTTCTTCCCTTCAGCCATTGGGCGCAAAAACTTTTGTTTTTGCTCTTCCGTTCCAAATTTAAAAATCGGCCAACCAGCAAGCGAAGTATGTGCAGACAGTGTTACACCTGTTGAAGCACAAACGCGAGATAATTCTTCGACAGCGATTACATACGCCAAGTAATCGCTTCCAATTCCGCCGTATTCTTCAGGCCACGGAATACCGGTTAAACCAAGCTCTGCCATTTGATCAAATAGTGCACGATCAAATCTCTCTTCTTCATCACGCTCAGCTGCCGTCGGTGCTACTTCGTTCTTAGCAAAATCCCGAACCATCTTTCTTATCATTTCATGTTCTTCTGATAGTTTAAAATGCATTCCCGTCTCCCCCTTATCCTTTTATAAAGATCGACTAATAACAAGTTTCTGTATCTCACTCGTTCCTTCATATATTTGCGTGATCTTTGCATCACGGAAAAATCGTTCTACTGGATAGTCTTTCGTATAACCGTAACCACCAAATACTTGCACCGCTTCAATCGCAACTTCAACAGCCGTCTTAGAAGCGAATAATTTCGCAATAGAAGCTTCTTTACCGCATGGTAATCCTTGTGCTCTTAGCGATGCCGCTCTATATACGAGTAATCGCGCTGCTTCTACACTAGTTGCCATATCCGCAAGTTTGAATCCGATTCCTTGCTGCGCCGCAATTGGCTTTCCGAATTGCTCACGTTCTTTCGCATAATCAATTGCACATGCAAGCGCCGCTTCAGCGATCCCTAACGCCTGTGCACCGATTCCAATTCGTCCAACATCTAAATTCGCCATCGCTACCTTAAATCCTTGTCCTTCTTCACCAAGTAAATTCTCAGCTGGCACTTTCATATCTTCGAACGTAAGTTGTACTGTACGAGAACCGAGAAGGCCCATTTTATGCTCATCTTTGCCGATAATTAAGCCCGGTGTATCTTTTTCTACTATAAATGCAGAAATCCCACTTTTTCCTGCCTCTGGGTTTGTAGAAGCGAATACAATGTATGTACTTGCTTCACCGCCATTTGTAATGAACACTTTCGATCCATTAATAATGTAATGATCACCCTTCTTCACAGCTCTTGATTTCAAACTCCCTGCATCTGATCCTGCATTGGGTTCTGTTAATGCAAATGCGCCTAAATATTCACCAGTCGCAAGTTTAGAAACATATTTCTCTTTCTGTTCTTCTGTTCCGAAATATAAAATTGGGTTCATTCCAACTGACGTATGTACAGCTAAAATTACACCAACTGTTGCGCTTACCTTTGAAATTTCTTCAATTGCTAAAATGTAAGAAATAAAATCCATTTCTGCGCCGCCGTATTTTGCAGGCGCTGGAATACCCATTAGTCCAAGCTCACCCATCTTCTGCAAAATCTCTTTCGGGAACACCCCTTGTTCCATACTAGGAACAAAGGGAGCTATTTCCTTCTGTGCAAAATCTCGAACCATTTTCCTCATCATTTGCTGCTCTTCATTAAAACGAAAGTTCATATACTCCGCCTCCATTTGCTATATACCCTTTTAATAATTTGGTAAGACCACTGTTTTGTAACAAAGGGGAATTTATTCGTAAACGTAGAAACCACGACCTGTTTTACGTCCTAACCATCCTGCATTTACGTACTTACGTAGTAATGGACACGGGCGATATTTACTATCACCTAAGCCTTCATGTAACACTTCCATAATGTATAAACATGTATCTAAACCGATAAAATCAGCTAGCGTAAGCGGCCCCATCGGATGATTCATACCAAGTTTCATTACTTCATCAATGGCTTCTTTCGTCGCTACACCTTCATATAACGTATAAATTGCTTCGTTAATCATCGGTAATAAAATACGGTTCGATACAAATCCAGGGAAATCATTTACTTCAACTGGGACTTTCCCGATCTTTTTCGTGATGTCTTCAATCGTTTCATATACTGCATCATCTGTAGCCAAACCACGAATGATTTCAACAAGTTTCATAACTGGAACGGGATTCATAAAGTGCATACCGATTACTTTTTCTGGACGTTTCGTTACCGCTGCAATTTCTGTAATTGGCAGAGATGACGTATTCGTCGCTAAAATTGCGTGTTCTGGAGCAATTTCATCTAGATTCGCAAAGATTTTCTTTTTAATATCCATTTTCTCAACAGCCGCTTCAATAATAAGGTCCGCTTCCTTCACACAATCTAAATCAAGCGTTACTGTAAGACGATTTAACGTTGCTTCCTTCTCTTCTTCCTTCATGCGTCCTTTTTCTACTTGGCGCGCTAAGTTTTTCGTAATAATAGCCAATCCTCTGTCTAATTGCTCTTGTTTTAAATCTTGTACCTTCACATCATATCCTGCCATTGCACATACTTGCGCAATTCCCGATCCCATTTGTCCCGCACCAATTACAACTATTTTTTGTACACCCATTCTTTCTTCCCCCTTAATATAAGTCTGTAATAAATGAATCGTTTTCTCGCCGTAAATTAATGAACCTCAATCATCACTGCATCACCTTGACCGCCACCGCTACAAATCGAAGCAATTCCAATTCCGCCTCCGCGCTGCTTCAGGGCGTGGATAAGTGTAACAATAATGCGCGCTCCGCTTGCTCCAATCGGATGTCCCATCGCCACTGCGCCGCCATTTACATTCAATTTTTCTGGGTCAATTCCTGCAATCTCTGTACTTGCAATTGCTACCGCCGCAAAGGCTTCATTAATCTCGAATAAATCGATATCTTCAATTGTCTTGCCTGTTTTTTTCAACAATTCGTTAATTGCATAACCTGGCGTTCTTGGGAAATCTTTTGATTCTACCGCGATTGCCGCGTGCGCCAAAATCGTTGCTAATGGCTTTCTTCCTTCTTGCTTCGCTCTGTCTTCGCTCATTAGTACAAGTGCAGCACCACCATCGTTTAGTCCTGGCGCATTACCAGCTGTCACCGCCGCTGTCTTATCAAATACAGGTTTTAATTTCGCTAATTTTTCAATTGTTGTATCCTCGCGTGGTGCCTCATCCTTTGCAACGACAATAGGATCGCCTTTTCTTTGCGGAATCGTTACTGGCACAATTTCCTCTTCAAAACGTCCTTCTTTATGCGCTGAAACCGCACGCTGATGGCTACGATATGCCCATTCATCTTGCGCTTCGCGAGAGATTCCATCTTCCTTCGCAACTTCTCCGCCATAAACACCCATGTGTATACCTGAAAATGCGCATGTTAAACCGTCAGCTACGTTTAAATCAATAACTTCGTTGTTGCCCATTCTGTATCCCCATCTTGCTCCGCGTAAAATGTAAGGACTGTTACTCATCGACTCCATACCGCCAGCTACAATCAGTGATTGATCACCAGTACGAATAATTTGATCCGCTAACGTAACCGCACGAAGCCCTGATGCACAAACTTTATTCACTGTTTCCGTCTGGACTTCCCAAGGGATTCCAGCAGCCCTCGCAGCTTGGCGCGATGGAATTTGTCCCTGTCCACCTTGAATAACCGTTCCAAATATAACTTCCTCAACATCATTAGCAGAAACATTTGCTCTTTCAAGCGCGGCTTTAATTGCAATTCCTCCAAGTTCTGTTGCTTTTACGTCTTTTAAAGATCCTCCAAATTTCCCAACCGGTGTTCTTGCAGCACTTAAAATAACTGTTTTACTCATGTTTCTTTCCCCCATTTCATTTTTTAGCACTGAGCGCTCGCTCGGTATTCTTACGTTGAGAAGAGGTGCAACCATTGCACCTCTCTCTAAAGTTGTATACATGCTTGCAGATTACATCGCTTCTTTCTTCTGTCCGATAACAGAGCGTTCTAAAATCTCTGTTACATCAAGAGTTTGAACCTTCTCTTCTACTTCTTTCGCTTTCGTCCCATCACTAATCATCGTTAAGCAATATGGACAACCTGTACCGATAATGGATGGCTGCACAGCTAGTGCTTGTTCTGTACGAGCAACGTTAATACGAGAACCTGCTGTTTCCTCCATCCACATTAAGCCACCACCTGCGCCACAGCACATTCCGGTTTCACGGTTACGTGCCATTTCTACAAGATTCACACCAGGAATTGCTTTCAAAATATCGCGTGGTGCTTCGTATACTTCGTTGTATCTTCCTAAGTAACAGGAATCATGGTACGTAACTGTTTCCTCAATTGCGTGAACAGGTTTTAAGCGTCCTTCTTTCACCCACTGAGCTAACAATTCTGTATGATGATAGACTTCTGCTTGCAAGCCAAAGTCTGGATACTCATTTTTAAATGTGTTATAAGCATGAGGATCAATCGTAACGATTTTCTTCACTCCTGCTTTTTCAAATTCTTCGATATTCTTTGTTGCCATTTCTTGGAAGATGAATTCATTTCCAAGGCGGCGCGGTGTATCTCCAGAGTTCTTTTCTTTATTACCGAGAATCGCGAATGAAATGCCTGCCTCGTTCATTAACTTCGCAAACGATATCGCAATCTTCTGACTACGATTGTCGTATGATCCCATCGAACCAACCCAGAATAAATATTCAAACTCCTCGCCAGCTTTCGATTTTTCTTTTACAGTTGGAACTGTTACTTCATCATCACCTTGGCGCCATGTTTCACGCTCTTTACGGTTTAGACCCCACGGATTCCCTTGACGCTCGATGTTCGTCATCGCACGCTGCGCTTCCGCGTCCATCTTTCCTTCTGTTAAAACAAGATAGCGGCGTAAATCAATAATTTTGTCAACATGCTCATTCATAACTGGACACTGGTCTTCACAGTTACGGCACGTTGTACAAGCCCAAATCTCTTCTTCTGTAATAACGTCTCCGATTAAACTCGGATCGTAAGCGAGTGTTGTAGCTGCTGATTCTTGTTGCCCTTTCCCAGCTGCCATCATCGCTAACTGATTTCCTTGTGTATTATTAAAAGCAACTACTGGAACCCACGGTGCTTTTGATGTTACAGCCGCTCCTTTATCAGTTAAATGATCGCGAAGTTTTAAAATTAAATCCATCGGCGATAACATTTTCCCTGTTCCGGTTGCCGGGCACATATTTGTACAGCGACCACACTCTACGCAAGCGTATAAATCGATAAGCTGATTTTGTCTAAAGTCTTCAATTTTACCAACACCAAATGTTTCTTGTGTTTCATCTTCAAAATCGATCTTTTCAAGTTTCCCTGGGTTTGAAAGACGACCGAAGAATACATTAGCTGGTCCTGCAATTAAATGCGCGTGTTTTGATTGTGGTACATACACTAAAAACGTTAACAAAATTAGTAGATGCACCCACCAAGAGAAATAGAACACAGAAATGGCTACGGTTTCATTTATACCCGAGAAAACGTAAGCGATTACAGAAGCGATTGGTTCACTCCATGAAAGCTCCTCGCCGTGCCATATAATCCCCATTCCATTACCGAGTAGCACAGAAATCATTAAGCCACCAATAAAGATAAGGACAAGGCCTGATTTGAAATTACGTTTTAAACGAACTAGCTTCTCGACATAACGTCTATGAAAAGCCCAAAAGACTGCAATTAAAATAACAAGTGTGACAATTTCCTGGAAGAATGTAAATGCAGGGTATAGTGGTCCAAGTGGAAGATGTGATCCTGGTGCGAGTCCTTTCCAAACGAAGTCAATTGCTCCAAATTGGACAAGAATAAATCCGTAAAAGAACATAACGTGAATAATGCCGCTTTTCTTATCTTTCAGCAGCTTTTTCTGACCGAAAACATTTACCTTAAGAAGATCCCAACGCTCTTTAAAACGACGGTCAAATTCAATCTTTTTTCCTAACTGTATGTAGGCCATTCTCGTTCGTATAAGATATACAAACAAATATCCCGCATAAGCAATAACAGCAATGGCAGCCAGCCAATTCATGATCAGTAAGCTATTCATTTTTATGCTACCCCTCTCTTTGTAAGCCCTCTTTCTTTTTTAGAATCTTCAAAAACATATAATTTTCTGAATTTTATCCCCTACCTTCATTATATAATGAGTGAGCATTCAGTCAACAGTTTTTTGTTATACAACAACATATTTTTTCATAAAGCTGTTTATTTCGGTGAAACTATAAAGTGAAACTTTAATTAGCCGGAAAAGTGAAGGTGAAAAGAATGCAAAGGAGGGAATTCACTCATGTTCTTCGTATCTCTCTTGTTAATATGCGTTACTCTTTGGATCACAATTGACCTTTTATATGGGAGGCTTCTTCATTTAAAACGTGTGCGCTCTCGTACTTTCCCTTTACGCCAAAGTGATTTTCACCTTTATACATACGGAAAAGATTTGTATGACGCCCTATTTACTGATATAAAACAAGCGAAACACCATGTGCACGTTTTGTTCTTCATTGTAAAAAACGATAAGATTAGTCGGGAATTTTTAAAGCTACTTATCGTTAAGGCACAGGAAGGAATTGAAGTAAGACTTTTACTCGATCGATTTGGGAGCCATCATTTATCAAACGAGGACATTCGCTCCCTACAAAAACATGGTGTCTCTTTTTCATTTTGTCACAAAGTGAAATTTCCTTTTCCTTTCTTTTCTGCAAATCAAAGAAACCATAGAAAAATTACAGTTATTGACGGGAAAATTGGTTATATTGGCGGATTTAATATTGGAGAAGAATATTTAGGGCATAATCAAAAATTAGGATTATGGCGCGATTATCATTTACGTCTTACAGGCGAAGGAGTACAAGATTTACAAAAGCAATTTTTACATGATTGGCTCGACGATACGGGTCAAAATTTATTAGATTCACCTATTTATTTTCCTAAGCAACAACCAGGAATCATTCTACATCAATTTATTCCAACCGATGGGGCATATTTACAACATACTTTTTTAGACTTAATTGAAAATACGAAAGAAGAACTCTTTATCGGTACACCATATTTCATTCCTGGAAAAAAAATTATGAACGCATTATTACAAGCACGAAAACGTGGGGTTCAAATAACGATTCTCGTTCCAGAAAAAGCTGATCACGCCCTTGTTCGAGAAGCGAAATTCCCGTATTGCCGAAAGTTAATACAAGCCGGGTGTAATATTTACGCATTTCAACAAGGTTTTTTTCACGCTAAAGTTATTATAGCGGACGATTATATTTGTGATATCGGAACTGCAAACTTTGATATGAGAAGTTTATATATTAACCATGAAATCAACTGTCTTTTATATGATAAACCTTTTATACAAACAGTAAAAAACAAATTCCATGAAGATCTAGAAAACGCGTCATTACTTTCCTTTAAAGATGTTAGCCCGCATTCTCTTATTGATAGAGGAAAAGAATGGGTAGGAACGATACTTGCTTTCTTCCTATAGGAAAGATAATGAATAAAGGAGATGCGTTCATTATGATTATGCGGTTCGGATATGTCTCACATGCAATGGCACTCTGGGATTGCTCTCCGGCTAAAACGATGACATTTACAAGCTTTCAAAAGCTCAGTAAACAAGAGCGAGAAGATAAACTATACGATGTTACAAAGCAAAATCTTGAGCATACAATACGTATTCTTCATTACAATATAGCGCATGAAATTCCGTTATATCGCTTGTCATCTTCCATTGTCCCACTTGCAACACATCCCGAAGTTGAATTTGATTATATCGGGGCATTTATACCGCTTTGGCGTAAAATTGGGGCATTAATTAAAGAACACAATTTACGAGTAAGTTTTCATCCAAATCAATTTACGCTATTTACAAGTGATAAACCACATATTACAACTAACGCTATTATAGATATGATCTATCATTATAAAGTATTAGATGCAATAGGAGTTGCAGATACTTCTTATATTAACATCCATGTAGGGGGTGCCTATGGAAATAAAGAAAAAGCCATTGGACGTTTCCATGAAAACATAAAAAAACTTCCTGCACATATAAAAAAACAAATGACACTTGAAAATGATGATAAAACATATACAACTGCTGAAACTCTATCTATTTGTCAAAAAGAAAAGGTCCCATTCGTATTTGATTATCACCATCACATGGCAAACCCTTGCGAGGAACCGCTAGAAGAGTTACTTCCTGCAATTTTTGAAACTTGGTCACATACAAATATCCCTCCTAAAGTTCACATTTCCTCCCCTAAATCAGAAAAAGAATTTAGGGCTCATGCTGAATATATTGATTTAGATTTTATTAAACCTTTCTTACACATTGCAAAAAAAAACAATCACAATTTCGATATTATGATTGAAAGTAAACAGAAAGATTTAGCAATGCTGCAATTAATACGTGAACTATCCTCTATAAGAGGGATAAAAAGAATACATGGCGCAACATTACAATGGTAAATTGTAATCTTGCGCTATTTTTTTCAAAAAAAGTAATTTTTATAGTAAAAAACACCCTATTTTATATGCTATGATTGGAGTTAGCATTTTCCACCTGCGATTCAAATTTATTGAAACGGAGTCATAATATGATTAATCAAAAAAAATATGTACAATTTGTCATAATGTATATAGTTATATTTTCTCTTTGGATATTTCTGATCCCTAAGGACTTGAATATAAAAGAAATTGGAATTCTCTTCTTATTTTGTTTTGCCGCGCTCTTTTCTTGCTATTGCTTATATAAAGCTATTAAGAAAATGAAGCATACTGATAAATTATTTTGGGTTTTATTACTATGCACTTGCATATGCGGACTAACTATGGAGATAACTTTATTTCTTCATTCACTTTCTATATATGATCAAGTCATATTCTCATATAAGGCACTACCTTTTTTCATCATACAATATATTTTGCTCTTTTCTGGGTTTGCTATCAAATTCATAAAACATTACTCTATTAGAGGTCTTGCTCAATTTTCATTCGATAGCATCTTTATTGTTATCATGAATATTTATTTTACCTTAACTTTTATTTTGGACCTTTCAAGCTTTCGTATGTTAACAACCGATCACTGGGTTTTAATTGGATACTTTATTGCACAAGCATTAGTAATTTACGCCGTTATTAGCCTATATAGACGAGAACAATATTCTTCTAGCAGAATCTCATTAATTATCGGCTTTACTATCATACTTGTGTACGGATATATACATCTGTTCCAATTAAACGCAGGGATAGAAACTTCTTCTGAAGTCTCTTACTTAATACATACTGCTTCAATTTTATTAATTGGTTTGTCGTCCATACTATACATTGTGGATAAACCAATGCAGCATGAAACGAAAACGAAGTATTATCGATTTGACTATGTGCGCTTTATATTACCTTACTTTAGTATAATCATTACTTTTTCTTTCATTGTCTTTCAACCTTGGGATGATAAGTTCATGTTAATCGGTCTCGTATTATCACTCATCTTATTATTCCTACGACAACTTTACATGTGGAAAGATAATCAAGCACTAATCGATACATACGAACAGTTGACTACACAACTAGAAGGTAAAGTAGAAGAAGGTGCATCTGCGTTATCAAAGAGTGAACAACGCTATAAATCTTTATTCGAAGATCATCCTGATGCCGTTTTTTCTTTAAATATGAATGGTATTTTCCAACAATCCAATACAGCATGTGAAAGCTTATTTACTGCCTACTATTGTGAAGTAGAAAGCTATTCTCTTCTACACTTTATTGACTCAAAAGACCATGATCTACTAAAGAAAGCTTTACAAATGACAACAGAAGGTAGACCACAAACTTTAGAAGTTCGCACAAAAGAAAAAGAAAGCTATTACTATTACCTTCACATTACACTCATCCCTACTTTCATAAACAAAGAAGTTGTTGGGATGTTCGGCATAGCACGTGATATTACAACTTTATATGAAAAACAAAAACAAGTAGAACATTTAGCCTTTCATGATTCACTTACTGGATTACCAAATCGCCGAAAGTTTGAAAAAGACTTAAAAAATATTTTAAATACAACTCAAACTAGCGCAAATGATGTTGCCGTCATGTTCCTTGATTTAGATCGATTCAAAAAAATTAACGATAGACTTGGTCACGACGTCGGTGATTTATTATTAATTGAAGTAGCAAAAAGATTACGCAGTTGCTTGCGTTCAAAGGATGTCGTTGCTCGCCAAGGCGGAGATGAATTTACAATTCTATTACCAGATATGTACTCAGAAAAGAGTGCAATATTTATAGCTGAACAGATTTTAACCATTTTAAACAAACCGTTCTTCATTAAAGATGAAGAACTGTCTATTACACCGAGTATCGGAATTGCAATGTACCCTGATTATGGAACAGATGTAACAGAATTAATGAAAAATGCTGATATGGCTATGTATCGCGCAAAAGCAAATGGAAAAAACAGATTCGTTTTCTTCTCAAAAGAAATGAGTATTGCTCAAAATGAGAGTAACTTCTTAGAAGGAGAACTTTCAAAAGCACTACAACAAAATGAATTTTTCCTTGAATACCAACCACAAGTAAGCACAAAAACAAAACAAATTATCGGTTTTGAAGCATTAATTCGTTGGAAGCATCCAAAACTCGGAATCGTATCTCCTGCCCAGTTCATTCCGCTAGCGGAGGAAACAGGATTTATTATTGAACTTGGAAATTGGATTTTACGTACCGCTTGCTTAGAGGCAAAAAGATGGCATAATCAAGGTTTTTCTCACTTGAAAGTTGGTGTGAATTTATCTGTTGTTCAATTTAACCATGCAGATTTAATCCCAACCATTTCAAAAGTATTAGAAGAAACAGAGCTAAAACCAGAAGCATTAGATATTGAAATTACAGAAAGTATCGCAATTAATCAAAATCAATCTGTAGTGGCAAAGTTAGAACAGCTTCAAAATCTCGGTATTCAAATTTCAATCGATGACTTTGGAACTGGTTATAGTTCTTTAGCTTATTTAACAAAATATCCAATCAACACATTAAAAATTGCTCGAGAGTTTATTTGCGGCATTACAACTAGCCCTTTAGAGGAAGCGATTATCTCTTCCATCATTACACTATCAAAAGAATTAAATTTAGAAGTTATTGCAGAAGGTGTAGAGACGGAAGAACAATGGAAGTTTTTATATGAACAAAACTGTGACCACATTCAAGGATTCTTTATTAGCAAACCTGTTTCTAGTAAGGATGTTTGGATGTTACTCCACAAAAAAACAACCGTCTAAGTAAGACGGTTGTTTTTTAATACTCAAAAGGTACATCTGAAGCTACTTGTATCTCTTGATCATTATAAGAAATTACTTGATTTTTCTCTAAAACTGTATCTCCTAATGAAATACCCCATGCCATCGCTAACGTTAATAGACTACCAATAAGTAGTTTCTTCATATTCCATCACCCGCATTTTTTCTTTAAATATATCATGAAAATTTATCCACATCTTATGCAATTATGCATATTTGTTTTTTTATTTATTCATTTTTTTTATAATTGATTCCTTTAACGTATGGTTTCCTAATATATCGAAAAAGAAGCACGCTTTTTCGTAAGCATCTTCAATTTCTGCTCTATCACACTCGAGCTTTTCTAGGCATTCACCTTTTCGATAATATAACTGTCCAATCAATGTCATACTATTAATTCGACACGATAGTTCAATGGCTTTATTTGCGTGACAAAGCGCTTCTTCGTATTGATTGTCTAAGTATAATGCTTTTGCATGATTATGTCTCACCTTCACATCAAACTCTTTATTATCATGTAATGCCTCTAATTGTTTTAATATATTTTCAAATAACTCAATACTCTTCTTAAAATAGCCATTTTCAGCGTAAATGTTTGCAATTGCGTTTTCAATATAAAGGTTCTGATATACATCTATTCCTGCCAATTGTTGATTGAGCAATTTCTTTAATTCTAAAATACAATATTCGTAATCGATTTTTTTCAATATGTAAGCAGCTACATAATATTGCCATTGAAGAAATTGCTGCAGCTCAGGATGATATTCTTCCTTTTTCAACTCATTCCATACTTTATTATAAATTTCTTTATATTTCTTTTGCTTACAAAGCATAATAATTCGATCTTTTAACTGCTTATTCCTCTCAATATCAGAATAAATGAGTACCTCATAAAAATGAATAATGGGAACTTGTAACTTCGCTGCAATGCCTTGCAATATATCCATACTTGGGTATACCGTGCCCGATTCAATTCGACTCACTTCCGATTGATGACATATGTTCTCGGATAACTGCTTTTGTGTTAATCCTCTCATCACCCTAATTTTCTTAATTTCACTTCCTAGTTTTTCTGCGTGCATACTTACTCACCATCCCATTATAACAATCTAATTTTTTAAGTTGTCATACCACTACAATAATGTGAATTCGACAATTTTTGATATGAAATAATGCATAATATATATAAAATTCGGCAAATTTTTCATACAATCCATCTCACATAATATAATAGACTAGTAATTTTATAGATAAATTATAGAAAATTTGCCCATGCTTTCGTTACATTCGGTCTTCTTTATCCTTTATCAGCAGAAGCTATTCACACCCAAGAACTAAATAGAAATGAAGTAAAAGTTGAAATCACTCAGCCTAGTTTAATGATTTAAAAATTAACACAACCTCAAAATGATACAAAACTATATGGCGAAAAAGTATTTAAAGGGTGAGATAAACGAGGCTAAAGCTCAACAAGAGTGAGTGACAACTGAAATGAATGTAGATTCCCAACCTACAAATAAAGAAACAAAAGAAAATCAAACCGAAGTTCACCTTGCACAAACTTACAAAAATTACAAAGTATATTGCCCAGATTTTATTGTAAAAGTAGATAAAAATGGAGTAATTACAACTGTTAGTGGTAAAGTTGTCCAAAATTTAGACCAACAACCTAATCTTACTATAACAAATTTTTTGTCGAAAAATGAAGTAAAATCTAAATTACGCGATATACTTCAAATTCTAAGCGATGCGACTGCGACGAAACTCTCTATTGAAATACTTATTTATAAAAAAAAGAAGTTTACCACTCGTAGGTAAACTTCTTTTCATATCCATCCCTTTTCCTCCGCAATTGTAATTGCCTCAATTCTATTTTTCGCATCAAGCTTCGTTAATACTTCAGAAATATAATTACGTACTGTACCAGGTGAAAGATAAAGTGCCTTCGCAATTTCATTTGCCGTCTTTCCTTCTTTCGCAAGTAACAATACTTCTTTTTCGCGATCCGATAATGGATTTTGCTCCTGCCATAAGCCGAACATTAAATCTTGAGAGATCTCTCGTTTTCCTTTCATCACATTACGAATCGCTGCAGCTAAATCTTCACTTGGGCTATCTTTTAATAAATATCCGTGCACGCCAGCTTTCATTGCCCGTTCAAAATATCCAGGGCGTGCAAATGTTGTTAAAATCATTACTTTACATGCTGATTGTTCTTTCTTTAACGTTTCCGCAACATCTAATCCGCTTTGAATCGGCATTTCGATATCCATAATGCTTACATCCGGTTTTAACGATTCAATTAATTTTAGCGCCTCTTCCCCGTTCGCAGCTTGCCCAATTACTTCAATATCATCTTCTAGATCAAGCAGGGCCCCTAATGCACCACGAAGCATCCGCTGATCTTCTGCAATAATAATTCGAATCATGCCCTCACCTCATCTTTTCCTGTTCGAATAACAACTGGAACTTTTACTGTTAATAGTGTCCCTGGATTAATCGTACCCAGTTCAACAAATCCATCAATAAGAGCGATACGCTCTTTCATACCACGAATGCCATTTCCATCATGGTTTTGATCCGTTAAGCCAACTCCATTATCTTCTACCGTCAAAATTAATTCACCTTGTGATTCTAGTACAGAAACTGTACAATGCGTCGCCTTACTATGCTTTACAACATTCGTCACAGCCTCACGTAAACACATTCCTAAAATATTTTGTTCAATCGGTGATAACGAACTTGCACTTGTTTCTTGTTTTATTTCTAATTCAATAGTAGCAGCTTGTAAGATCGCTTTTATTTGCTCAAGCTCTTCTTCTACTGTAATCATGCGCATATCAGAAATTAATTCCCTTAACTGCTTTAAAGCGGTACGAGATGTTTGTGTAATTTCCTTCGCTTCCACACTTGCACGCTCCGGATTTTTTACAATTAACTTCTCCACAAGCTGACTTTTTAAAGTAATGAGTGATAACGTGTGCCCTAACGTATCATGAAGATCCCTTGCAATCCGCTGACGTTCTTCACGTTTTACTAAGTCTTTAATTTGCTCATTCGCTTCGTTTAATTGATTTCTTAACATCTTTTTCTGATTAAAATTACGCATTCCAAATGGCGTAAGGAGCATTAAAATAAACATCGGAACGATATTTACTAAACTTGTAGTCGTTAGTTGATTCATATTTATAAATAAAAATGCCCCAAGCATAATAACCAACAAACATAATAGCACTCGAAACACTTTCTTATTTGGCGTAAATCCCATCGCACTTGCCGTGAAAAAGCCAAAGAATATCATGAAAGGATTGTAAAATAAAGCAAATAAAAAGATGAGTACCATTTGAACACATGCCCAAAAAACAAACGTCCTCTGTACAAAATAAAGCTGACGGTATGTGATGATAAAAACTATCAACATACCGCTTCCAATTACAAGCTTCCACCCTGACGACTGCACTAAATGGTAAATTGGAAATAACAGATAAACGAACCACATATACGGGAAGAAACCCATATGTTTCGGAAAAATCTCAATCCTCTTCTTCTCTATCATTTATACCGCTTCCTGTCTTTTTCTTATATATATTGATATTACAACAAATATAAGGAAATAACCTCCTAATACCGCGATATTTTCCCAACCAACTGATTTTCCAGCTACAATGTCCCATGCACCGCTTCCGAAGTGGTATGTTGGCGTCCATTCACCGATAGATCTTAATATTTTCGGGAATACTTCGATCGGCATCCATAGACCACCAAGAATTGCTAAACACATATTTAAAATATTTGCTAAACCCGCTGCTGCATCAACCTTTTTAATAGAACCGACTATCGATCCAAGCGCTAAAAATGGTGTTACACCTAGTAATAGCCATAAACCAGCGCCTATCCATTGACCAAACGTTAACTGAACATCATTAATTAAAATACCTGCTATAAAAATAACTACGATTGAAAACACATTTACTACTGTTTGTGAAACAATTTTCGCAGAAATATATGCCCCTTCTGGCAAAGGTGTAATTCTCAACAGTTGTGCCCAACCTTTTTGTCTTTCCTCAGAAAGACGAACACCAAAGCTAAAAAGTGCTGTTCCAATAATACTGAATGAAGTCATAGAAATTAAATAGTGAGCTTTCCATTCATTCCCGTTCTGTGGCACTTGAACAACATTTGTGAAAATGTAGTAAAACATAACTGGCATTAGTAATGAGAAAAAGATAAATAATTTATTGCGAAACGTACGTAATATCTCCATCTTACATTGCATCAAAAACGCTATCATGCGATTTCCCCCTTCTGATTTGCGACAAACTGTTCAAATGCTTCATCAAGGCTTCCACGTTCGACCGAAACATCTGTTACAGGTAAGTTCTTTTGATAAATTGCTTTTAAAGTTGCATCTGTATCTTCAGTTGTTAAAGTGAAGTGCCCTTCGTTTGACTGTACTTCTGTTACGTTTGGTAATTCTTTTAGTAATTTTGCAGGAATACTTTCCTTCGAATAAAACGTAATAGTTTTTCGCGAAATCGTCGCCTTCATCGCATCTGGTGTACCATCTGCGATAATCTTTCCGTTTGCAAACAATAAAATACGATCCGCCAACGCATCCGCTTCTTCTAAATAGTGTGTCGTTAAAATAATTGTTTTCCCTTCACTTGCTAACTTTCGAATTGTTTCCCAAAACGTTCTTCGAGACGTAATATCCATTCCAACTGTCGGCTCATCTAAAAATAACAAATCTGGATTACCTGCAAGTGCGAGTGCAAAGTTTAACCTTCTTTTTTGCCCACCTGATAATTTCTCACACCTTTGCTTTCGCTCCGATTCTAAATTTGATAACTGTAGCAACGTTTCTTTCGCTACCGGATTTGTATAATAACTACGGAATAACTCAATTGCCTCTTCCACTGTAATGCTATCAATGACACTTACTTCTTGTAACATCGCACCGAGGCTATTACGAACATCTCTATGTTTGGGACTCTTTCCAAATATAGAAACAGTTCCTTCCGTCGGATCCTTTAATCCAAGCATCATCGACATCGTCGTCGTTTTCCCTGCACCATTCGGTCCAAGTAGTGCTACGATTTCCCCCTTATTTACATGAAATGAAACATTATTTACTGCACTTTTATGTTTAAATGTTTTAGAAACACCATTTACTTCAATAATCTTTTCCATCTCTCCACCCCCGCTGTTTCTTATATTTACATTGTATGTGTTGGAAAAGTTAGGAAACAGTATGATGCGTCATAACATCGATATGACAATTGTCATGTATTCTTTGTGAGAGGAATCAATCCGCATACCGCAAGCGAGTAGCAGGACGAAAATAAACATGATACAATCGGATAAGATATATATTCGAGGAAGGACAGTGGTTTTCATGATTATTCGTAATGAACAAGACTTAGAAGGCTTACGAAAAATCGGCCGCATCGTTGCGCTTGCACGTGAAGAAATGAAAAAACAAGCAAAGCCAGGCATGACAACGAAAGAGCTAGATTTGATCGGTAAAAAAGTATTAGATGAGCATGGTGCTATTTCTGCACCTGAAAAAGAATATGATTTCCCTGGCGTAACTTGCATCAGTGTAAACGAAGAAGTTGCTCACGGTATTCCAGGAGAGCGTGTATTAAAAGACGGCGACTTAGTAAACGTCGACGTATCTGCTGCACTTGATGGCTATTATGCAGATACAGGTATTTCATTTGTACTTGGAGAAGATGAAGCAAAAGAAAAGCTTTGCCAAGCAGCTGTTGATGCATTTTGGGCAGCAATGAAAAAGGTTAAAGCTGGTTCAAAGCAAAATCAAATTGGTCGTGCTGTTTCAAACTTCGCACATAAAAATGGATACAATGTGATTCAAAACTTAACTGGTCACGGTATTGGCCTTAGCTTACATGAAGCACCAAACCACATTTTAAGCTACTTTGACCCAATGGATAATGCACTTCTAAAAGACGGTCTTGTTATCGCTGTAGAGCCATTCATTTCTATGAAAGCTGATCACATTATTGAGCGCGGCGATGATGGTTGGACATTCGTTACACCTGATAAAAGCCTTGTTGCACAATGTGAACATACGGTTGTCGTAACACGCGGCGAACCGATTATTTTAACAGAAATATAAAAAATAGCCGTTTGGTAGCAGAAACCTACCAAACGGCTATTTTTTATTACTTTTAGGTATGCAAAAATTTATATAAATAAAAGGTGGTGCATCAAGGCACCACCTTTTTAACGGGGTGAGGCTGCCCAAAAGTACGGAAAACCATTGAACAGCCTCTTATTTTCATATGGATGCCTTACATATATCACTGATGATAATTATGAAATGCGGAAACATATTTATCATCACATGATTCAAACACGAGAAAAGAAACCCTACAGTGGATTCTTTTCTCTACATAATCTAAAGTTTGGGTACACTAGATTCATGCAATGTAGGAGCTTTCCAAGCAGAAAGCGAACCTTCATTTAAAATGATAGCATACATATCTCCACCAAAAATATGCAAATATGCATATAGTATTTTTTATTTCTCAATGTCAGAATATTGAAAAATAAAAAATGTAAAGGTAAAATAAAGTCGTTATCCGTCTTCTTTTGTCAGTCAGAGAGAATAGAAGAATAGGAGAGGAAAAAATGAAAAAATCTTTAAAACAAAAAATAGTAAGCTCTTTGCTTGCTGTATCACTCGCTGTTAGCTTGGCTCCAATTGGACAAGCCAAAGCTGATTCCACGTCAGAAATCACACAGACTTCACCTATCACAAAACAAGTTGATGCAAGCCGCGCCATCGAACACATCCGTTTCTTATCCGAAACAATTGGTCCTCGCCCTGGTGGGACAAAATCAGAAGAATGGGCTTCTCGCTACGTTGGTATGCAACTTAAATCAATGGGCTATGAAGTAGACTATCAACCATTTCAAGTGCCAGATCAGTACGTTGGCTTTATTGAATCCCCATTATCCACAAAGCGTAATTGGCAAGCTGGCGCTGCTCCTAACGCACTAATTTCTACAGAAGCTGTTACAGCTCCTCTTATCTTTGTTCAAGGTGGGACAAAATTAGAGGATATTCCAAATGAAGTAAATGGAAAGATTGTTCTATTTGAAAGGGGAACAACAGTAGCAGACTACAATAAACAAGTTGAAAATGCTGTTAGCAAAGGAGCAAAAGGTGTTCTTTTATACAGTTTAATTGGTGGACGCGGAAATTATGGACAAACCTTCAATCCCCGCCTAACGAAAAAGCAATCTATTCCTGTCTTTGGTCTTGCTTATGCGCAAGGAAATGCATTTAAAGAAGAAATCGCTAAAAAAGGGACAACAATTCTTTCCCTAAAAGCGAGACATGAATCTAATTTAAAATCCTTAAACGTCATCGCTAAAAAGAAACCAAAAAACAGTACAGGTAATGAAAAAGCTGTCGTTGTAAGTTCGCACTATGATAGTGTAGTTGGAGCACCTGGAGCAAACGATAATGCTTCTGGTACAGGATTAGTATTAGAGTTAGCTCGTGCTTTTCAAAATGTAGAAACTGATAAAGAAATTCGTTTTATTGCTTTTGGTTCTGAAGAGACTGGCTTACTTGGCTCCGATTATTACGTTAATAGTCTATCCCAAAAAGAACGCGATCGAATTTTAGGTGTCTTTAACGCAGACATGGTTGCAACAAATTACGATAAGGCAAAGAATTTATATGTTATGACGCCTAACGGTTCTCCAAACCTTGTAACAGACGCAGCCTTGCAAGCAGGTAAACAGTTAAATAATGACCTCGTACTGCAAGGAAAATTCGGCTCTAGTGATCACGTACCATTTGCTGAAGTTGGTATTCCTGCCGCTCTATTTATTTGGATGGGTGTCGATAGCTGGAATCCATTAATCTATCATATCGAGAAGGTATATCACACACCTCAAGATAACGTATTTGAGAACATTTCACCTGAACGTATGAAAATGGCATTAGAGGTTATTGGTACAGGCATCTATAATAGCCTTCATTCCACCGTAAAAACAGGAGAGAAAGCCGCTTAATACTATTTCAAGCCACCGATTAATCGGTGGCTGTTTATTAAGAAAAAATAAATATGCATAAAAGCATATTCATTACATGGTATTATGGTGTATAATTAAAATCGTAATATATAAATAAAAGATATCAATCACATAGCATTATGTAGAATAAAAAATTTAAATACTATTGATTACATCTAATGAGAAGGTTTTTCAATTATAAAAAGGTGCTCTTGCAGTTGTGTTAACTTGAACTTTAGGAACTAATGCCTTCATTCCTAAAATAAACGTTGCATCAGCTACTCAAGAACAAAGCTTTACAATATGCTATTTCTAAATTAGCCATAAAAATGGCTATGCATTCATCAAAAACTTAATGAAACATAGCATTGACCTTAAATTACATGAGATACCACGCTCTAAGCTTATGGTCCAATGATAATGGGCTTCTTAAAAACGGTTTTGTTATCGTTTTAGAGCCACTGATTGAGTCCACCTTGAAATTGTTCCCTTTTTTCTATAAAAAAAACCCTTCAGGCTGCATTCTTCCCTTCACCTTATTGTGAAGTGTTTTTGAATACTTACCTAAAGGGAGCAATATCAATAGTAATTTTTTAATTTGTCAGCTACTCAGTTTACAGTGTAATCAATAATCTAAAGCTTTTTTATTATTTAATTCGCTGACGAGCGAGTAGGATTCCACCTAAAAGGAACAATACCATACCTCCAAGAATTGAACTCATTCCTGCTGATGTTCCTCCTGTGTTAGGAAGTAATGTTGGCTTATCATTTTCTGTAGTAGGTGGAACTTTTGAATCGCTATTGTTGCCTGTATTTGTGTTTGGATTTTTCGGATCTGTACTTGGATCTTTCGGATCTGTACTTGAATCTTTTGGATCTGTGCTTGGATCTTTCGGATCTGT
>NZ_JBTIWT010000012.1:0-152711 GCF_054353775.1 Bacillus sp. 5w2 | reverse complement strand
TGCAACATCTGAATCACAAATAGAACCATCAGTGCGTTCAATGGTAGTGAAAACACCATTTTCTATTATTTCTGAAGTGTCTAGTTTTAAAGTATTTCCAAAAATAAACATAAAAAATCAAGAAGCGTTTGTTTTTCAAAATGAAAAAGATGTAGGTAGGCGTGAATTAGATTCTAAGTTATTAACTACAGTACAACAGTATCATTCGGAGGCTTATTGTGAAATAGTTTCTTTTAATCTTCATGAAAAGAGAGTGCTTATGGAATTATATAATAAAAAAGTCATAGGGAATATTGAAGAGAATAAGGTAGAGACATCTTCATGGACCCCTATACATAGCATAATATTAGAGGGTAAAAATGAAGGAGAAGTAAATAATGTTATAACAGCCAAGCTACCAATAGAAATAGGAAAATATAAAGGTGAAATTATTTTACGAGAAAAAGTTGTATTTAAAGAAAAAGTCATAGGAATAAAAGAGGTGGAACAGGAGATTGTTTTGACAAAAACTGAATTCTTAGTGCCAAAAGTAATAAAAAATGGACAAAATACATTTACAGTTGAAAAAGGGAGCTTATTTGTAGAAGGCTATATTTATCAATGTATTGAATACATATCAGAACAAAGTACATTTCATAATAATATGTATCAATTAATGCAAAATATTGTACTGGAATTAGTCGTTCAAGTAATACAAGAACAGGAAGTACAAGTACGAATGAAATAAAAATGAATATATTCCCTAAATGCTACAAATGGTTTTCCCTCAATAAATTCAGTGTAATATTTATGAAGACTAATTTTTGCTAACGGGGATAGTTACTTTATTATATGAATCTATTTAGGTCTATGAAAAAATAAGTGCTAACATGTTTGAAAACAAACTTACTAACACTTATTAAAAACAGACATAAAATTTGGATTATATGTGGTTTGATTTAAGAATTTAATAAAAAAATTGATAATTACTTGCTATAAACTGATGTGTAAAATAAAGTGTATTCACTTCTTTTTTACAAGACTCTCAACTTGAATAGTAATACATGTTTATCATAATTTTCTAAACACCAATTATATTTTTTTAGAATAATTGGATGGACAACTTCTTTCGTCATATCAACATCAATAAAGCCATATGTTTTATAAAAACTTTCTAGTTCTTCAAAAGGAATACAAAATACGTTTTGTATTTCTAATGCTTTCGCAGTCTGTACTAAGAATGAAACAAGTTTCTTAGCTAATTGTAGACCTCTAAATTGAGGGAGAATAAAAATCCCACCCATTTCTAAAGTATTTTCATCTAGTTGGACTAATCGTCCAACACCTGCATACTCATTGTTGTATGTAATGATTGCAACTTTATCTCTCTCTAAATCACTTTGTACAAATCCTATCGATTCATATTGATTATTAATCCATTCTAGGTCATTAGATGTAGCTAGTTGAATACTCATATGCATCCTCCTTTGGAAAACTTGCGTTATTTTCATTATATTGAATATAATATCAGGAAAAAAGTAGTTGGAATCGCATGATTTCCAATTACTGTTCAAGTTTTGAAGAATAGTGCATACAATATAAAGTCTTTTCCTTTCTTCATTTAAGTTTTACGTATATAATTTAAAAGTACTATTTTTATTTTATATTTTTTATATTTATAACAGAATAGAGGTTTAAAAATGGGTGTTAAAATCATTACGGATAGTGCGGCGGATTTACCGGTAGAATTGCTGCAAGCATATGATATTGATTTAATTCCACTCCGTGTATATGATGAAGCAGAAACAGAGTATTTAGATGGAGTTACATTAGAGTCAGTTACATTATTGCAAAAAATGAGAGAAGGCGCAGTTTATAGAACGTCATTGCCTTCACTTGAAACTTTCCAAGAAAAATTTGTTTCTTATGCAAAAGAAGGTAATCCTTGTATATATTTAGCTTTTTCATCTGAACTGTCTGGTACATATCAATCGTCAGTTGTTATTAAAGAAGAAGTGAAAGAAACTTATGCTGATTTAGATTTAGAAATTATCGATACAAAATGTGCTTCGCTTGGTCAAGGGCTTGTCGTTTTAGAAGCTGCTAAAATGGCGAAAGACGGCGCATCAAAAGAAGATATTTTAAAACGTGTTGATTTTCTAATGAATCATATGGAACATATCTTCACTGTAGCTGACTTGCAGTACCTTGTTAGAGGTGGACGTTTAAGTAAAGTAGCAGGTTTTATCGGTGGGTTACTAAACATTAAGCCGATCTTAAACGTAGAAGAAGGAAAGCTTGTACCACTTGAAAAGGTACGTGGGAAAAAGAAAGTCCTTGGCCGAATTGTAGATATTATGGAAGAGCGCGGAAAAGACCTTAAAGGTCAAACAATCGCTATGACTCATGGTGACGACTTAGAAACAGCTGAAGCATTAAAAGTATTAATTACGGATAGATTTGGCTGTGAAGTATTTATCGTAAATACAATTGGTGCAGCAATTGGAGCACATACAGGACCTGGCGTTATAACGTTATTTTTCTTAAATGAAGTAGAGTAAAGGATTGATCTTTTGATCAATCCTTTTTTAATTCTAATATAATTGTTTTATGCGGATGAAAAATATGTAATTTTATTTTAGTTAGTAACTTTCTTTTTAGTAGGTATGAAGGTAGATAGGAAACCAGTGAAGGCTAGTATGAAACCAAATGTTTCAGTATCATCAACTACTAAACCATTGTTCCACTGATAAAGGAAGGATGCTAGCAATAAAAGAGTAGCAGCGCCTCCAACATATCTTGCCATTTTTCGTGTTGAATCTTTTTTTGTTTTTACAATCATATTTGTCATCCTTTCATATTTACTAAATAATTCGATAAACTAATTTCTAGGATGTGATATTGATAATTCATCTATTGAGCTCACTTAATTTATTTTCATTTACAATAGATGTCTTCCATGTACTAGGTAAATATAATTAACCATTCGATCTATTTTAAGAATGATAGTTTACATGTAGTTAAATCCTTTTCATTAAGTTTATCGTAATTCAAGTATATGGCGCTGTCCTTGTTAATAACAAGTAGTAAAATTGTATGAAAAAAGTGGGCAAAAACCTTAAATTTAAACCATTAAATTTAACAAGCTATCTAGAAATAATCATAATATGAATGTAAAATTAAAATGAATGATACATTTTTTTACATTTGTGAAATTGTATATTTTATTTAGTATGAAAAATATGTAGATACATAATGACTTAATTAGTAAAAAGCATGAAATGGTTAATTAGTGAGAGAAAAAGATGGAAATAGGGGAACGTATTCGGCAAGTTCGTATGCATAAAGGATTGACACAGGGGGAGCTCGTATCAGAAATATGCTCAGTAACCTATTTAAGTAGAATTGAGAGTGGGAAAATCAAACCATCATCTTCTTTTTTAAAACAAGTTTCTAAGAAGCTGGGTGTTGATTGCGATTTTCTCATAGATGGCAATTACGAGGAGATAAAGCTTACTATTCTTAAAATATGTAATAAATATAAAAAAGATAAAAGTATTACAGAAGCTGACTTATCTTTGTTAGAATTATACGTTCGTGAAGTGGATTCAATCCATTTATTACTAAAGGTATATGGTGTACTTATATACTATCATGCCCGACAAAAAAACGTTTTGCATGTAAAGTCGCTTATAGATCAAGCTTCGCAAATGATACCAAGTCAGGTCGAACTACAAGATCCAGAAGATTATATTTATTACTTAAAAGCTCGAGGTTTATATTTTTATAATAAACAAGACTACATTGCTGCGCATGATATTTATGTACAGGCAGAGAGTTTACTTGGTGTAGAAGAAACTGAACAACATGGTCATATATACTATAATTTATGTCATGTATATAAGGAGCTTTATAAAGATAAAAGTATTAGTCGTTTGTATGCCTTAAAAACTTACAACGTATACAGAAAAAATGGTATGCAGAAAAACGTAATAAATACACTTTTAATGCTTGCAATATTGTATATTATGGATGAGTTATATGAAAAGGCACTTGAAATTTTACAGCAAGTAGAAAAAAGTTTGGCTATTAATGGTGATTCAAAGTATTTACCTATAATTTCTTATGATTACGGGAAAATTTATCAAGGTTTGAAAGACTATACGAATGCCATTAAATACTACGAAAAAACTTTGGAATTAAGTGAATTTTTATCACAGAAAGATCAAAAAGTTTATGCGTTACGAAACATGTTGGAGATTTACATAGAACTTAAAGATTGGAAAAATGTTAATAAAGTTATGAATGAAGCATTTCATTTTTTATCGATTTATGACGTACCAATTGCATATGTCCAACTATATGGTTTGAAAGCTAAAGTATTCAAAATACGTGGAGATTATTATGAATATGAAAAAAATATGCAAAAAGCAATTGAAGTAGGAGTAGAAAAAAACCAACAGCGTTTAGTTGCTGAATTATCCTATGAATTAGGTAACTTTTATAATGAAAATCGCTCTTATAAATTATCTGCGAAATTTTATAAAATATCAGTTGAAAATAAAATGGATTTATAAAGAAGTTTAGCCAAAATTCTTATAAATTGTAAAGGGTTATCCAAAAGAGTAGGGTATTTTATACCTTTTGGATAGCCTCTTTTTATTACTATTCTATAATTACTGGTCGATAAGGTATCGGTGAAGATAAAATCATCGAAGTTTTTACTGTACCAAATGGTATAACGATATCAATTAATTCCTCTAATTCTTTCATTGAGTGAACCGCTACTCTTAAGTAATAGCTACTTTCACCTGTCACCCGGTGACATTCAAGTATTCTATGTTCTTCGTATATTTTCTCCTCAAATTTTTTGCAGGGAATCTTTAAATTTTCGATTCTTAAAAATGCTTGAATTGATTTTCCAACTGCATCTAATGATATCCGAGCCGTATATTTCTCAAGTATTCCAGTATCTTGTAATCTCTTTAGTCTTTCTGTAACACTAGGGCGGCTGAGGTGTAAGTGTTCGGTCATTTCTGTAATTGTCATTCTGGCATCTTCTTGTAGTAATAGCGTTATTTTCTTATCAATTTCATCCATGAATTATGCTCCTTTGCAAAATTGAAAGTAAATTTCTGAAATAAATACATAATATAAAATCTCATGTTAAATTACATACACTTTTGTATATTGAATAGACTGATAACTTTCTATAATTAAAATATAAATGGAGGTGCATGTAATGTCTAATCATTTTGATGAAACAATTTCTATTACAAAAGGAACAGCCTTATACGTCGGAGCGGTTTTAGGATCGGGAATTCTTATATTACCTGGTATGACAGCAAGTGTAGCAGAAGGGAATGCGCTTGTTTCTTGGCTTGTTATGATATTACTTAGTATTCCACTTGCATTCACATTCGCTTTTTTATCGATTGAGCATCCGAGTGCAGGTGGAATTGCTACTTTTTCAGAAAAGGCTTTCGGTAAAAATATAGGTGCTATTATAGGCTGGTGTTTTTTTATTGCGGGTAGCGTTGGGCAAATCGTTGTCTCAATGACTGGTGGAATGTATATAGTGAAAGTGTTTGCTTTATCATCACATTTATCGTACGTTATAGCGCTTATTATTTTAAGTATTTCAATTGGTTTCAATTTATACGGGTTAAAAATGAGTGGATTATTTCAAATATGTATTGGTGTATTAACTTTATTTATCTTAATCGTAACAATTATCAGTTCGCTACCTTATATTGAAATGAACAATATAAATGTACATATTTGTATGCAAGAAGTAAATTCAATTTTAGATGCATCTTTATTAATTTTTTGGTCTTTTTTCGGTTGGGAAGCTATTGCAAGTTTAGCTCCAGAATTTAAAACACCTAGAAAAAGAAATATTATTTTATCTACGGGGGTTGCGATTGTTATTATTGGAGTTTTATATATTGGTATTGCATTATCAGTAATTGGAACGAAATCCTATCATATAAATGCTGATAATACTACAGCTCTCGTGCTTGTAATTAAGCAAACATTAGGCGATCAATTTGCATGGTTAATTGGATTTGTAGCTTTTATCATTTGTTTAGGGACAACAAATGCATTTATTGCAAGTATGGGACGCTTAGGTTATTCATTAGGAAAAGAAGAAGTTGCACCGCGGTATTTAGCACATATTAATAAAAAAAGAGAAACACCAACAAATGCAGTAAAAGTTGTAGGTTTTATTGCAATAATAGGTTTGTTAATAAGTTTCGTTTTCCATATTAGCATAGATAAAATTGTTTTAATACCGAATTCGTTAGGAATTGTTACATATATAGTCGGTACTGCGGCTGGAATGAAATTAATAAAGAATAGGTTAGGTAAAATTTTTTCTATAGTAGCTTTTACATGTTGTGTAGTTGTTTACCCTTTTATTGGAGGAGTAATACTGATTCCAGTAGCCGTAGCATTCATGTGCTTATGCTATGTGTGTTTCATTAACGGAAGTAAAGAATATCAATAAGACTTCGCTTTTAGAAATCTAAATATTTAAAGATGTTAAAATTTTACCATTTCTTATATAATTGTGTAGGGAGAACATCTGTAACTATTTGTAAAAATAGGGGGCGGCTATAAAAATGCACGAAATTGCTAGGTGGGATTTAGATCGATTGTATCCAATTGAGGATATTCTAACTCCAATATTGGGTTTGAAAGAACAATATTATGTGACAAAAGATGTAGTGATTCTTTCAAAACTTATACAAGCTATTGAAAAAGCAGAATACTATTTGTATTGCCGATCTGCTGAAGAAAGTGTTGCATCTGAAATTGCTTTATTGACAGTGAAAGTAAAAGAACTAAAAAGTGAAGTGCAGCATTTAATACAACAAAATGAAGTGGAAACTTCCAATAATAGTAACAATGGATTAATAAAAGATGAACTTAATGCGTGGGAAAGTATGTACATACAATTAAGGAATAGGATAGAAATAGAGCACAATGAAAAACAATTATCCTTTGGACAAGCAAATAATATTGCAATGAATAGTGATAATGAAAAGGAAAGATTAGAAGTATTCGAGTTATTAATAAGTGCTTTAAACGTGTATAAGAAAAGGAAAGCTTCCATTACATGGCATGAACTTATGACAGTAAAAGAAAATAATGAGGCTATTATTCCTTTTTCAGTAGCAGTAAAAAACATATATGATGCACTAAAAAATATAGATGAAGAATTGGCACAGTTCGCACAGAATGCAATAGCAAATGGATGGGTAGATGCTGAACCGAGAGATAATAAACCACCAGGTGGGTTTTGTGCTCCTTTTTTCAGTGAAAAAGAATCCCGTATTTCAATGCGTTATGATGGAACAATTGATAGTGTAAGAGTACTTGCTCATGAATTAGGACATGCTTGGCATTTTTATGTTATGAGTTTGGAACAATCTACTTCATTTTTAGATGATTACCTGCCAATGAGTACAGCAGAATCAGCATCTATTTTCTTTGAAACCGTGCTCATAAATTATCTAATTCAAACAACAGATAGTATAGATATGAAAAAGTCATTGCTTAGTTGGAAAATAAGAAACAGTTTTAATTATGTAATGGCGATTCGAGCATCGTTTGAATTTGAGAAGAATTTTTATGAAAAGTGTAAAGAAAGTTCTGTAAGTGCTGATGAAATTGAGAAGTTATCTATAGCAGCGCAAGAAAAAGCATATGGGAATGCATTATCAGAATATCAGCCGTTTGTTTGGATGAAATATGTTCAGTTTTATATAGCAGATATTCCTTTTTATAATTATCCATACACATTTGGCTATTTAGCTAGTTTTAGTTTATTAGAGATGGCTCAAGAAACTAAAAGTACTTTTCATTCGAAATATAAAGAGTTTTTACGAGAAACAGGAAAAGCTCCAGTGGAAGAGCTTATGAAAAAACATTTTGAAATAGATATAACAAGCTATGAATTTTGGGATAAAGCTTTTAAACAAATTTCTAAAGATATCGATGAATATTTGCAGCTTACGTAAGGGGAGAGTATAGTGGATTACCAGCTTATAAAAGGAATACCTTTTTCAACTTTAGAATACGCAAAAGCTATAAGTTTATTAAAAGGTTGGCTACATGAACAACAAGAGAAACCAAGGTTTGTAGTAACTGCAAATCCTGAAATTGTTATGTCTGCAAAGGAGACCACAGAAAAATCAAAGCAGTTTAAAAAGATGTTACTATCTGCGGATCTAATAACAGCGGATGGGATTGGCGTCATAATTGGCTCGAAAATATTGAAGGGAACTTTGAAAGAACGTGTTACTGGGGCAGATATCACTCATGATTTAATAAAATATTGTAATGACAATGGATACCGTGTCTTTCTTTTTGGAGCCGCACCAGAAAGTAATAAAAAGGCATTATTAAAATTAAATGAGCAGTTCCCAGGAGCACAGTTTAAAGGACAGCATGGATTTGTAAATGTTGAAGAAATAGAAGAAGTAAAAATAAAAATTAAGCAATTCAAGCCGCATTTATTGCTAGTAGGACTAGGTTCACCAAAACAAGAAGAATTCATCTATGAAAACATACAAACATTAAACGTTCCGCTATCTATTGGTATTGGAGGCATGATCGATATAATATCTGGTACTGTAAAAAGAGCACCGAAAATTATGAGGGATACTGGAACCGAATGGCTGTATAGGCTACTCTCACAGCCGAAACGGTTAAAGAGACAACTTGTACTTCCGAAATTTTTATTTTCGGTTATGTCTGAAAGAATTAAAGGGAGTAATTAATGAAGGGGACTACATACATGAACAAAATCGGCATTATCGGAGCAATGCAAATTGAAATAGACTTACTTTTAGAAAAACTAGTTATAAAAGAAGAACAAACAATTGCTGGAATACCTTTTTACGTTGGAGAATTCATGGGAACAGAAGTAATTATTACACGTTCTGGTGTAGGGAAAGTAAATGCAGCCGCATGTACGCAAACATTAATTCATAAATTTGATGTAAATGCTATCATCAATACAGGTGTTGCTGGCGGGTTACATCCGGATGTAAAAGTTGGCGATGTAGTTATTTCAACGAATGTTACCCATCATGATGTAAGTAAAACTCAAATGAAAAACTTATTCCCGTTCCAAGAAGAATTTGTCGCAAGTAAGGAATTAGTAGAGTTAGCACGTAAAGCATGCAATTGTAGTTGTTTACATATTGCGGTTCATGAAGGAAGAATTGTAAGCGGTGAATGTTTTGTTGAAGATTCAAACCTAAAAGCGAAGTTAATAGACGAATTTGCACCGCATTGTACAGAAATGGAAGGTGCAGCAATTGGACATGTTGCCCATATAAATGATATACCGTTTCTCGTTATAAGATGTATTTCAGACAGCGCAGACGATGAAGCACAAGTCTCTTATGATGACTTCGCGAAAACGGCGGCGAATTATTGTTCGGAAATTATCGTTGAGATGCTGAAAAATATATCAAGTAAAACTGTATTGTAATTCAAAAGGAGAGAGTAAAATGTTACAAGCATTAATTTTTGATATGGACGGAACGTTATTTCAAACAGATAAAATTTTAGAATTATCGTTAGATGATACTTTTGATCATTTACGCTCATTGCAATTATGGGATACGGTAACACCTATTGATAAATACCGTGAAATCATGGGTGTGCCTTTACCGAAAGTTTGGGAAGCGTTATTACCAAATCATTCTCTTGAAGTAAGAGAACAAACAGATGCATTTTTTTTAGAAAGATTAATTGAAAACATTAAGAGTGGAAAAGGTGCATTATACCCGAATGTAAAAGAAGTGTTAGCATATATAAAAGAAAATAGTTGTTCAATATATATTGCTAGTAATGGTTTAACTGAATATTTACGAGCAATCGTATCTTATTATGCTTTAGATCAATGGGTTACTGAAACATTTAGTATTGAACAAATAAACTCACTTAATAAAAGCGACTTAGTAAAAAGTATTTTGAATAAATATGATGTAAAAGAAGCAGCCGTAGTCGGGGATCGTTTATCTGATATAAATGCAGCTAAAGATAATGGCTTGATTGCGGTTGGATGCAATTTTGATTTTGCACAAGAAGATGAGCTTGCTCAAGCAGATATAGTAATAGATAATTTACTGGAGTTGAAGGGGATATTGCCTGCTGTGCAGAGATAATAAAGGTGTTTAATTTATAATAAAGTCATTTGAAAAATAATATAATTGTTTAAAAATCCTTCTTCCACTAACGAAGTAGATTAGCTCATTAAGGAATTAAAATAAGAACTTGTAGTTTCTGAAGAAATGGAAAATAGAAAGATTTTTTTATTCAAAATAGACACTGTTATTCAGAGATAGATTGAGATTTCAATTCATTTGTGATGCATTAGTAATAGTTTAATTTCTTGAAAATTGAGTAGAGGATTATAAAGTGTGTGTAGTTTTTTGCTAATTTCTATATATATTATTTTACGGAGGAAATATGCTTAAAGATAATTTTAAAATTGGTGATATTCCCGCGGTTTTATGGGGAGATAAAAGTGAAAAAATTTTTATTGCAGTACATGGAAATATGTCAAATAAGGAAGATACAGTTATTCAAATACTAGCTGAAGAAGCTAATCAAAAAGGTTATCAAGTATTAAGCTTTGATTTGCCTGAGCATGGAGAAAGAAAAAATGAAAATACTCCTTGCAAAGTACAGTTTTGTGTTAGGGAATTATCTATAATTATGGATTACGCAAAAGAACATTGGAAAGAAATAAGTGTGTTTGCATGTAGTATCGGATCTTATTTTAGCCTTTTAGCCTATCGAAATGATGTGATAGAAAAGGCATTATTTTTATCACCAGTAGTTAACATGGAACGAATTATCGAAAATATGATGAAATGGTTTAATGTAACACCAGAACTTTTGCAAAAAGAAATGACTATAGAGACACCGATTGATCAAAAATTATATTGGGATTATTTATGCTATGTAAAAGAGCATCCTATTAGTACATGGAATACAGATACATATATTATGTATGGAGCTAAGGATGAACTGTGTGAATTTGAAACTATTAACTATTTTACAAAAAAACATCGTTGTGAATTAGAAGTTATGGAGACAGGTGAACATTATTTTCATACTGAAGAACAGTTAAAGATATTTGAACAGTGGTTACACAAACATATAGATTAACAAATCATATTTTAATTTGAACCTGTTAGAGAAGAATGTTGAATTTATAAACTGATATTATATTTGAGAGACATTATAAATGTAAATGTATTCACTTAAACAAACAAGTGCTTTAGTTCGATAAGAATTAAACAACTTTATTCATGATTTTTGAGTACAAATACCTTTATATGTATAGAAATTAAACAATTAAATTATCGATTTACATCTGAAGTGAAGAATACACCTACTACGAATTGAATAAAGTAGCAACCATAAAAATGCTCAGAATAAATGATTCTTGAGCATTTTTATGTATTTTCATATTAAGGGGGGAATTTACTTGAAAGATATACATATTCGACAAATTAAGGATTTAATGATATACGAACACGATTATCTTGTTCAAGAAAGCAAAGAAGAAGGGTTTAATTTCCTAATAAAACTAAAAAGTGATTATGAAAATAAAATAAACACCTTTAATAAAACTGGTGAATGTTTATATGGTATTTTTCAAGTGGAAGGGCTAATTGGAATAGGAGGGCTAAATGAGGATCCATTTACAGAAAATAATAAGATTGGTAGGGTAAGGAGATTTTATATTGCAAAAGAATACCGAAGGAAAGGATTAGGGAGGTTACTGTTAGTACGAATTTTAAACGATGCGAAAAAATATTTTAATATTGTTGTCTTACATACAGATACAGAACAGGGTGACAAATTTTATACTTCGAGTGGATTTGTGAAAGGGACAAAATATGTGGGAGCGAGCCATTATTTGAACCTATATAAAAGGATGTAGTGAAGCAATATTTATCCCTCTCAACAGAACTTTTGTTCTGTTTCGTGTAGATAGATGGTATAATTTAGTTGAATCTATTATTGGAATGGGGAATTGGATGATGGGAGAAAATAAAATTATTAATGATTTCAATGAATATTCAATTTGGATACATACATTGAAAGGTATGAAAGAGGAATTGTGGGTGGCACCAATATCAGAGGGGAAATGGACTGTTGGCGAAATCGTATCTCATATTATGAACTGGGATGACTATCTATTACGTAAGACATTATCGTCAGTGAGAAATGGACAGGGAATGGAGTTCCCTGATTTTGATACATATAATAAATTAGCATCTAATTATGCTAAATCAGGTATATCTAAGGTAAAACTTCTTGAAGAAGCAAAAGCTAAAAGAGAGTTACTCGTAAAAGAACTTAAATTACTGCCTGATGAAAATCTAAAGAAACCTTTAACAGCCAATGGGGTATCACACTGTCCTCATACTGGAACGCCGTATTCTCTTATATATATTATTAAAGAATTTATAGATCATGATAACCATCATAAAAGACAGGTTATTCATTTTTTAAATGAAAATGTAGTTGCTAACTGATAAATAAAAAATCCCGCAAATGATATTTGTGGGATCTTTCTTACATTATAATTTAACATTCATTTCTTTCAATAACCCCTTCGGATCACCTTTCACATAATAAAAGTGCGGATTGTTTTCATCATCGTAAAGCATAATATAAGGTTTTTCGTTAAGTGGAAGAAGAATAAGTACTTCATCAATTGTTGTATGTAACCATTGATTTGTAATAGAAACTGGTTTAGATAAAGGGATTTTTATCATGTGTCCATCTTTTGGAACGACATTTAAGTTTTTGAACGGGCCAGTAATGGATTTAGCATATTGAACAGCTTCTTTTTGAATAGCTGGATCTAAAGATTGTTTTTGAATGACCATTTCTTTTTGACAATCAAATACTTCAATTTGTTGATTTGTATTTGCAAGCGCATTTGTTGATAATAAGAAACAAAGAAGAGTAATGATCCCGATTTTTTTAATCATAATACAACACCTCGTTTTTACTATACCCTTAAAATGTTCAAATATTTTTCTGTCACATTGATGTAACAAAGAAGTTGTATAATACAATTGGTTTTTGTTTAAAAGCAATGGAGGATAATGTATGAGAGTATTAATAGCAGATGATGAACAAGATATGTTAAGGATTTTAAAGGCTTATTTCGAGAAAGAAGGCTTCGAGGTTTTATTAGCGAAAGATGGAGAGGAAGCACTTCAAATATTTTATGATGAAAAAATTGATTTAGCTATTTTAGACTGGATGATGCCGAAACATAGTGGTATTACTGTCTGTCAGGAAATAAAAAAGAACTCAAGTGTTAAAGTATTAATGCTTACGGCGAAAAGTGAAAGCGAAGATGAATTAGCAGCGCTTCAAAGTGGTGCAGATGAATACGTAAAAAAACCATTTCATCCAGGCGTATTAATAACTAGAGCGAAAAAGCTTATACAGCAAGATGATGTCATTCAAGTTCAAGATTTGAAAATAGATTTCACTAAAAATAAAGTTTATAAAAATGACAAAGAGTTAGATATTACAAAAACAGAGTTAGAATTAATAAAGTGTTTTTTAAATCATAAAGGCATGATTTTAACTCGTAAAAAATTGTTAGATATCGTATGGGGATTTGACTATTTTGGAGAAGAGCGAACTGTTGATACACATGTAAGAAGATTACGTAAAAAAGTAGGAGAAAATATTATAAAGACACATCGTGGTTTAGGATATAGTTTGGAGGAGCAGAGTGAATAAACTTGGAAAAAAGCTATTTCTCAGCATTTCTTTAACTGTTATTCTTATTTTTACGATTTCCTTATTATTAATTAACTATTTATTACCGAAATATAATATTTACAAAACGCGAGAAAGCTTAGAAGGTATTACAGCACAAATACAGTCCATACCGAGCGAGCAACTGGATGAAGTAATTACTAGCATTGAAAATAAAGGAAATGTTACGATTGCGTATACATCAATTAACAATTCGGAAGATCATATTAATGATGAGTTACGCATGCAACTTACAAAGAAAAGAGTTGCCCTTAATAAACTGTGGATTACAAAAGAAGAAATAATGAAAGTAAAAAACTTTGGACAATCGAATAAAATATATGATCAAGAGAAAATGAAATCTAGTTTTTTTGTGAAATATATTGCGAAAGACAATATGTTAATTTTGGTAGGAGTTTCTATCGCACATTCAAATGAAGTGATAAAAACGCTAAACTCATTTTATTTATACATATTAGGTATTACGATTTTTCTCATTATCGTACTTGTATGGATACTTTCAAAAACAATTACCAGACCATTGAAAGAATTAAGTGATGTTGCAGAAGATATTTCAAATTTGAAATTTGAACGAGCGAAAGTGAAAACAAATGATGAAATAGGGGACTTAGCTAATAGTATTAATATCATGAGTGAAAAACTACATGAAGCGCATGAAGATTTAACAGATCGAAATGAACATTTAAAACGATTTATGGGTGATGTGACACACGAATTAAAAACTCCAATCGCATTAGTGAAAGCATATTCTATGGGAATAAAAGATGGTTTAGATGATGGTACATACATAAATACAATCATTAAACAAACTGATCACATATCAAACCTAATTGAAGAGTTATTAAGATTTTCTAAATTAGAAAGAGATGTTTTAGAAAAAGAAGAATTCGCTATTAAATCACTAGTCCAAAGTATATTAGATAAGCATAAGATTGAACTGGAATCGAAAGGAATTGATTTGCATGTGAACTATAATGTTGGCGATGCAGTTGTTTATGCTGATGTAAATAAAATGAGAATGGTGTTTCAAAATTTAATATCTAATGCGATAAAATATACAGCAAATCAAAATATAAAAATTACTTTAGAAAATCGAAATGAAAATATATATTTTCAAATTCAAAATGGTATGAATGCGGAACAGATGAAAGATATCGATAAAATTTGGGAACCTTTTTACGTCTTAGAATCTTCTCGTAGTAAAGACCATTCAGGTACAGGATTAGGCTTAGCGATCGTGAAAAGTATTTTAGAAAGACATGGTTTTGACTATGGAGTATCTACTATAGAGGGAGAAATACGATTTTATATTCATATGAAGAAAGTCTAATTCAATACTATTAGAAGCATCGTCTATTATTAGGCGATGTTTTTTATTGATTATATGAGAGTGGTAAATCAGGATATATAATCTTGAAAGCTCGTTGGAAGAGTGTTCTACAAATTTCTCAAGTTGTTGTATAAAATATAAACTGAATTTTCTGTAATTTTATTGTATAGTAAAAGGAGAAATATATGGGGAGGGAAGGGTATGGGGAAAAAGAAAATAGCAACACTATCAGCAATATTATCTTTATCAATTACATCAGGAGTTTCTAGCATGACTGCATATGCAGACAATAAAGAAACAAACTACATAAATGAGAATGACGTGAGGTTAAATGGAAATGTTTCAGAAGCGTTACGTTCAAACACGAAGATAGAATTAGAAAATGGGATGACAAAACCGATTTATTCGCTTGATGAAGCAATTATTGAAAATTTATTTGTAGAAACAGAAGTTGATAGTGATCGAGATGGAAAAAAGGATCGTGTATCAGTAAAAGTTATGCGTCCAAAAACTGATTCGAATGTGAAAGTTCCCGTTATTTATGAAATGAGTCCATATCGATCTGGCTTAAAAGATGTTCCTGTATATAATGTAGATGAAGAATTGTATGCGTATGAAGGGAAACCGTATGGAGCTGTTAATCTTGGTTCATACGGAAATTATTATGTGCCAAGAGGCTATGCAGTCATTTTAGGTGAAAGTATTGGAACTGGGAAATCAGATGGATGTCCGACTACTGGGGATGAGCAAGAAATATTAGGGACGAAATCTGTCATTGATTGGGTGAATGGACGTGCGAAAGCATATACAGAAAATGGTGAGGAAGTTAAGGCTGATTGGTCTACAGGAAATGTAGGTATGACAGGAGTCTCTTATAATGGTACGTTACCAAATGCAGTTGCGACGACTGGTGTTGAAGGTTTAAAAACTATTATTCCAATTGCAGCGATTAGTAGTTGGTACGATTATTATCGTGCAAATGGTGCAGTCATTGCGCCAGGTGGATACCAAGGAGAAGATACAGATAATATGGCAGAAGCAGTACTAACAAGGGAAAATCCTGAAGTTTGCGGAAAAGTAATAAAAGAGCTAACAGCTGGACAGGACCGGAAAACTGGTAATTATAATGATTTTTGGGATAAACGTAATTATGTAAAAGATGCTAAAAACGTAAAAGCGAGTGTATTTGTTGTTCATGGTTTAAATGATTGGAATGTAAAAACGAAGCAGTTCTCGCAATGGTGGGAAGCACTTGGAGAAAATGATGTCCCTCGTAAAATGTGGTTACATCAAGGTGGACACGGTGGAACATCAACTAATGACTGGCAAAGAATACAAAATAAATGGTTCGATTACTGGTTGTATGGAATTGAAAATGGGATTATGAATGAACCGATGGTTGATGTACAACGTGAAAATAAAACTTGGGAAAAATTAAAAAACTGGCCAGATCCATCAGCTGTGCCGTCAAAAGTTCGTATGTATTTAAGTAACAAAGCAGTTAATTTGCCATTAAGTATGGGCTCTGCAAATAAAGTTTTCTCATTCGTAGATGATGCGAAAATGAAATCAAACCAATTAGTAGCAAACCCAGAATTAGAAGTGGCAAATCGATTAGTGTATACAATGCCTGTATTACAAAAGGATATGAGAATAAGCGGGACACCCAAAATTTCAATCAAAGGAAATATTAATCGTCCTGTATCAAATTTAACAGCATTACTTGTTGATTACGGCGGAGCAAAACCTGAAATTGTTACGAGGGGTTGGATGGACCCACAAAATTTAAATAGTATAAAAGATTCAACAGCACTTCAATCTGGAAAAGATTATACATTTACATGGGACATGCAGCCTGATGATTATGTATTTAAAGCGGGGCATCAAATTGGAGTCGTTTTAATCGCTAGTGACTATGATTATACAATTAGACCGAAAGCGGGTACGAAGCTTACAGTAAAATTAAGCGAAGTGACATTACCGATTGTGAAATAAATGATGTTTAATGAAGAGCTTACTATATAGTAAGCTCTTTAAACTTTGAAATATAAATGCATTACCAATGCCATGAGTTTAATATGAATTTTTATTAGCAGAAACAAAAATACTTATGATAAATAAAACAATCGCATTTAAGATTAAAAGTCCACTAAACGTTAACCCAGCAGCACCTCCAGCGAATCCATCTCCAACTTTTTCACCAATTACATGCAAAGTGGTGAAGAAAACGATGGGGGAAGAAAGAATGAAAATGCCACTGGTAATTCTCCATATTTGCCTATATTTCTTTGCAATAAAGAAAATTACAGTATTAAAAGCAATAAGAAGTAAAAGAAATATAATGAATGAATTCATCATATCCTCCTTCCGGTAAAATTCCGAATTTTCATTTTTATATTTTCATCTAGAAGGAAATATTATACAATATGATTATATTCTATTCTATGGAAAGCGAGTGATATATTATGACAGTCAGCTCTTTCGAATTTTTATTAAAAGTAAAGGTACAGGAAGATTAATTGAGTTGAAATCTTCCGTACTTAAAAACGGAGGAGAAAATAAATGTTTAGTTTTTATAGTACACTTTGCACGGAACTTTATGATTACACAAAACCTGTCGGTTATTCTTTAAATGGTGATATTGAGTATTATCAAGAACGTTTAAAAAATGGTAGAGGAAGAATTCTAGAAGCAGCAGTAGGATCAGGTCGGGTCATCATCCCGCTTCTTGAGGCTGGTTTTACAGTGGATGGGATAGATTATTCACCTGAAATGTTAGATTCTTGCCGTATACGCTGTACAGAGAGAGGTTTACATCCTAATTTATATGAAGGAAGCTTACAAAAATTTTCACTGCCGCATAAATATGAGGCAATTATCATTCCGACTGGATCTTTTTGTTTAATTGAAAATCGAGATGATTCTATAAACGCATTGAAATGTTGTTATGAACATCTTAATCCTGGGGGACGATTAATTGTAGATATTATGCTTCCGCATGACTGGAAGACTGGAGAGATTCATACATCGACTTTTTCTTTACCAAGTGGAGACGGAATTACATTAGAAAATAAATCAATTGAAATAGATTGGCTGAACCAAGTTACTCTATCATATTTAAAATATGAAAAATGGAGTAAAGGACAGTTAGTACAAACAGAACTACAGCGCTTTGCGATGCGCTGGTATGGGATAGACGAGTTCAGAATTCTGTTAGAAAGTATAGGTTTCTCTAACATTACTTGCTCTGCTGACTATGTTTATGAAAAAGAACCGTCAAATGCAAATCAAATGTTTACTTTTGAAGCTGTGCGAAACGATAAATAAAAGAACTATCTATGAAATAAGGTAATTGATATAATATCGATTGCCTTATTTTAATTGTATATTGCTTACATGTTATTACGTTTCATTGTCCAAGCATTTTGCTACTAATTACATATACTATTTATGTTAAAGTCAGCTACTATTTTATATAGGGCTGTTATTTTCCTATAAATGCTATTTTAGTGAAGTGGGAGGAATCAATTTGGAAAACGTAGAACAAGATAGAATTGAAAATCAAGTGTATTCAAATCGTGTAGTAAGATCAGAATTTGATGCGAATTGGGAAACATGTATATCAAAAAGCGGTTATGTAATTTATGTAGCAACAAGTAATAATGCTGAAGTAATAGTACTTCTTGCAGACGGTTCAAGTAAGTTATTAATTTTCGAAAAAGGTGGTAAAGTAGTAGTAGGCGGCGGTGGAACAAGTCATTACAGTAAGCCGCATATTGCAAGAAATATTTAAGGTAGAACATGTTAATTGAGAAGAAACTGGATAACGGTTAGTCAGTCCTGTTTAGAGCATGAATGACTAACCGCTTTTATTTGTTTAAATCATTTTAGTAGAACTTAATTTATTACAAATACTTTTGGATGATCAGAGAAGTTTGAAGGGAATTGTACGGATCAGTATTTGAAATATAATGTAGGATTTGGAGAATCCTATAAGCAATATAAAAAAGCATTTCCTATTTCGGGAAATGCTTTTTCTATGTTATAGTATAATAGTGTTTTGAAACGATGTTATTTTAATATACTTCAAATTTTGTTGTGTATTATTTTTATATTAAATCAGTTGCTTAAGTATTTTTTTATATAAGGAGTAATAATAAGAGAAATGAAAAATATAGACTTTATACTAGAAAGTGATGAGGCATTAAAACCGTCTGAACGATTAGTACTATTATTATTAGAGAAGCATAGAATGTTATATACGAACGATCTATTAGCATTATCTAATTTATCATATAAAACATTAACGGATTCATTAACGGCGCTTGTTTTAAAATCATATGTGTTAAAGGAAACAGGCAAGGGAAGAAGACAGAATTGTTATAGATTGGTATGATAAGACTGCTGATTTTAGAGAGGTCGCATTAACGTTTTTCAAATATAAGGATAAATTATATTTTTGTTTTCAAATGAAAAAGCGTACCGTGATGTGCACTTGAATATTTGAATTTCATTTTTGTTAATGATAATTCTATCATTATCCAAAATAGAAAAATAAAATAAACTGCATAAAAAAGAAATAAAAAAACAATCCGTTTTAAAAATGGATTGTTTTTTATTGGAAAAATATTATTTGATATGTTGAAAGTATGAATGATTAATCTACTACGCTTGTATACTTTTCAGGTAATAATTCCATTACGTTACATTTTACAAGTTCACCATTATAAGAAAGTATAACGTTCGTATTTTTTCCGTAATCACTTATTAATTCTCGACACATACCACATGGAGCAACAACCCAACATTTTTCTATATCTTCATGAGGGTGTGGGTGAGCAACTGCTACAATGGTATCAAATTCATGATCACCTTCTGAAATAGATTTTCCAATCGCCATAGCTTCACCACATACTGTTATCCTTCCAACATTCGCTTCAACATGCACTGCTGCATATATATTACCTGTTTTAGTTCGTACAGCGGAACCGATATGATGGCGACCATATTTATAGTTTTTTTCAATTACTTTTTCAGCAGCTGTAATTAAATCATAGTCTTCACTATTTAAAGGCATTACTTGTAACATAATTTTCCCTCCATATTAAATATGATTAGTGTTATTTTGACGGAAAATTTTAATATTTAAAATAAAAGATGAAAACTGAATAGATAATATTATTATGTAAACTGATATTTTAACAGGAAAATTTAATAATTAATAGAACATACCAAAGAGAATACTTTAATATTTTGATAGGTGGGAGAGTATTATGGGGATTTTACAATCAATAGTTCCAGCTGTTATAAGTGGTAATAAGGTAGAAGTGGTAGAGTTTATAAAGATGAATCCAAGTGCGGTTAATAAATTTAGTGACGATGGTTGGACTCTACTTCATTTAGCGGCTTATTTGGGACAAAAAGAGCTAGCAAGTTTTCTTTTAGAAAGTGGTGCAGATATACATATTAGAGCAAAAAACGAAAATGAAAATACACCTTTGCAAGCGGCAATCGCGAATAAACAAAGTGAGCTTGTTGCTTTCTTAATTGAAAAAGGATCAGATGTAAACGTTATTCAAAGTGGAGGTTGGACAGGGTTACATGAAGCAGCATTATTAGGAAGTGAAGAAATAATTATTTTACTCCTTGAAAATGGAGCTAGTAAGATGATTAAGAAAAATGATGGGAAAACAGCGTATGATATTGCGTTAGAAAAAGGATATGATCACCTTTTACATTATTTAAAACAGGAAGTGAACGTATGATAAATAAATGGATCGTAGGCATATTTTTATTTAATGATGTAGAAGTGTTAGATTTTGCAGGGCCATTTGAAGTTTTTTCTGTAACTGAAGCGGATAAAGAAAAACCATTTACTGTGTATACAGTTAGCCAAAATGGAGAAATGATTACAGCAAGAAACGGATTAAAGGTAAAGCCGGATTATAGCATTGAAGATTTACCACCAATTGATATTTTAATTATTCCAGGTGGTAAAGGCGTTCGGGAAAATGAAGTGAAAAATGGTATTATAATAGATTGGGTTCGTCAGCAAATGAAAGAAGTAAAGATAATGACTTCAGTTTGTACTGGTGCGCTTTTACTCGCGAAAGCCGGTTTACTGGAAGGTTTACAAGCAACAACGCATTGGGCTAGTATTCAAACTTTCAAAAAAGACTTCCCGAATGTAGAAGTAATGGAGAATGTGAAATTTGTAGATGAAGGACACATTATTACATCGGCAGGTATTTCAGCTGGTATTAACATGTCATTTCATATTGTGAAAAATTTGTTAGGTGTGGAGGTTGCAGAGGAAACAGCGAAAAGCATGGAATATGATATAGATTTACAAAATTAAAAAGCCCGATTTGGGCTTTTTTTATATTGAATGTATATAGGTAAGTGCCGTAAGAATTGATTTATAATCCAACTTCTAATTCTGAATCAGTAATTTCGGTTTTATCGAATGTACGAAAATGCAGCTTTTTTCTCCTTATAAGCATGTTAAAACGAGGAGAAATTTCGTATGTAAAAAAACTCTTCTACAATAATAGAAAAAGAATAACAGAAACTACTATTTTATGGCAGCATACATAAAAAAATGCAATGTAAATATGGAAATGTCGTCGAATGTTATCTTTAATTGGTTAATTTGTAAGATATTTTTGTGAAGGAGCTTATTTTATAAGAATAGAATTATAGTTAGTAAGGGATTATGCCGAGGGTAGTGAAAATATATGTGTTAGGGGGATTTCATAATGAGGAAACTCAAGCGAATAAATGTTCCTAATATAGAAGAGCAACTATCACAGCCTAATGAGAAGCGAGCAATTAATAAGAAAAAACTAAGGCGATTTATATTCATGTTTATATTTATTGCGGCGGCTACTTTGTACGTTCAATTTATTTTAACGAAACAACAAGAAATAATCGTTGAAAAAAAAGACACAATAATGAATCAAAAAAAACAATTGGTTTCTTTAGAGAAAGATAAGGCTACTTTAAAGACTAACATAGAAAATTTAACAGACGATGAGGAAGAGATTTTGCAGTTTGCGAGAAAAGAATATCAATTTTCTAAGTCAAATGAAACTATATTTGTGATGCCGAAGTAGTGTAATAGAACAGTTAGCGATAGCTAGCTGTTTTTTCATGTATGAATGGCATGGTACAAGAAACAATCACATATTGTAAACATGAAGAGTTTGAACTGTTTTTATAATTATGGAATATACATCGAAATAAATGTTGTTAAAATTCTGTCAATTGTATTATAATACAAGGTAAGCGGATACATTTTTTAATCAACGTTGAGTTTATCACTCATACGACTATTAAGAAAACCGTTATCCCGTATTAGAAAGGAAGATAGCTGTGTACGCTTCAAATACAATTTATATCGTAGGGGATGCGAAAGCACCTCAAAATAATCCCATTACTGAAAAGTTCAAAAGTTATTTTGTAGCATTTGTACTTGTTAAGGAGACTGGGGAAATTGTAGATGCAGATTGCTCAGCGACAATTGCATTAACATCTCAATTCGTTAAATATTTGTTTCTACATAAAAATATTAATGATCCATTATTAGTAACAGAAATAAAAAATAGATACTTTGGTTCGTCTCAAAAGGCACTACTTGTAGCATTAAAAGATGCACAGAAAAAATATAATCAAATCGCTGCTTTGTCTACCCATTCATAGACAAAATCCAGCCGTAAGAAGATTCTTACGGCTGGATTTTTTTATTTCACATTATCCTCCTACATGAAAAGTAAGTGAAAGAGGAGATGAATTGTCCGTAAAAAAATGAATTTGTTTTTGAGGATTAAGATTCCACTTTGTCAGACAACGAAAGGATGAACAATATGAAAATTACCGATGTAAAAGTAAATCGTAGACGTGTCAATCTTCATACACCGTTTAAAACAGCGCTTCGTACCGTAACCGAAATAGAAAGTATAGATGTATATATTCATACAGATGAAGGAATTGTTGGCAAGGGCGCTGCAGCCGCAACACCAGTTATTACGGGTGATTTTGCTAACGGGATTGAAGAAGCAATTGTGGGGCCGATGCGTTCTTGTTTAATTGGTCAAGATATCATTCAATTTCAGCAGTTACTGCAGCACATTCAAATGAGTTGTATTGGAAATCCAAGTGCAAAAGCGGCGGTAGATATCGCTTTATATGATGTGTATTGTCAATATCAAAACGTTCCACTTTACGCATTATTAGGCGGGAAGAAAGAAATTCATACAGATATTACGGTGAGTGTAGATGAACCTTTTATTATGGCGAAAGAGGCAAAGCAACATGTAGAAAAAGGATTTCAAACTTTAAAAATTAAAGTAGGGAAATCTGCTCATTTAGACTTAGAACGTATTGAAGCGATTCGACATAGCGTACCAAAAAATACGACGTTACGATTAGATGCAAATCAAGGGTGGAATCCAAAAGAAGCGGTTTCTATCATTAAAGAAATGGAAAATCGTAATTTAAATATCGAATTTATTGAACAACCTGTTCATGCGAAAGATTGGGATGGATTAAAGTACGTTAAAGATCATGTACAAACGCCTATTATGGCAGATGAAAGCATATTTACAGCGAGTGATGCATTGAAAATCGTGCAAGGAAGATATGCAGACTTAATCAATATTAAATTAATGAAGTGTGGTGGCATACGTGAAGCGTGGCGTATTGCCGATATCGCTGAAACAGCTGGAGTAAAATGTATGGTGGGAAGCATGATGGAATCTTCCATTTCTGTTAGCGCTGTAGCCCATTTAGCTGCTGCACATCCTAATATTCATTACTTCGATCTGGATGCACCGCTTTGGTTAATGGAAGAACCGGAAGGAATGACTTATTCTGGATCAAAGGTAAACCTTCAATCGACTGTGAATAGTAAATCTTAGGAGAAGAGACTAGTAAACTATCTTTTAAGGGGGATATTTATGAAAAAAGTAGGAACTGCATTTTTAACAACTTTATTTATATTTTCATCGTTTACATCAGCAAATGCTGAAGAGAAGAAAGATAGTAAGGCATTTATCGATGTATCTGCCGCAACACTTTGGACCGCGCCTGATTCATTACGACCAATTGATGTACCAAGCGCTACAAATCCAGTTGATTTATGGAAGTGGACGAAATCAATGACGCTTGATGAGAAACTGTGGTTAACAAATGCAAATAAATTAGAAACGCAAGCGCTATTAGGTCAAGAAGTAACGGTTGTTGATAAAAAAGGGGACTGGGTGAAAGTGTTAGTCCATGGTCAACCAACACCACGAAATGAAGAAGGGTATCCAGGATGGATGCCTGAAAAACAATTAACATATAATCAGGAATTTGCAGATAAAACAAACGAACCTTTCGTTTTAGTAACGAAACCGACAGCTATTTTATATATAAATCCTTCTGAAAAACATAAATCGCTCGAAGTGAGCTATAATACGCGACTGCCTTTACTTAGTGAAGATACAATTTCATACCGCGTATTGTTACCAAACGGGCAGAAAGCTTGGCTACGAAAAAATGACGGAACTGTTTATCGCTCCCAAAATGATATTCCAACTCCGGCGGCCGATGATTTAATAAACACAGGGAAAATGTTTTTAGGATTACCGTATATATGGGCTGGTACAAGTGGTTTTGGATTTGATTGCTCTGGATTTACACATACAATTTATAAATCGCACGGTATTACAATACCGCGGGATTCTGGTCCACAATCAAGAAATGGAGTTGCAGTTGATAAAGAACATTTACAAAAAGGAGATTTAATTTTCTTTGCACATGATCAGGGAAAAGGCAGTGTTCATCATGTAGGGATGTATATTGGTGACGGAAATATGATTCACTCACCAAGAGCGGAAAGATCAGTAGAGATTATACCGCTAAATACACCTGGATATATAGAAGAATACGCTGGTGCTCGTCGTTACTTACCTTAAAAAATAGAGGGGGTTTTCAAATGAAAAAAGTTGTTCGTTACTCATTAGTTAGTACCCTATTAGTTTCTTCAATTTTAGTTGGCTGTGCAAAAGAAAAAACAACGACAAAGCCGAAAGATGAGAAGAAAGTATTACAGTTACTTGAAACGGGTGAAATTCCTTCGTTAAATTCAGGGAAAGTAACAGATGCAGTATCATTTAACGTTTTAAATAACGTAATGGAAGGATTATTCCGCTTATCGAAAAATGATGAAGTGATTGAGGCTGGAGCACAAAAATATGAAGTGAGTAAAGATGGAAAAACATATACATTTCACTTACGTGACGCGAAATGGTCTAACGGAGATCCAGTAACAGCACAAGATTACGTATACGCTTGGAAGCAGCTTATTAATCCGGATACTGCTTCTCAATATGCATACATTGCATACGATGTGAAAAATGCGGAGAAAATAAATAAGAAACAACTAGGGTTAGAGGAATTAGGAGTGAAAGCGACGGATAATCAAACGTTCGTTGTAGAGTTAGAACATCCTGTACCGTATTTTACGAAACTACTTATTTTACCATCATTCTATCCAATTAACGAAAAATATGCGAAAGAACAAGGTGATAAATACGGATTAGAAGCAAATAAAGCAGTGTATAACGGGCCATTTACATTATCTGATTGGAAGCATGAAGCGAGCTTTACAATGAAGAAAAACGATAAGTATTGGGATAAAAAAGAAGTGAAGTTAGATGAAGTAAACTATCAAATTGTTAAAGAAATTTCAACTGCGGTAAATTTATATGAAACAGATAAAGTTGATAGGGCTGTCATTTCAACTGAATTCGTAGATAAATATAAAAATAATAAAGAGCTAAAACAATATACAGATCCGGTTATGTACTTCTTCCGATTCAATGAAAATGTACCGATTCTTAAAAATAAAAATGCAAGACTTGCGCTAAGTACAGTGTTTGATAAGAATGGACTTGCGACTTCATTTTTAAATGATGGTTCGGTTGCTGCTAACTATTACGTACCAAAAGGATTTTTAAAAGGTCCAGACAAAAAAGATTTTAGAAGTACAGCAGGTGAGTTTAATAAAATTGATGTAAAACAGGCGAAAGAATATTGGGAAAAGGCGAAGCAAGAGACAGGTACAAATGAAGTAACGCTTGAGTTATTAAACTATGACTTAGAAAACTTCAAAAAAGTAGGAGAATACATTAAAGAAGAGCTAGAGAAAAACTTACCAGGCTTAAAAGTAAATGTAAAATTACAACCACATACGCAAAAACTGGCGTTAGAGAAGAAGAAAGAATATGAAATGTCATTATCACGCTGGTTACCGGATTATCCAGATCCAATGACTTACTTAGAAGTATTCCTTTCTGGAAGCAGTGTGAACAATACAGAATATGCAAACCCAGAATATGATGCGTTAATTAAGAAGATTAAAACAGAATTAGGTAATGATGAAAAAGCTCGTTGGAAAGCAATGCAAGATGCTGAGAAAATGTTACTGGATGATGCAGTAATTGCACCGGTATTCCAGCGCGGGTTATCATACTTACAAAAGCCATATGTAAAAGATTTATATGTACATCAATTCGGTCCAGCTACAAGTTTAAAATGGGCTGATGTGCAGAAATAAAATTATGGAGAAACAGACTTCACATGTGTGATAGTCTGTTTTTTTAGTTAAAGTCGGGTAAATAGTACATGGTATAATGTACTAGTCTGTATAAAATTTTGGAGGGGAATAAAGTTTTATGTTTGTAGAAAAGAAAGTAATACATACCAAAAGGTTATTCATGAGAAAACCCATTATAGAAGATGTTGATCAATTTTATAGCATATTAAAGGAAGAAGTTGTTGGCAAATGGCTTGCTAAATCAAGAGGAATGTCAAAAGAAGAAGCAAATGATTATATCAGGAAACTTATATTACATTGGGAACAGCATAATTTTGGTGTATGGTTGTTATTCAATAGTGAATCAGGGAAGCTTTTAGGACATTGTGGTTTAAGAAAAGTAGATGAAACAGGCGAAATAGAAATTATGTATTTACTTGATCCGGAGTATTGGGGAAATGGATATGCGTCAGAAGCAGCAGAGGCTTCTATTCAATATGCAAAAGAGACGATGAATGTAAAAAGAATAATTGCTAGAGTAAAAGTAGTAAATGAAAATTCGAAAAAACTTTTACGAAAATTAGGTTTTACATATACTCATGATGTTGATCATAGTGGGCGCTTATTATCATACTTTGAACTCCAGACATCATTGGATGAATTATAGACATTTTCTATGTATTTTAACTGTTTAAAAATAAAATTATTACTAAAATTCTAGTGTGAAATTTATGTAGAATCTTGTATAATTAACGTGTTTCTATGGAAACATTTTCTTGTGCTATTTATATAGGACTTAATAGGACAAGGGAGGAAATACATACATGTATATAATAGATAAATAGAATGGAACATGTATAGAGAAAAAGGAGAAAAAGATGACGTGTCAAAAACAAGGGTTACAATTTAATAGCGAGAGAAAGAGGAATAACAGATGAAGATGAAGCATGCGTTTGGTCCCATAATTTTAGCGTGTGTGCTTTTTTTCATTATCATACTAATCCCATCGAAAAGTTTAGTATCACTTATTAGTGATAAGAAGGTAGAAGATGCGGCAACTTCCTTACAAAAAGAAAAATTACAAAGTGTTTTCTTACAACAAAAAATGTTAGAGAATTCGCAGTATTTACCGATGTACGGTTCATCTGAATTTTTACGAATGGATGCATATCATCCATCTAATTACTTCAAAGTGAATCCCGCAGGTTTTACGCCATATTTAATCGGGATTGGCGGTACACAAAGTTTAGCTCATATATTAAATATGACATCTACAATGGATGAATTAGAAGGTAAAAAGGTAGTCTTTGTTCTATCACCACAGTGGTTTACCAAAACTGGTGTATCACAAGGGGATTTTACTAATAATTTCTCCAAACAACAAGCATATCATTTTATTTTTAATGATGAAATAAATGTTGAAATGAAGAAGAAAATTGCGAAACGACTATTAGATTATAAAGTTGTTCAAGAAGATGATATATTAAAAAATTCATTACAGGGTATTGTATATAACGATACAAAACATAACATAAAAGCAGGTTTAGTCAAACCACTTGCTTATATGCATCGAAATATCTTAGATCATAGAGATTTATTTAACTCTATATTTAAGATTGAGCCGATGAAAGAAAAAACAAATATGGGATTACGTTCAATTTCTTGGGTAGATGCACGTAAACATGCGGAGGAAGAAGGGAAAGCGGAATCTACTACAAACGCATTCGGAATTGAAAATCCGTATTATTATAAGAATAATCTGAAGAAAAAACTAAAAGGTCTAAAAAACTTTAGAGCAAATGAATCGTATGAAGAATCACCAGAATATGATGACTTACAAATTGTTTTAGATATTTTTAAAGAGAAAAATGTTAAGCCACTCTTTATTTCTGTACCTGTAAATGGACCGTGGTATGATTACGCTGGTTTCCCTAAAGAACGCCGTGAAGTGTATTATAAAAAAGTTCGGGAACAAGTTGAGAAAGCAGGATACCCAGTAGTTGATTTTTCTGGCCATGAATATGATAAGTATTTCTTAAAAGATACAATTCATTTAGGTTGGAAAGGCTGGATTTACTTTGATGAAGCAGTGCAAAACTTTTATACTGAGAAATAAGTGTGGAGAAAAAGGAACGGCTATAAGCTGTTCCTTTTTTTAGTATAGAGGATTTTGATTTGGACAATTCGGAAAGACATGTATATCTTGAATTTGTCTAAAATCATAATGTTTCATTGCGAACTGTGCTTGATAAAGGTATTCATACACATATAATTGACCATCATGTGCTGAACATAATACACCAGAGGTTCCTTGCCCATTGATGAAGGAAATACCGATAGGGCGTCCGATTAAGAATGGTATTTTTTGTTGCCAATGCATAGGGGAACCACTCCTTTTTGAAATAATATACGAAATGAATGAGTGAATTGTTGCTTATCCATGTAATTATGGAGGCTTTTTATACAATTTCTAGAAGACATAAATATGAATGAATTATAAGTGGGAGAAAGGAAGGAATAATGGAGAAAGAAAATATTTTGGAAGAAAAGTTAAATTTAATAGAATGGTGTCAAACGTTGAAGGGATTAGCTGATGATATATGGTTTCAATCTTTTAAAAAAGATTCGTGGGCGATTGCGGATGTGATTTCACATTTTATCGTTTGGGATGTGTTATTAATAAAGCATAGAATTCCATACTTTAAATGTGGACAATGTGTACCAAATGTTCCAATAGATGTTGAGGAAATGAATAAGGGAGCAATAAAATATGCGAGATCTGGTATTTCAAAAAAAGAACTATTAAATCAATTTAGTGTTATTCGTAAACAATTAGTGGATGAAATTGAGCGAATTCCCACCCAATATTTTTATAATGACTACCAATTTGGCACTAAAAAAGTGAGATTAAATAATTACTTTTCATCATTCATTCAGCATGATTTAAATCATAAAGAAGAAATAATGCAATTTCTAATACATAATCAAACCTATAATAAAAACCGCTAACATTCGTAATGAATGAATAGCGGTTTTTTATTTATATTTTTACGCAAGATTTTTACGCTTTTTTGTCCATTTTTTTATAACGAAGTATAAAAGAATAAGTAAGACGCCACCAATTGCGAATGATTTCACATACGGTCCAGCAATATCATTAATATTCTCCCAATTTTCACCTAGTTTTTCACCTAAGTAAATGAAAATGATAGACCAAGGGATGATTGCGAGTGCTGTTAACGTAGTGAAACGTAGGAATGACATTTTTGTAATACCAGCAGGAATTGAAATCGCATGACGTACTACTGGAATAAAGCGTGCTGTAAAAATTACGCCAGTTCCGTAACGATTAAACCAATCCTCAGCAGCGTCTATTTGTTTTTTGTGAATAAAAATATATTTTCCGTAACGTTCTAAAATAGGGCGTCCACCGTATCGTCCAATCCAATAAATAAAGATTTGAGCAATAACACCGCCAATTGTACCAAATACAACTGCGCCTAAAAATGAGATACTACCATTAAATACTAAGTATCCCGCATAAGCAAGGACAATCTCACTTGGAATAATCTCAATCATAAGTCCAAGCATAATGCCCCAATAACCTAATCCTTCAAAAAATGTTAATACTGAATGAATAAAACTACTAACCATTGATGCACCTTCTAATTTATGAATTTTTGAATAGATGCGCCTTTATTTAATAACATAAAAGGTTCACTATATGTAGATTATACCTTATTTATATAGGGGATTGCTATTTCAATTCTTTTATGTCTCGCATAAGTATTATAGTAAAGCATATAAGCCCAGTTTTCATGAAGAAATAATGAAAAGATTATTAAAAATTTCTCATATTTCAATGATAATAGACTGAAAATTAAGTATAATAGTGAAGGTCTTTAATTTACAAAAATAGGAGGAGAACGTATGTATATTACAGATCCGATTTATGGACCAATATTTATTCAGGATAGATATATCCTTCAATTGATAGATACAAAAATATTTCAAAGATTGGCCTATATTAAACAACAAGGACATACTTATTTTTTACATGAGAATGCAATACATACGAGGGAAGAACATTCGATAGGTGTATATGTACTAGTAAATAAAGTGATAGAACATCTTACTGAGATTGGTGACATACATTTATCGGAATATGAACGAAAGCTAGTATCTACTGTAGCCCTTCTACACGATGTTGGACATGGTCCATATTCACATTGTTTTCAGCAAATATCGGGTGAAGATCATGGTGATTGGACGGTACGAATCATTCAAGAGGACGAAGAAATACGCACGATTTTAAATCAGACCCCTGGATTATTAGATGATGTAACGAAAGCTTTAACAGAAGATGGAGTTTTTTCAATTATAGATGAACTATTATTTAATTCATTAGGAATGGATCAATTAGATTTTTGGAATAGAGATTTATATTATTCTACGCTTGAATTAGAGGGCTTACGAATTGAAGAACTGATTGCTAGTATGCGTTTTATTAACGGTAAACTTGTAATTGAAGAATCGGGAATCCCTTTGATCGAACAACTAATGAAAATGAAAGAGGGACTTTATAATAATGGCTTTGGTCATCCGTTTGTAATAGGAAAAGATTTATTGTTGCAATCCATTTTTCAAAAGATAACTGAGAAAAATCTTAAGTTCTATACTACTGAATTACAAAATTTCTTTCATAAAGAAGAGGATTTATTAGTAGAGGACTTTCTCCCATTACAAGATGAAATGATTTTACATGAAATTCAGTGCTTTGCAAAATCAGAGGACAAACAATCAGTGGCGTTAATTCAGCTTTATTTTTCAGGTGCTAAAAGTTTATCATTTGAAAAAGGACTGGAGGGTGATTTTAAAAAGGAAAATACCAATTTAGCGGTAATAACTGAGAAAAAGGCATACAGTTCATATGTAGGTGGTATTTACGTTTTTAGTAAGGGGCAGTTAGATGATATTTTAGAAAAATCCTCTTTTATTCGAGAGATAGTAAGGTTACCTAAAAAAGAATATGTATATTCCATTTGAGTTGATTTAGAAACTTCAAAATACTTTGTGGGGAATAAACAATATAAATATTCTCTTATCACTTAGACAGGTACTTCACTTTCAAATAACGAATTATAATGTTAATGAAATTTTTATAGAAAATTAGCGTGATGAGGGTGAAAATATGAAAGAAGCATTATTAGAAAAGGCCTCATATCTACATAAAGCAGAATTAGAACAATTACATTTAGCTATATTAGTTTCCGAGAAAGCTCATGAAGGACAATTTCGTGTTTCGGGTGAGCTGTATATTACTCATCCATTTGCAGTTACAGAAATTTTGCTAGAGTGTAAGGCTGATATTATAACTTTAGTTGCAGCATTACTACATGATGTGGTAGAGGATACAGATTATACAATTGAGTATATACATGATATATTCGGTAAAAAAGTGGCTGATATTGTAGAAGGATTAACTAAAATTGATAAAAAACAAATCCCGAATAAAGAAGAGTATGAAGCAATAAATTTAAAGAAATTATTGTTAGCTACACATGGAGATATAAGAGTGGCTATTATAAAAGTGATAGATCGTCTACATAACATGAGAACTTTACAGGTGAAAGCTGTAAAGAAACAAGTTCCTTATGCAAATGAAACACTCAAAATTTTCGCTCCGATTTGTAAAAGGCTGGGGCTATTTCATATTCAACACGAGTTAGAAGATTTAGGTTTTTATTATCTTAATCATTCTAAATATAAAGGAATGAAAATGCTTTTACAAAATTATGTTAAGTTATTAGAGGATTTGTCTCAAAACATTATGCTAGATATAAAAAAAATTCTGAATCGAACTTTAATATTTGAAGTGGGCTATGAAGTCAGCCCTATTTATACAGCTTATTCTCGTCTCCAAGATATTCAAGACATTACAGCAGTGTCAAAAATAATCATCACGGTCTCAAGTAATTTAGACTGTTATAAAATATTAGGGATTATACATCAACTGTACAAACCAATTCCTCATCAATTTGAAGATAATGTAGCAATTGAAAATGATGTATTAAATAAATACTTAAAGACCAAAGTGGTGATCAATAACCATGAAATAGTGATATGTATTGAAACAAAAACAAATCAGGAGATACGATATAAAGGGGTATTTCATATTCTTACAAAAAGTATAACTGATAAGGAGATGCAAAATATAATTTATAAATTGATGGATCATTTTATTAAGACAAATGATCTAGTAACTCAAGATGCGATTGAATTTTATGATTTAGTATCATATGAACTATTCCAAGATAACATTGTTACATTTACTCCTAAGTTAGATTCCGTGAACTTACCGCAAGGTGCTACTATAATTGATTTTGCTTTCGCATTAAACCCTGAGATTGCTAAGTATATGTCAGGTGCTAAAATTAATGGTATAAATAAACCGATAACAACGAATGTTTCACATCTAGATATTGTTGAACTTGTGGTAACTGAAAACATAAGTAATGTAAGACAGGATTGGTTAAATTTTGCTAATAGCTCAAAAGCTCAAATTGAAATTTATAAAGAGTTACAATGTTGAAGGAATGAGATTTATCGAGAAAACCTGTTCGAAATTTAATAGAATGAAATGATCATTTTTGAATTAATGACAGGCGATTATTATTTTTCATAATTAATACCTAGAAAAACAAGCATCCACTTGCTCTAAATATATAAAAGGTAGATGCTTGTTTTCGTTATAAAAAAATAGAAGCATTTCTGCTCCTATTTTTTAAGGTTTCACATCTAAATTTTGTAAAAATAACGTTGCTGTTACGTAACGTTTCGCTAACATTTGTACATAAGCGGTATGTACAGAAAGTGTCGCAATAATAATGGCGTTCCGAATTGCTTCGCGTTGCTCGTTATTAATTTGATCGAACTTGCTTGCGATTTTATCAGCTCTTTCTTTCACGATATTTTCAATTGTATGGATTGTATCTGTTGCATTTAATTGTAAGCAATTCCCTTGATTGAGTTCTTCAAATAGGGAAGAGTATGCTCCATATAAATGAACAGGATTGATTAAGTCATCACTTCGATCGGCTGGGTCATTTACGATAAGGCGTAATAGCTTACGAATGGATTCAAAATCAAGTGCTGTTTTTAAATCTTCAACAATGAATAGTAAGGCAGCTTGTTCAATTGAATATTTTTTTCCTTTTTGAGGAGAGCCAATCATTTCTTTTATATCTCGTTTCACCCAGTTTTGCATGGCCGTTACTGAGAAACTTGTATTTTCAATCTGATTTCCAAGCGCAACTATTTCATTTAATGAAAAACCAACGTCTGTATCTTCAATCTTAATTAGTTTTTCAAAAATAGGTGAAAGTGCGGTAGTAATAAAAGCAGTTACGCTTTGTCCGCTTTCAATATCTTTTTTATGTGACTTTGCCCAAGCTTCTTGTAAAATACCGAGAGGCTTTTTCGTATTCCATCCTCTTAATGATAGAAGAAGGGTAGCCATTTCGTTTCGTGTGAGATGAAATGTTTCCATCTTTTCACCTCCAAAAATAATAAAAAGTTCTTATGAACTTATAATATGTTTTGTTTCATTTAAAGTCAATTCTGTTTTGCTTAATTTTTCCTTTGTCACCAAACTGTCGGAAGTAAATAATACTTGCATATTTCGACAAAAGTTCATATAATAAGTTCATAAGAACCTTTAAATGTTCTTAAAAATAAATCTATCATTCTGAATTTACTAGAAAGGTAGATTTCACATATATCTATATAAAAGGAGAATGGATATAATATGTTGAAAAAACTTGTAGCAATAATGACAGCATTCATGGTGATCTTTGGGGCTAGTAGCTTTATGTTCGTAGATCATGCGGCAGCGAAAAGTTACAAATCTGGTAAAAAATCATACACACCAAGTTCTGGTCAAAAGTCAAAAGTTGATTTGAACAAAAAAGATACTAACGTAAATTCACAAAAAACGACAACAGATTCAAAAACAAAAGCAACAAACACAGCACCAAAAAGTAATAAAGGAAGCTTTATGAAAGGTTTATTACTAGGTGGTCTTGGTGGTTTACTAATGGGTAGCTTATTTGCAAATATGGGAGCTCTTGGTTCTGTATTAGCGTTTATGGTAAATATGTTAGTAATGGCTGGTATCGTAATGTTAGCGGTTCGTGCATTTAAATACTTCAAAGATCAACGTAAGAAAAAGGCAGATGAAGTAGCATGGAAACAATAAAAATTTCTGAACAAGAATTAATAAATGCACTTTGCGTATATATCGCTGAAAAAAGACAAGTTGGTCCAGAAGAAGTTTTAGTTGAGCTAATGTATGATGATGAATATGGTTTCTCTGCAGAAGTAGAGGTAAATGGCCGTCAACAAATATTAATTCAAGCAAACTTAATTGAAGCACTACGCTTGTTACTTGACAGAGAATATAATGTCAATTCATTCGCAGCAAGATTACAACTTGAATTAGATGATGAAGAAGGCATTTACGCATTAGCGAAATTTAATAACTCAGATGAGTAGGAAAAAGAGCTGTTGAGAGTAATCTCAACAGCTCTTTTTAGTATGTGCATATGAAAGGGAATAATCACGCCAAATTTCATTCATTTTACGCCTACCGACATCAATCCTCGGGTTAAATTGAATGGCAGCTTGTTGACGTACGGTATGTACATGTTGGATTGCTTGTTGTAAGTGTTGTTCAACCGAATGGGATTTATTATTTACTTGTTTTACGATTGAATATCCAGCAACAGTTCCTTGTGCCATTGCGATTTTCCCGCTTTCAATGCCAGTTATATTGCCGGCTACAAATAAACCAGAAAGAGGGGTTTCCATTGTTTCGGAATGGATAGGAATGTGCCCGCCTAATTCTGGAATGTAACGGAAAGGACAGCCAGCTACAGCGGCTAGCTCAGCAAGAGGGTATAAGCCACCGGCAATACAAACGAAGTCTGCCTCATATATTTGTTCCGATCCAGTTATGATGTGTCCTTTCGTATCGATATTAGCAACACGTACACCTTCAACTTGCTCTGTTCCGATAATTTCAAGAGCTGCTTTTCGAAGGTGAAGAGGTGTGCCGTTTATTTTCATACCGTTATTTGGATAGAAGTTTAATCCAGCTTGTTTCGCCCAATTATATTTCATTAATCGACTACCTATACGTAATAAAGGTGACGGGGCAAGGTGGGCAGCGTGTAAGAGAGAGTTTAAAACTTCTTCGGGTTCTCCAGCTTTTTGACTTAATTCACTTTTTTCAGGAAGTACGATATGTTCCACTTTAATGCCCGCTAATTGTAATTCATTTAAGATAGCGAATGACAAAATGTTAGCACCAATAATTACTCCTTTTCTCCCAATTTGAACGCGATGAACATTTGTCATAACTTGAGCTGCTCCAATTGACATCACCCCAGGAAGTGTCCAACCAGGAAGGGGAATGGAGTACTCAGCAGCGCCAGTAGCAAGTAAAACGAACGGTGCTTCTAACGTACCGATATTCGTATGTACGAACCAAGAACTTTCATCTTTATCTAAATTATAGACAGAAATGCCGCATCGAATAGTAACTGAAAGTGATTTTGCTTCTTCGTGAAGTCGTTTTGATTCTTCTATTCCATTCCACCATTCTCCAGTAGGTTCTTGATGTAATTGTCCGAGCAACCTTCCGCCAGGCTTCACAAATTCATCAATAACAAGTACATTTAGTCCAAAACGAGCACAAGAGATGGAGGCTGATAAACCTGCTGGTCCAGCTCCGATAATAATGACATCGTTCATCGCTTTTTCACCATCTCTCTCACGATATTTGGATGCTGTTTACCACTATCAACAACCATATTTTTTTCTACAACAGTTAAGCATGCTCGTACGTTCGTTTGATTGTTTACTGTGACGCGGCATTCAGAACAATGTCCGATATTACAGTAAATACCTCGCGGCGTTCCGCTATCTTCATGCACTCTTAATGTTCTTATTCCGTTTGCAAGTAAAGCGGCCGCAATGGTTTCATGTTCATATGCTTCATATTGTTGTCCGTTAAATTGGAAAGTGATGCGCTTACTACTATTTAAACTCCCTAAAATGGGGTGATGTGTAATTCTACTCATTGATTTTCACCTACCGCTCCAAAGGTAACTGCGCGCACTGGTGGTTGATATTTTAATGGAATTTCATTAGTATTTACGTCGGGATTTGCACTTTCAATCATTCGATCTATCATCATTCTACATGTGCGGCCACCGCAAAATCCCATGCCAGCACGTGTTCTAAGTTTTAATTCTCTTGCCGAGCATTTATATTCAGCAATTGTCGATTGAAGTTGACCGTATGTAACTTCTTCACATCGACAAACAATTAAGTGATCTTTATTCGTCATATGAATTCCTCCTCTAGTTCGGTTTGCACAAATTATTATGCAAAAACTATGCCAAAATAGAGGAGAAAGGTTTATCTCGCTATTTTCCGGGTAGTAAGACCCGCACTGATTAAAGTTTCACTTTATTATAACCCAAGTTTTTTTAAACGATTATATAAAGTGGCCCTCGTAACGCCAAGCTGTTTCGCGCATTCTAACTTATTCCCATTCAAAATGCGTAAAGCCCTCTCAATGACTTTTTTCTCATGTTCATCCATCTCTTCTTGCAAAGAGAGGATTGTATTATTATTGCTGAGTAATAGGGAATGTGCCGTATGGTTGTCTAACGTTTCATTTGTATGAAATGGTAAATATTCTTGTTTTATAATACCGTCAGTCGCAAATACGACAAGTCTCTCAACAACGTTACGGAGCTCGCGAATATTACCTGGCCAATTGTAATGAAGTAGTTCATGCATAATGCTTGAAGGTAAGTCACGAATTGGTCTGTTATAGTTGATTGAAAAATCATTTAAGAAAGAGTATGTTAATTCGATAATATCTTCTCGTCTTTCGCGAAGCGGTGGAATATGCAAACTAACTACATTTAAACGATAGTATAAATCTTCTCGGAACGTGCCTTTTCTCATTTCTTCTTGTAAATCACGATTTGTAGCAGCGATAATGCGGAAATCAATATGAATCTCTTTTTCTCCACCAACACGGTAATACTTTCGTTCTTGTAGTACACGCAAAAGTTTTACCTGCATATCAAGCGGCATTTCTCCTATTTCATCAAGGAATAATGTACCGCCTTGCGCGAGCTCTATTTTACCTTTTTTTCCTTTACTATTTGCACCAGAAAAAGCCCCACGCTCATACCCGAATAATTCGCTTTCAAATAACGCCTCGGGAATTGCACCGCAGTTAATTGAAATGAAAGGTGCCTTAGTAGCTTCACTTGCTTCATGAATTGCTTTTGCAAATACTTCTTTTCCAACACCACTTTCGCCGAGTATTAAAACAGTTGATTTCACCGAACAAACCTTTCTAGCTAATTGTATTGTTCTTTGAATAACAGGGCTCTTTCCATTCATCGCAAGGAAAGGATCTGATTCATCTTTGTACTTTGCGACCTCTTGTTCTAAACGGTGCATTTCATGTGACATATTGAATAGTTTTTCGTTTAAAGCAACTTGATTTGTAACATCTGTTTCTGAAACGACCGCTCCAATAATTTCATCGTTATAATAAACTGGGTTTGAGTTAATTAATACGAATAAATCTGGACGAGGCTGATGGAACTGAGCGATTATGCTTTTACCGTCATGTAATGATTGCAAAATTTCCAAATCTTTATAGTCAAAAAAGCGAGTGATGGGTTGCCCAATAATTTCATTATGGTTGACTGAAAAGATCTTTTCGGCGCCATCTGTCCAAGTACGAACGCGTTCTTTATTATCGATGACTGTAACGGAAGAATCAGTTGTTTGTATTACTGCGTTATAAAAAGATTGTAGTTCATAGTAAGACTTAACAAGAAACGGAATGATTTGCTGGGCTGTTATACAGCATATAGGCACTTTATTTTCATTCATTATGATGACGACTATTTCATTGGAAAACATGTCAATTAAAGTGGTGAATGAGTCATCTTCATATATAACTGCACAGTTATATTTTTCTGTAGTAGAAGGGCGGTAATAAAATTTTTCTCCAACTTGCTCAATAGGTTGCATGCTGTATGTATGATCAATGGATAAAGTTTTTAGAAATTCTTTTATTGTGGGAAATGAGAATGCCATATTGTCCTCCTGTTATGTATAAAAATTTTGACAGTGATAAAAAAATAATACACCTATTTACGATAAATTTAAAATATTTTTACAAATAAAAATTTTTTTTATAAAAAGTGTATATATGTAGAGTTGGCACGTCAATTGCATAAAAGAAAGTGAGGGAGTAAAAAGAAAGGAGGGGTGCTAAGTGAGGCACTGTGACGTTTTAATAATAGGCGGTGGTATTATTGGCTGTTCTATCGCTTATTACACATCAAAATACGGTAGAGACGTAACAATCATTGAAAAAGGAGAATTTGTCAGTGGGACGTCTTCACGGTGTGACGGGAATATTTTGGCTATTGATAAAGACCCAGGGTTTGATAGTCAAATGTCGTTAGTAAGTCAAAAATTGGTAACTGATTTAAGTGAAGAGTTAGAGCATTCATTTGAATATAGAGCACCAGGAAGTATTCTCGTATGTGAGTCGGACGAAGAAATGGAAGCAGCGCAGCAATGGGTGAATCGTCAAAAAGAAGTTGGTTTACCGTTTCGAATGCTTGATAGACAAGATATAAGAGAAGAATCGCCATTTTTTGCAGATGATTTATTAGGCGGGTTAGAATGCGCGACGGATTCGACTGTAAATCCGTATCTTCTTGCTTTTTCACTTCTTGAAGAATCGAAGAAATTTGGTACGAAAGCTTTTAATCATACGGAAGTAAAAGAAATGAAAAGAGAGCTAGACGGTTCCTTTATTGTAGAAACGACAAATGGGACGTTTACTGCGAAGCAAGTGGTAAACGCAGCCGGTGTGTGGGCTCCAAAAATCGGACAAATGTTGGATGTAAATATCCCGATTGAACCGAGGAAAGGGCATATTATTGTAGCCTCAAGACAACAATACGTTGGCTGTCGTAAAGTAATGGAATTTGGTTATTTAATTTCTAAATTTGGCGGGAAACGAAAAGTGGATGCTTTAACTGAAAAATATGGGGTAGCTCTTGTCTTTGAGCCGACAGAAAGCCAAAATTTTTTAATTGGTAGTAGTAGAGAATTTGTAGGGTTCCATACGAGAATTAATAACGACGTTATTAAATGTATTGCAAACAGAGCAATTCGTTTTTATCCGAAAATGGCGGATATGATGGTGATTCGTTCATATGCTGGATTACGCCCGTGGACAGAAGATCATTTACCAATTATTTCACGAGTGGAACATATCCCGAACTACTTTATAGCAGCGGGGCATGAAGGGGATGGCATTAGTCTTGCAGCTGTTACTGGGAAAGTGATTGAAGAATTATTAAATGAAAAAGAAACAATCATTCCTATTGAACCACTTCGTTTGAGTCGTTTTACAGAAAGGGTGTTAAACGGATGAGGTCACAAAGAGTCTTTACGACGATTGATACACATACGGGCGGGAATCCAACGAGAACATTGATTAGCGGACTGCCTAAGTTAATTGGAGAGACGATGGCAGAGAAGATGTTACATATGAAAAAGGAGTATGACTGGATTCGCAAATTGTTAATGAATGAGCCACGTGGTCATGATGTAATGTCAGGAGCACTATTAACAGATCCGTGTCATCCTGAAGCTGATATAGGTGTTATATACATAGAGACAGGTGGATATTTACCGATGTGTGGCCACGATACAATCGGTGTATGTACAGCTTTAGTTGAATCAGGTTTAATTCCAGTAGTTGAACCGGTTACTTCTTTAAAACTAGATACGCCAGCTGGCTTAGTTGAAGTAGATATTTCTGTTCAAGATGGGAAAGCGAAAGAAGTCTCATTTTGTAACATACCAGCTTTTTTACTGAAAAATATTTCAGTACACGTCGAAGAAATTGGAACTGTAGAGGCAGATATTGCGTATGGAGGGAATTTTTACGCCATTATCGATGCGAAGTCAGTAGGTCTAGAATTAATATCAGAAAACGCATCTACAATCATTGATAAAGCGATTCATATTAGAAATACAATTAATGAGAAGTTTGAAATCATTCATCCAGAGTATTCGTTTATTAGAGGATTAACCCATGTGGAGTTTTATACAGATCCTACTCATGAAAGTGCGCATGTGAAAAATACAGTTGTTGTTCCGCCTGGAGGAATTGATCGATCTCCATGTGGTACAGGAACATCAGCGAAGTTAGCTGTATTATATGCTCATAAAAAAATTGACATCGATGAAGAATTTGTTCATGAGAGTATTGTAGGTTCTTTATTTAAAGGGTGTGTTATGAATACAACATATGTAGAAAATATTGAAGCTGTAGTAACGAAAATTACGGGATCAGCTTGGCTTATGGGTATGCACAGGTTTTTTTACAATGAAAAGGATCCACATAAAGAAGGCTTTTTGCTAATTCCGCCGATGGAACATGAAACGGAGGATGTAAAATGAACATTCAAAAAATGTATACAGCAGTAGACGTACACGTAAATGGCGAGGCATTTCGTGTGATTAAAGACGTACCATGCAAATACTACTATAGTTTGGAGCAATTAAACGAACAATTTTCAGGTGAATTAGCAGAAGAAATGAAGCTTTTATTAAATGAACCGCGTGGTTTTATCGGTTTAAATGGATGTATTGTCGTTCCTTCTATTCATACGGAAGTCGATGCAGCTGTATTATTTTTTAATCATGAAGGATCCATTCCGCTTCATTATGGTGGTATTGTCGCAGTCATAACGATGTTATTAGAAAGCGGGTATTTAAAAAAGAGAGAGACGAATCAATACAAAATCGAAACGTTATCTGGCATATTTTCAGTCGATGCGTATGTAGAGAATGATGAAGTTGTATCTGTTTCGTTTGAAAGCAAACTATGTTATATGATTGAGAAAAATTTAAAGGTTGGTAATTTAAGTTACTCCCTCATACAGGCAGATAAAGTATATGCATTTGTAGAAAAGGATACGCATTCGCCAGCAATCTGTATTGAAAACATCTCTAAATTAAAAAAATGGGGTGAAGCGACACTTCAAGCTATACAAAAACAGTCATTAATAAAAAGACTTATTTTAGTAGATTCTATGCAAAAAGAAAAGAACCATATAAAGTCGATTACATTTCATGAAGATAACTTTATAGTACGTTCGCCGGGTTTTGTCTCTACTATAGTGTCTTACGTTCATGCATTATTTAAAAATGATTATATAACGGATAAACCTTTTAAAAATGAAAGTATATTTAATAGTTTTATAACAGTAGAAAAAGTGCAGAAGGAAGAGCTTGGATACATTTTTCGATTTGAAAGTAGAGGGTTTATTACAGGTATGCAAACGTTTATATTAGATCCTACTGATCCGTTTCCAACAGGCTTCTTATTAAAATAAAATGGTAAAGGGAGAGATAAAGATGCAAAAAATTAAAGGAGCATTTCCAGTATTAATAACACCAATGAATGAGTTTCAAGAGATTGATTGGAAAGGTGTAAAACAAAACGTAAACTACTTTATCGAGCAAAAAGTAGCTGGAATTATTATTAATGGCAGTACGGGAGAATTTGTTAGTTTATCAAAAGAAGAACGATTTAAAATGGTAGAAACTGTATTAAAAGAAGTTGATGGCCGTATTCCAGTTATTGTTGGAACTGCTGCGGAGACGACGAAAGAAACGATTGAATATACGAAACATGCAGAAGCACACGGAGCAGATTGTGCATTAATTATAAACTCGTATTATTGTAAACCAAAAGAAGAAGAAATCTATTTTCATTTTAAAGAAATCTCAAATGCTGTAAATATACCAATTATGTTATACAATAACCCGTTTACATCTGGTGTTGATATGAGTACAGAGCTCATGCTCCGTATAGGAAAAGAATGTGAAAATGTTACACATATTAAAGAATCTAGCGGAGATATTCGTAAAGCGAGAGATTTAGTAAGACAAGGCGAAGGCGCTTTTCAAGTCTTCTGTGGATCTGAAGATTTAGTTATGGAATCTTATTTAGTTGGTGCAACGGGATGGGTTTCAGTAGCGGGAAATATTGTTCCAGGTCTCGTTACGAAAATGTATGAGCATTTTCAAAATGGGGAATTAGAAAAAGCTTGGGAAATAAACGATGCTATTTTACCTCTTTGCGAGTTTCTTGAAGGGTCAGGAAAATATGTACAAATCGTTAAACGCTCAATGGAACTACACGGGCAAGTTGGGGGACCTTCTCGCTATCCAAGACTGGGATTAACTGAAGAAGAAAATCAAAAACTTCAAACGATAATTTCAAAAATTGCAGCTCATGCAGCTGTTTAATTAAGGAGGAGAGCATATATGTTAACGACGAACATTGAGCTGAGACCAAAAGTGAAAGCGTTTTTAAATGAAGAAATAAAAATGTTTATTAATGGTGAATTTATTCCTTCAATTAGCGGAAAGACATTTGAGACATACAATCCAGCAACTGAAGATGTTCTAGCTATCGTATGCGAAGCACAAGAAGAGGATATTGATATCGCAGTAAAAGCGGCAAGATCTGCATTTGAATCAGGACCTTGGGCAGAAATGACTACCGCTGAAAGAGCGCATCTTATTTATAAATTAGCAGACTTAATCGAAGAGCATGGAGAAGAATTAGCACAGTTAGAAGCTTTAGATAATGGGAAACCATATCAAGTAGCGCTGGATGATGATATTTCAGCGACTGTAGAAAATTATCGCTATTATGCAGGATGGGCTACAAAAATTATAGGGCAAACAATTCCGATTTCAAAAGATTACTTAAATTACACACGTCATGAGCCTGTTGGCGTTGTAGGTCAAATTATTCCTTGGAATTTTCCGCTCGTTATGTCTTCTTGGAAAATGGGAGCTGCACTAGCAACAGGTTGTACAATCGTATTAAAACCGGCAGAACAAACGCCTTTATCATTATTATATACAGCGAAACTCTTTAAAGAAGCAGGTTTTCCAAACGGTGTCGTAAACTTTGTGCCAGGTTTTGGCCCTGAAGCAGGAGCGGCAATCGTAAACCATCTTGATATTGATAAGGTAGCCTTTACAGGTTCAACGGTTACGGGAAAATATATTATGCGTCAATCTGCAGAAACAATTAAACATGTAACGTTAGAACTTGGCGGTAAATCACCAAATATCATTTTAGAAGATGCTGATTTAGAAGAAGCGATTAACGGTGCATCCCAAGGCATTATGTATAATCACGGTCAAAATTGTAGTGCCGGATCTCGCGTATTCGTTCACCGAAAACATTACGAAACAGTCGTAAATGAACTAGTGAAAATGGCGAATAAAGTGAAACTTGGAGCAGGTATGGAGAAGGAAACAGAAATGGGTCCACTCGTATCTAAAAAACAACAAGAGCGTGTGCTACATTACATTGAACAAGGAAAAGCGGAAGGCGCTACTGTTGCTGCTGGTGGTGAACGTGCATTTGAAAAAGGTTATTTTGTACAGCCAACGGTATTCACCAATGTTACTGATGATATGACAATTGTTAAAGAAGAAATTTTTGGACCAGTTGTCGTTGTACTTCCTTTTGATTCAACAGAAGAGGTAATTGAAAGAGCGAATCGCTCTTCATACGGACTCGCTGCGGGCGTATGGACACAAAATATTAAAACAGGACATCAAGTTGCCAATAAATTAAAGGCAGGGACTGTATGGATTAATGATTATAACTTAGAAAATGCAGCGGCACCATTTGGTGGGTTTAAACAATCTGGTATCGGTCGTGAGTTAGGTTCATATGCGCTTGATAATTACACAGAAGTGAAAAGTGTTTGGGTAAATATAAAGTAATAGAGAATCTATCTGTTAATAAATAGAGGGATGAAATAATAAGAGATGCGGACAACTGGAAGGTTTAATAATAGTTGTCCGTTTTCTTATATATAAAATAGTTTTTAAAAGAATGATAAGGGGGATTTGGATGGAGCAATTAGTAGAGTGGTTAGTAGGGCAAGTGTGGAGTATTGGGTTAGTTGTTTTTGCATTAGGAGCAGGTGTGTATTTTACAATTGCAACTCGTTTTCTACAAATTCGTTATTTTAAAGAGATGATTAAATTATTATTTGAAGGGAAGAGCTCGGAGACGGGAATTTCATCTTTTCAAGCATTTTGTTTAGCTTTATCCGGTAGGGTCGGAATAGGTAATATTGCAGGGGTCGCGACAGCTATCGCTTTTGGCGGGCCAGGAGCTGTATTTTGGATGTGGGTAATGGCTCTTTTAGGAGCAGCTAGTGCATTTGTTGAATCAACATTATCTCAAGTGTATAAAAGTAAAGTTGGAAATGAATATCGCGGTGGTACACCATATTTCATCGAAAAAGGCTTGAAAATGAAATGGTTTGCAGTCATTGTAGCAGTCGTTGTAACACTTTCATATGGCGTTTTATTACCAGGTATTCAATCTAGTAGTATCGCAGTGGGGTTTGAAAACTCAAATGGCATTAGCAAATATATAACTGGTATATTGTTAGTCGTATTATTAGCAGCAATCATTTTTGGCGGTGTAAAGAGAATTGCGGGCGTTTCTCAAATGCTTGTTCCATTTATGGCAATTGGCTATGTAATTGTTACATGTATCGTATTAATTGCGAATGTAACAGAAATTCCAAGTATGTTCGCTTTAATTTTCTCTAGTGCTTTTGGTGTAAATGAAATGTTTGGCGGAATCGTCGGTGCAGCAATCGCATGGGGCGTAAAGCGCGCTGTATTCTCAAATGTTGCTGGTGTTGGAGAAGCGACATATAGCTCCGCTGCTGCTGAAGTATCCCATCCTGCAAAACAAGGGTTAGTTCAAGCGTTTTCTGTATATATCGATACAATTGTTGTATGTACAGCGACAGCTCTTATGATTTTAATAACAGGTATGTATAATGTTATACCTGAAGGAAAAAGCGCCATTGTAAAGAATATAGGGAATGTTGATGCAGGTCCAATCTATACACAACAAGCAGTTGAAACTGTTATGACAGGGTTTGGTCCAATATTTATTTCATTCGCAATCTTCTTCTTCGCGTTTACAACTTTACTTGCTTACTACTATATCGCTGAAACGACACTTACTTATTTAGATCGTGAGCTTAAACATAGCTGGTTAAAACCAGTTTTAAAAATTGGATTTTTAATTATGGTATACATCGGTAGCGTAGAATCGGCGTCACTTTTATGGAATCTTGGAGATTTAGGAATTGGTAGTATGGCATGGTTAAATCTAATCGCGATTCTACTATTAAGTAAAATTGCATTAAAAGTGTTAAAAGATTATGAATCACAGAAAAAAGAAGGGAAAGATCCAGTGTTTGATCCTAAAAATGTGGGAATTGAAGGTTTAACATTTTGGGAAGAGAGGAGTAAAGAGATTGAAAGGAAAAACTATAAAGAACAATCAGTAGTGGATGATAGTCTGAAATTGTAGTTTTAATAAACTGAATATTCACTCTAATTAATGAGGTATATTGCCTAATTTTCATCACATACTACAATAGGTACAGATAATTTGAATGGAGGTAATAATAAGATGGAACACGAACAACATAGTTCAGTAAATGACGTTCTACATCATTATAAAGAAGGTATCGGTAGTTTTACAAACCAAATTCCTGAAATTGCTGAAACATATAATGCATTCACGCAAGCTTGTTTTCAAGAGGGCGCTTTAACAAAAAGGGAAAAACAACTTATCGCATTAGGAATTAGTCTAGCAACGCAAGATGAATACTGTACAATTTATCATACAAAAGGTTGTCTTGATCAAGGGTGTTCAGATAAAGAAATTCTGGAAGCATGTGGTGTATCAGCAGCATTTGCTGGTGGAGCTGCAATGAGTCAAGCAGTAACATTAGTACAAGAGTGTTTAAGTGAACTGAAAAATCAAAAGCATTGAATATAAAAGAACGTTTTAAACTTTATGTTTAAAACGTTCTTTTACGTGAGATTGAATTTGAGTATAAAAATTACCTTGTATGTGATGTAATAAAGTAAGATTTTTAAAGTTAGTGGGAATGAGAAATCACAACTATTTATTTAGTTTTAAGATTTTCTAAAAAGCTTCAATTGTTTCATATAATCAATGGCCTTTGTTTTGTTCTTTTGTTTACATACATATTCGAATTCATTTTTATCCCTATAATAATTATTCATTATATCTTATATAAGAATTCCATCGGAAATAGCCTTTTTAATTGCACAGTGTGGTTCATTTGTATGATAGCAGTTAGAAAATTTACATCTCTTAAATATCGCCTCAATATCTGCATATCCAAGATCAGAGTTATCCCCATGATTTATTAGGTCAAATCCTATTTTACTAATAATTAATCCCTCCACTTTTCAATGAGTGCTTTAGAAGTACACATACAAATTCTATCGTTTTTAAGTTGTATGTAATTCAATATTCCATATTTTTATAAATTGATTTCTCTACGTCAGGAAGAACGCTGTATATACTCTTACCGATTAAAGATTCTAATTTATTCTTAATTGTGTAGAAACCTTTCCAATGTAAAGAAGAATGAGAGGTTGTTCCATGTCGTAAACCAACTGAAATCAATCTTTTTTCAAGCGTAGTAAAGCCCTCTGCATCAGCAAGTGCGTCACAAAGGGTAATGACCTTATTGTATAAGTCGTAGTCACTATTTTCATTCAATATTTCAATTAATAGGCTTTTCATATAATCAGGAACAAGGCTCCACTCCGCTGCTATATCTAAATGCTCATTTTTACACGGGAATGAATGTGTCACGCAAATAATCGCGTTTCCTGTATACCCTAAATTATTCAAATACATATAACCATCATAGGAATGAATAACAGATTTAGTAAACCCTTTATATCTTCCTATATCATGCAGGAGGGCAGCATTATATGCTATGTCAGCATCTAGGTCGTACCCATTATTAATAAGTTCTACAACTATCTTTTCAGTTGCAAGGGCAACATTACATGAATGTTCGAACCACGGACCTGGGTTTTGTTCATATGCCCACTCGAGTAATTCCCTTGCGTATGTCCTATCTAATATATACTTCATATACGTATCCTTTCTCTAAAAAATTGTACCTTAAATAATTTCATCTTCGTATTTCGTTATTCCTTCTTTAAAAATTGGTACAATGAAACAAAAGGGGGATTAGTAATGCAAGATTTAGTAATTGAAGAGATTAAGCAAATAAAAGATGATATGGAAGAGCTTTCTGAACTATTAAAAACGGTTGTAGATGATGGGGCGTCAATTGGTTTTTTGCCTCCACTGGAACAAAAAGAATCAACGAAGTATTGGGAAGTCGTTTTAGCACCAGAAGTGATCTTGTATGTCGCTAAAATAAATAATGAAGTGGCAGGGAGTATTCAATTACATTTAGTTACAAAGCCTAATGGGATCCATAGGGCCGAAATTTGCAAGTTAATGACTCATCCAAACTTTAGACGTAATGGCATTGGACGTTTACTTATGCAAAAAGTAGAGGAACGAGCAAAGCAAGAAAACAGGTCTCTTTTAGTGTTAGATACGAGAGAAGGAGATCCTTCTAATAGATTGTATAAATCATTAGACTATCAAGAAGCTGGAAAAATACCAGATTACGCAACATCTCCAAATGGTAATTTAGATGCCACAGTTATTTATTATAAAATTATATAAGTTATATAAGTTATATAAGTTGTGATTAAAAGGTTATCATGCTTAAAATAATAAATTCATTTAGTACATGAAATAAATGAATTTGAGAAAGTTTTTAGAGGGTTCTTTTAGTAATGTTCCTCGACTTATAATGGATGTAGAGAAGATGACTAGGCAACTATAGTTATTTTCGCTTTATTATGGGAAAGGGGATGACGGGATGAAAACGAAAGGTTTACAGAAGGTGAAGAAAGTCATATTAAGTGGTGGCATATTACTTACGGGATTGTTAACTTTCGGTTTTTCAGAAAAAGCTTCAGCTCACGGATATGTAGAATCACCAGCAAGCCGTTCTTATTTATGTAAGCAAGGGGTGAATGTAAATTGCGGTCCGATTCAATATGAGCCGCAAAGTGTAGAAGGAATAGGTGGATTCCCGCAATTAGGACCTTCTGATGGACAAATCGCAGGAGCTGGCCATTTTCCTGCTTTAGACGTTCAAACAGTTGATAGGTGGAAGAAAGTTACGTTAAACGGCGGGACGAATACATTCAAGTGGAAACTAACCGCACCTCATAGTACGAAAGAATGGAAATACTACATTACAAAAAAAGATTGGAATCCAAATAAACCATTATCACGATCTGATTTAGATTTAGTACCGTTTTATGTGAAAAATGACGGAGGAGCTAGACCAGGAACTTCCGTGACACATGAAGCAAATGTACCTACAGATAGAAATGGATATCACCTTATTTTAGCTGTTTGGGAAATTGCAGACACTGGGAATGCGTTTTATCAAGTTATAGATGTGAACCTTGTAAATACTGGTTTAGCATCAAATTTCGCGCTAAATCATGTAGTGCAAGTTCCTACATTGTTTTAAATGAAATATACATTTTGATCATCTAATTCATTTTAGATGATCTTTTTTACGCAAAACGATGAAAAATATAGAAGAAAGTGCAATTATTTATAAAAAATTATGCTTTAAATATTGTCATATTTGCTTCTTTAAGATATCCTTTTCATGAAGAGGTGGAAAACATGGAAAAAGTACTAGTTTTCGGGCATAAAAACCCAGATACAGATGCAATTTGTTCTGCAATTGCTTATGCAGAATTGAAAAAAGAATTAGGAATGAATGCTGAGCCTGTACGTTTAGGCGAAATCAGCGGTGAAACTCAATTTGCGTTAGACTATTTTAAAGTAGAAGGACCGCGTTTTGTTGAGACAGTTGCAAGCGAAGTGGACAACGTTATTTTAGTTGATCATAACGAGCGTCAACAAAGTGCTAACGATATCGAATCTGTTCGTGTGTTAGAAGTTATTGACCATCACCGTATTGCTAACTTTGAAACAAGCGATCCTATATACTACCGTTGTGAGCCAGTTGGTTGTACAGCTACAATCTTAAACAAAATGTACAAAGAAAACGGCGTTACAATTCGTAAAGAAGTTGCAGGTTTAATGTTATCTGCAATCATTTCAGATTCTTTACTATTCAAATCTCCAACTTGCACAGAGCAAGACGTAGCGGCAGCTCGTGAATTAGCGGAAATCGCTGGTGTAGATGCTGATAGCTACGGCTTAGAAATGTTAAAAGCTGGTGCTGACTTAAGCGGAAAAACAATGGAGCAATTAATCTCTCTTGACGCTAAAGAATTCCAAATGGGTAATGCGAAAGTTGAAATCGCACAAGTAAACGCTGTTGATACAAACGACGTTCTTGTACATCAAGCGGAACTTGAAAAAGTTATCTCTGCAGTAGTAGAAGAAAAAGGTTTAGACCTATTCTTATTCGTTGTAACTGATATCTTAACTAACGATTCTGTCGGTCTTGCAATCGGTAAAGCAGCAAACGTTGTTGAGAAAGCATACAACGTATCTCTAGAAAACAACACTGCTACATTAAAAGGTGTTGTATCTCGTAAAAAACAAATCGTACCAGTACTAACAGAAGCATTCCAAGCTTAATATAATTGTGTATGGTTTAACAAAAAAAGGACAAGTAGTCAGATTGGCTACTTGTCCTTTTTTATCTCTAAAAAACAGAAAATTTAAAATAGGAGGATTGTGTATGTTTAATGATTTGGAGAGTAAATTACAGTCACTTTTAGAGCGGAAAATTACTTCTGTTTCAGAATTAGAGCGTTGGCTTTTAGAGGAACTGCGTGTAAACGCTGAAGTAGAAGAGGAGATAACAAGTAGTTTAATCGCCACGTATAGAGATACAAATGACAGAGATAAACGTAATTTACATATGTATAATCAAAATACAATTCAACCACTTTTAAAAAGCTACACTGCAAAATTTGACCAGAAATTTAGAGAGTGCCCGTTTTCCGACTTATTAAATGAGCAGAAATACGGATTTATGAAAAAAGAACGATTAGTGAAGAGTAAAATGTTTAATGAAAAGAACATTGCTCTTTCCATTAAAGAGCAAGAACTTATTACGAAATATAGAGAAATAATGTCTAACATATTTATTAATTGGGAAGGCGAGCAAAAGACGTATGCATTCATAAAAGCCAAGTTAGATAACCCCAATAGAGTTATTCGCGAAAAAGCTTGGTACGCTTTATGTGAAGCAAGAAGTGTAGTGAAAATAGAAATAGATTGTATTATGAATGAACTTATACAATTGCGGAATGAGATAGCTTTACATGCAGGATTTAATAATTATAGTGAATATGTTTTCAAACAAAAAAATAGAGATTATAGTATTGAAGAGTGTTATAAGCTTCATGAATCTATAGAAAAGTATGTTGTACCAATATGGGAACAGTTGGGAAGTCTTTCTAAAAAGAATCTCGGCGTAAAAAAATATCGCCCTTGGGATCTTACGCCATGTAAATTACCAAAAGCCCCATTCCAAAATGAAATTGATTTATTGGATGGGGTGGAAGAAATGTTTCGGACGACAGATTTATATTTTTATGAGAAATTTATTCATATAAGGAAAGCAGGATTCATTGATGTAGAAGAACGTGAAAATAAAGCGCCAGGAGCTGCTTGTTTTACCCTACCTTTTAGTAAAGAGGTTTTTGTGTATTCTAATTTTAGTCCATCATTCTATGCAATTAATGCACTCATACATGAAGTGGGGCATGCTTTTCATTTTTATAAACAATTTAACAATGATAGTAGCATGCAGGAAAGATATCTTCGCGAAGAGGTGGCTGAGCTTTATGCCCTCAGTCTGGAGTTGCTAGTAATGGATAAGCTCAATATCTTTTATAAGCAAGAGGAAGAATATAAAGAAGTGCAGCGCGTACAATTATATCGTGCTTTGTCTTTATTAATGTCGTCAATTGCAGGAGATGTATTCCAGCACTGGATCTATGCAAATCCAAACCATACACCAGAAGAACGAGATAAGAAATACGCTGAAATATGTAAAAGGTATCAATATTCATCCGTTGATATTGCAGGATTAGAGAATGAAATCGGCGCAGGCTGGTTAGAGTCATTTCACTTTGTCCAGTTTCCTTTTTATAAAATTGAATATGCAATTGCACAAATAGGAGCAATACAATTGTTTCAAATTTATCGGGAAGATCGAGAAAAAGCGATTGCTTTCTTTAAAGAGGGAGCTAGTTCAGATTGGAACCTACCTATACAAGAAATATATGAAAAAACAGGTGTTACGTTTGATTTTTCGGAAGGAAGGATAGAAAGTACAACAAGGGTTATTTTGGATCTGATTAGCGAATTAAAATAAGGATAGCATTAGCTATCCTTATAACTGTTTATTCGTAGATTTCTTCTTGTTTATATAAAATGTAATAATAGCCGCAATGATGAAAATAGGTATGGCATACGCTTGCCCAACAAACAACTTCCAGCCAACGTGATTATAGCCTTCAGATGCTGGAGCAATCATAGCGATTATGCAAACAATAATATAGAGTACTAGTGCAGGGATTATATTTTTCATATGTTCACCTCCTTTTCATAAAATCATCACATATATATTTATATAACACATTATAGATTGAGATAAGATATATGTATTTCTAATATTTATGTAAATAAAAGGGTTGTTTTTAAGTGGAATAGAATAGGTGTATGTAGAATGATATAGGGGTGTTACATATAATGAACAATATATTAAATCGAATAAAGAAAGATGTAAGTATAGAATTATTGAATACGCTATGGCCTGGTTTTAATAGGGCTGCATTTGCATTATATAATGATGAGTATGTGTATGTATTTCATCATCCTTTATTTTTGAAAGGTGATGATAAGTATGAGTATACCGTATTAAAGTGGGATGAACAATTTAAAGCTGATACATTTATACTATTCAAAGATTATCCGACTGCTATTGTGAATATGAATAGATATAAAGATTATGAAACTTTACTTGCGGTTGTGGTGCATGAACTTTTTCATTGTTATCAATATTTGAATAAAGAAAGGAGATTTCCAAATGAATCTATAGGATTTCAATATCCTATAACAGAAGAAAATATAGAATTGCGAAATAAAGAACGAATTTGTTTATATGATGCTGTCCATTGTAAGTCACAAGCTGAGAGAATTAATTATATTAAGCGATTTATTGAACTAAGAGAGCATAGAGCTAGTTTTATGAAAGAAGAGTTTATAACATATGAATGTATGGTTGAAAGCATAGAGGGGCCTGCTTGGTATGTTGAAATGAATGCATACAATTCAGTATGCAAAAAGGATGAAAGCGAAACATTACGAAAATATAGCGGGTTCATTTTAGATGTATATGAAGCTAATTGTAACATTAGAAAGAGCTGCTATAGCCCAGGAATGCTTTTATGTTTATTATTAGATGAAATCCTTCCTGAATGGAAAACGAGCTTCTTTAATAGTGATAAATCGTTATATGCCTTTTTAAAACAAAATATAAATGTGGATTTGAGTTTAAATAATGAAATTGTAATAAGTAAAGAAACGAAGCAAATCCTTCATTTTGTACAAAACGAAAGAGGTAAGGATATTAAGCAATTTTATGATGAAGAAGGGTATCATCTATATATTGTAGGGGATATAAAATTAAATTCGTTTAATCCAATGAATGTAAAGTTAAACGGAAATAAAGCATTACATAAAACTTTTTTAAGTGTAAGTATACATAATAAAACATATATGATAAATCAACCTGTTTTAGCATCTTTTGAAGAAGATTTTAAAAATATGACACAAGTTCATATCATAATGAATGAAAAACCGATAGAAACAAATAATGGTTGGAACGTAGTGGGAATTGGAGATATAGAAGCTGCGTATGAAGAAGTAGAGAGTTCTATATTTTTATATTTAAAAAGTTAGAAGTGAGGTAAGAAATAAAGATGAAGAGGTTATGCATAATTCCATGCGGAAAGAAGAAAATTTGGGATAAGTATTCAGATTACGGGCCGATGGAGGCAAAAGATGTATATATTAGCCCATTCGGAAAAGCATGTCAGGCGTATGCAACTATGTTTTTCGAGAATTGGGTTATCTTATCGGCGAAGCATGGATTTTTAGGACCAAATGATATTGTATTAGAAAACTATGATCTTGCGTTTGATTCAAAGAGTGATGAGATTATTAGTATGGAACAATTAAAACAACAGATGATTGAAAAGGACTTGCTTCAGTTTGATGAAATCGTTTTACTTGCAGGAAAGAAACATAAGAAAGTAGTGACACAATTATATCCAGAAGAAATCATTACGTATCCGTTAGCTGGGTGTAAAGGGATTGGGTATATGTTGCAGAGGTTGAAAGGGGCTGTGGGGGATGGGAAGGAATTATAGGTAACTAATGTATAATTAAGGTATGAAGATGGAGGTGATTAAGAGTGAAAAAAGTTTTCAAAAGTAATGTATCTAGCTTTGTTTGTATAGGTCTTGTGTTATTATTAATTGATTTTAATAACTTATCAATATTAGAATACATATTCTTAACAACGAGCACCCTTGCTTTTGTTGCATTTTTAGTGAACTTAGCAGTTACATACTATTGTGAGAGAGAAGAAAGAAAATATACATGAATGTAAAGCCCAAATATTGGGCTTTTTTCTATGTTGTATTTCCGTTGAATATGTAAGGAAGAATTGTTAAGGGTACTAAAATAACTTTTATAAAACGTAGAATATAGACTAGTAAACAAGCCGTTTTATACTTTCAAACATAGAATATGATGAATACTATTGAAGGGAGAGTCATATTCATGGGAAACAATTGTCGTTGTAGACAATCCCGGAATTGTAATAGATTTTGGGATGATCTAATGTTTGGAAGATGTAGACGTAGAGATTGTGATGATTGTGGTTGTAAACGTAAACGTCATTGTGATTGTGATGATTGCCGTTGCAATCGTAAGCGTGATGATGATGATAAGTGCCGCAAGTGGTAAATTTTTTTGAAAGAGTACTTAAAAGTAAGTACTCTTTTTGTATATGAAGCTTTTACATTCCATCTTGAATTAATTTTCTTTCAATTTCCCATGTATCTCGTTTTTTAATTTTTATAGCGATATTAGTTCCGCTAGATTCCTTATAAAAGATATATCCATTGTTTGCGTTCACATATGTCAATGGTTCACCTATGCAATCTTGTGAACAAGATGTATTAATTAGTTCGATTAAAGATAGTTCGCTCGGATCGGTTTTACTCGCATCTATAATCGTATCAACGTCTGTTTTACGGTAACCTTGTAAGTTTACATGGAAACTTTGTTCAATTTCACCTGTAATACTAGTATTCATTACTTCAACTGAAAGTTTCTTTTCTTGAAGAAATCCGTTCTCATAAAGCAATTTTGTATATCCAAGCCATCCGATTAAAACTAGCATGATAAACATACTAGATATTTTAAGTGTGCGAATCCGTTTACTAACAATCGTTTCTGAGTATTTCATTCAGTTTAATCCTCCAAGTGTTTTTAATTTAAAGTATGCTTGGATACATATATTTAGAAGAGGATGAAAGGTAACTAGTTCTGGATTCAAAAAAGAAAGCATCCGAAGTTAGATGCTTTCTTTTTTGAGTGATTTTCACTATCTGTTCGTTACTTGTTTCATAAGTGGTCTAATTTCTTTAACGGGTGGTTTTTTATCATAGGCATCAACATAAGAAAAGTAGTAATTTAAATTTCTGAGAAGTCCTTTTCCTATTTTAGCGCTTAAGAACGGAAATACTTGTCCAGTATAATCATCGAGAGATTTACAGTAATATTTTTCATCTAAATATATACTGTATTTACAAGTTAGTTCTACTAGTGAGTTACCTTCATCATCAAATACTTCCTTAGAATCAATAATGTCTATTAATGCGAATTTTTCATTCAGATAAACTTTTTTCTTTTTCTCGTGTTTATTTGTGAGGATAAATACGAGACCGATGGCGTTAATCAAACTATTTCCTCCTATAAAAAACGGATATTAATAAAATATATCGATATACGTTAAATGTAAAGAGGAGAGGTGAAATATCATTGATAGAAAGTTTCATAAGCCGATTTGTTTTTTCAAATCGGCTTATTGTTATTGAAACACTTGCGGAAATTGCTTTACGATCGCGTTTGTTATCATGTCGGCCATTTCTAATGCTTCTTTTTCAATTTTATCGTACAGTTTTACTCCTGCTTCATAATCTTTATTTAGGAAAGCAAGTGCTTCTGCTTTCGTAAGTGCTAAATGTTCATAAAACATTTTTCTAAATTCTTCTTTTTCTATATATGGGTTGATACTAGTTAGAAACGCCACTATTTCATCACCGTTAGCGTACCATTTTTTTTCTATAGTGGCTGCTGCATTTTGGTCACCAGCTTTTGCGGCTTTGACAAGATCTGCTGCAATGACTAAGTGGTCTTTAATTAATGCACTATATTTTTTTACAGCATCCTCACCATAGAATGGTTCAAGTGATAGTCCCATATGTGTTGCATTTTGAAGAAGACGCCCAACTGTAACGTTAACGTCTGGTAAATTAAAGACAATACTTATAATAGCTAATCTCGTCCAAGCGACATGTTGTTCCCATAAAGAACGCATATAACCTTTTAAAAAGTTCTCGTTTTTACTAATTCGGTAATTACGTACAGATGTATCAAAGTGTACATAAGGGTTATGATAGGGGGAGTAATACGATTGCCAATAAGAATACATAAACGGTAACACTCCTTTGAACATGTATAACTCAAAGTATGATGGGAATTTATTTTTAGTTACGTGTCCTAGATTAATTTCAGAAATTGATATGGAAAAAGATGAAGAATTTTATTGTGGTATATATAAATAAAATGAATATAAAAATAAACAAGGCTCTGCAAGGGAAGTTGCAGAGCCTCAAAAGGGTATTGCCGAGATGTCGGACTCGACTACGTAATATTATCATAAAATTCTTTTAAAAAAACCTGGTAAATGTGTCCAAATGAAAGTGGACCTTTAATAAAGTCAAAGAAATCTGCTTCCCGCGGCAGATCCCTTTAACTAGATAATGTTGATGAGCAAAAACTCATCTGGAGCACTTTTATAGTAACAAGTAAAATTCATTTTGTGTATTGAGAAAAAAGAATTACTTCATTAAATGTTAAGAACTTATAATTTACTTCTTGTCATTATCATCATTTGTTGTGAGTGGAGTATGGTTATAAAATGGAGAAAAGTCTTGCAAGCATATATAAAAGTGTACTGAAATATATATTAATCAAAAAAGACCTGCTTATATAAGCAGGTCAACATAAGGGGTTTATCCAACAGAATATTTCATATGATAACGACTGTATTGTAGTATGTCTATAAGGTTTATATTGAGAAAATTTTTGTGAATACTATATTTCGCACGTGGATTAACGTTTTAAAAGTTGAGAAAGAAAATGAAAAAGCTTTCTATAAGAAAATAATGGCTGATACTTAAAATACGATTCATATTTCCACGCATCATTATTCGAAAACTGGAGTTGGTTCGGTACTGTTTTCTGCTTGATGTAACTAGTATTATGATGCTTCATATATTAACCTCCTGAATTCATATGTATAAGAATAGTAGTATTCAAGGAAGAGTAATAAAATGTATGTTTATTTTGTAATTCTTTTTATATGTGCTGTAATTATGTTTTAAAAGTTATTAACATAATTAGGACCAAAAACACAGTGCAAATTAACCTCTAAAACGTAAAGAAGTATAAAATAATGAAAAAGCAGGCTGTTAGTCATGCATTCATCACTTTCATGACGCATAAGTGATGATATAATAGGAGTAGATGAAAGATATAGAAAAGCAGGTGACTCTTTTTTGTTTACAAAAGCACAAGAACTTTTAGCGTCTTATTTCGGTTATTCTTCATTCCGAAGAGGACAAGATGAAACAATTAAAAATGTATTAGATGGGAAAGATACAGTCTGTATTATGCCTACGGGTGGTGGTAAGTCAATTTGTTATCAAATTCCCGCATTAGTATTCGAAGGAACGACGTTAGTTATATCACCTTTAATATCACTTATGAAGGACCAAGTAGATACATTAGTGCAAAACGGTATTTCAGCTACTTATATTAATAGTTCTATTTCTATTACAGAAGCGAATCAACGAATTCAATTGGCAAAACAAGGACATTATAAGTTACTTTATGTGGCGCCGGAGCGTCTTGATTCAATGGAGTTTGTTGATCAACTTATGGATATGAAAATTCCGATGATTGCAATTGATGAGGCGCACTGTATTTCGCAGTGGGGACATGATTTCCGTCCGAGTTATTTACATATACATCGCATATTAGATTATCTTCAAGAAAAGCCGCTCGTACTAGCATTAACTGCGACGGCAACACCACAAGTTCGTGAAGATATTTGCAACACGCTTGGAATTAATCAAGAAAATACGATTATGACAACGTTTGAGCGCGAAAACTTATCATTTTCTGTTATTAAAGGACAAGATCGTAATGCATATTTAGCGGATTATATTCGTCAAAATCAAAAAGAATCTGGGATTATATATGCAGCTACTAGAAAAGTAGTTGATCAATTGTATGAGGATTTAATGAAAGCGGGAGTATCTGTATCAAAATACCATGCTGGTATGAGTGATAACGATCGAAATGAGCAGCAAGAACTCTTTTTACGTGATGAAGTGAGTGTAATGGTAGCGACATCTGCATTCGGTATGGGGATTGATAAATCGAATATTCGTTACGTTATCCATTATCAACTGCCAAAAAATATGGAAAGTTATTACCAAGAAGCAGGACGTGCTGGCCGTGACGGATTAGATAGTGCATGTATATTGCTATATTCTTCTCAAGACGTGCAAGTACAGCGCTTTTTAATTGATCAATCGACCGGAGAATCTCGTTTTTCAAATGAACTTGAAAAACTGCAAAATATGACGGACTACTGTCATACAGAACAATGTTTACAATCATTTATTTTGCAATACTTTGGAGAAGAACCTAAAGAAGATTGTGGCCGCTGTGGTAATTGTACGGACGAACGCGAAAGTATCGATGTGACGAGAGAATCACAAATGGTTCTATCTTGTATGATTAGGACGAACCAACGATTCGGAAAACAAATGATTGCACAAGTACTAACTGGATCTAAAAATAAGAAAGTCATTGAATTTAATTTTCATACTTTGCCAACATACGGACTTTTATCAAATCGTAGTGTAAAAGAAGTCAGTGAATTTATTGAGTTTCTCATTTCAGATGAGTTAATTGCAGTTGAACATGGTACGTATCCAACATTAAAAGTAACGAAGAAAGGGAAAGAAGTGTTACTAGGTAAAGAGAATGTTTTACGTAAAGAACGAGTAGAGACAAGACAAATTGTTCAAGATCATCCTTTATTTGAAGTGCTTCGCGAAGTACGTAAAGAAATTGCGCAAGGAGAAGGTGTGCCTCCATTCGTTATTTTCTCTGACCAAACGTTGAAAGATATGTGCGCAAAAATGCCGCAAAGTGACTCTGAACTTTTAACTGTAAAAGGGATTGGCGAACATAAACTTGTGAAGTATGGTTCTCACTTCTTACAAGCAGTTCAGCACTTTATTGAGGAAAACCCAAACTATGCTGAAACAGTTAAAACAGAAGTGGTTACAGAGCGGAAAAAGTCAGGGAAAGCTTCAGCAAATTCTCATTTAGAAACGTATGAAATGTATAAACAAGGCATTGATTTAAATGAGATTGCAAAAGAACGTAACCTATCTAGACAAACAATTGAAAATCATTTAATTCGTTGTTTTGAAGATGGAATGGAAGTAGACTGGAACAGTTTTGTTCCTGCAGAATACGAACAGCTGATTGAAACTGCCGTGCAAAATGCTGATGGTGGTCTGAAATCGATTAAGGAACAACTTCCAAATGAAGTGAGTTACTTTATGATTCGTGCTTATTTACAAATTAGAAAGTAGTGACATGTAAAGGGGATAGGGATTTATGCATCACGTTTTTGTGTATGGCACGTTAAGAAAAGAGCAAACGAATGCTCATTTTATGCAAGGTGCAATATGCATCGCAGACGGAGCGTGGACGTATGGCAAATTATTTGATACAAACGAAGGCTATCCGGCGATGATTTATTCAAATGAAGAAAAGGTCTATGGTGAAGTTTATGAAGTAAATGATGAGATATTGCGTAAGTTAGATGAACTAGAAGAATATACAGGGAATGCGGAGACTGATTTATATTATCGAATCAAGCAAACAGTATATGCTGCTGATAGGGAAATAGAGGCATATGTATATATCGCTCAAGATAAAAAGATGATATTGAAAGTGATTGATTCTGGAGATTGGGTGGAGTATCAAAAAGAAAAATAAGAGTAACTAAAGAGTAGATAGTGGAATAATCCATTATCTATTTTTTATATTTAGACTTTTAAATTTCTTATTATTTTGATAAATTGTAAATATAGGGGAATAAAAAGGAGGGTTTTTCATGGGTGTCAGAAATTTAGTTTCTCACCTGTAGTAGAAAAATAACGTACAGGAGGAGAATAATAATGAACGAATTAAATGTAAAAGAATTTTATAAAAAACAATTTGAATTACTAAGTCATGATATAAATAATGAAAACTGGTTACAGGAAGTTGCTGAAGAAATTAAAGAGCAAGTGGGATATCCATTTCAGACGATGTTAGAACTAGGTGCTGGAAATGGCGGGTTTGCAAGAGCGATGTCAAATTTGGATGTAAAAATGACTACGGTTGAGCTTGTACCAGAGTTAGTTATGTTTGCTAAAGAACATTCTACTAAGGACATTGTGATTCATTGTGCTGACTTTTATAAAATTAACTTTGAAGAAAAGTTTGATGTTGTTAGTTATTTAGACGGATTTGGTGTAGGAACGGATGAAGAACAATTATTTTTATTAAAACGTATCCATAATTGGTTGAAAGATGATGGGTGTGCACTTATTGATATTTATCAACCTTTATATTGGGAAAAAGCAAATGGACAAGAAATGCCGATTGGCTCTGCAATGCGAAAGTATGAATATGATAGTGAAAATGCTAGAATGCTGGACCATTGGTGGGAAACGGATTCTTCAAATGATATTGTGACACAATCTTTACGTTGCTATACTATAGATGAGATTAGTAATTTATGTGCAGAGGCTCGTTTCAGTATAGTTGGGATTTTCCCAGGAGGAGCGTATGACTTTGAAGAGAGAAAATATAAAGAGCAAGTATCATTAAATGAATGTTTATCATATCGTATAAAAGTAAAAAAAAGTAAGGATTAACTCCTTACTCTTTTTTACTTTTATAGTGTGAATAATTGACTGTTTTTCGTGTTCATTGTCGTTCTTTTTTTATTCTTATGGATCTTAGTATGATCCCGATTCCAAGAAATAAAACAGTAGCAACGACTCCGCTAATAGGGTTTAACCAAAAATCACTGCTGTTGGTAAGTGTAATAATCCCTGTTATTGTAACTAAAACAGTAGGAACGGCGTCTTCAATTGCATGCATGATTACGCATGGCCATACTGACTTTGTAAGTCTATATATTTCAACATACATAATAGACCAAGAAACCATAAGTATACAGCCTAATAAAAGCATATTTAGCCTTGAAATAGATTCAAAATATTCATTTGGTAAAAAGACTAAATAATAAGCGGCATGCCAAAGAGCCCAAACTAACCCAGAAATAATATAAATAAACCAATCGTTTAACTTTAGTTCAATCAGCTTTGGAGTTAAATAACCGCGCCAAGAAAACTCTTCAAAAATATTTTTAATAAAGTTACCAATAGTAGACATGAATATGAGTGAAAATAATGAGTGCATTTCAAAACTGGTTATGTTAGCTACTCCAAAAATAAGTGCTATGCTTATCGTTATTAATATAACGAATGGATAAATTAGTAATGCAACGAAATACCATTTAAAGTTTGCCTTCAAATTTAGTTTGATCCCAAAATCATTCCAATCTCGACCAATACTTCTAAGTAAAATACTTGCGAGAAAGGGTAATATTAGCCATAATCCCATACCTAAAGAGTTTCCGTCAGGCTGATCCGTTAGGAAAGAATCTAGAAATACCCCAATCCAACCACTTGCCAACACAATTAACACAAAAATAAGTAAGTGTAACTTTAGAGGCTTTCTTTTGGTGGTAGTCATTTTTAATAGACTCCTTTACTTTTGTTTTTGAATTTTGTAATCTTGGTTAATTTACAAATGAAATAATAGACAACTAGAAAAGAAGTTGGAGTGTATGTAAGGTGTAAAGCTCTTTTAATCGTATCTATCGAATGAATCACTTAATTATATGTGTAGTTGTATGATTTAGATGTTGTATATTCTTATAATGTAAAAACAGCATTAGAATTTCAATATTAGAAAGATAAAAGTAAGTTTTTTCGGAAAACTTAAATTAAAATTCTTGACTTTATAAATGGATTTTTAATACAATTGTATTTCGACTGAAAAATTAGAACGGACAGGAGGGAATCATCAAATGAACAGCATTTTTGACGAAGAGTTAAAAAGAATGAAAGATACGTTAAGTACGATGGATGATCAATTAGAACAGCTTGAAAAAATTCCAGTATATTATGGAGAAGATTTTAAAGAACAAATTCTTGAAAGTATGAGGGAGTCTAATAGACAAAATTTACGTATTGGTGTGCAAGAGCCATACTTTGGAAGATTAGATTTTCAGGAGGATGGTAAGGAAGATATTATACCGATTTACATCGGTAAAGTAGGTGTTTCAGATAAAGATACGATGAAACCGATTGTAATTGATTGGCGGGCACCTGTCGCAAGTATGTTTTATTCATTTACCGGTGGAGATGAATTAGCGTTTTATCAATCGCCAGACGGATTAGTAGAAGGTGATGTTTATTTAAAGCGAAACATCTCTATTCGAAAAAGAGAACTAGAACGTGTTGTTGATACATATGTAAAAGGAAATGAAGATGTCTCGCATGCCGATGATTTTCTTCTATATCGATTAGGTGAGAATAAAGATAATAAACTAAAGGATATTGTTTCGACGATACAATCGGAGCAAAATGATATTATTCGTGCGGAAAGAAACTTACCATTACTTATTCAAGGGGTTGCAGGAAGCGGAAAAACAACAGTCGCTTTACATCGCCTTGCTTTTTTAATTTATGAATATCGTGAGCAATTAGAAGCTGAGAGAATGATTGTTTTCGCTCCGAATAGTCTGTTTTTAGACTATATTTCGAGTGTACTTCCTGAGTTAGGTGTAGGGAACATTAGTCAAACAACGTTTCCAGATTGGGCATTACGTACGTTAGATGATTCGGTGAAACTGAAGCAGACAGAAGAAAAGTTGAAAGAAGCATTTTCTATTAATCGTGATGAAGAAAAGGTTATGCTCGGTAAATTAAAAGGCACGCTGGAATTTAAGTCCTTTGTTGAAGAGAGAATGGTTCAATTTGAAAAAGAATTAGTACCAACAAGTGATTTTGAGGCATGGGACAAGGCGGTTATTCCGGTTGAAGATATTAAAAAATGGATGCAAGTGGAATATAAACATTATCCATTAAAGAAAAGAAGAGAAAGATTAGTCGGCCGAATGAAGCGCTGGATTGAAATTGAACTGAAAAAGTATGGAGAATCAAACGAGAAGAAATTACTAAAAAAAGAAGCGACAAAGAGATTGAACACTTATATGAAGTTTTGGCCGAAAATGAGCTCACTTGCACTATATAGTTCAATATTGAAAAGTAAAGAAATAATCAAAGTATTGCCCGAAGAACTTGTGAAAGAAACAGAAAAGAGTTGTCGTAAAAAAGAAGTGTATGTAGAAGATTTACCAGCTTTAATATACATACATCATCGTATTTCAGGAATTGAAATCGGACAAAAGTTTCATCACGTTGTTATCGATGAAGCACAAGATTTTTCGCCTTTCCAAGTCTATGTATTAAAAGAAATTACACTAGGTAATTCTTTCACTATATTAGGTGATTTATCTCAAGCAATTTATGATTATCAAGGAATTGAAGATTGGAGTGCTTTTAAAGAAGTATTCCAAGAAACAGGTTATTATGAACTGACGAGAAGTTATCGTTCTACAAAAGAAATTATCGAATTTGCGAATGAGATAATTAAAAATGCAGAGATTCCAGTTGGACTTGCAACGCCAGTTTTCCGTAGCGGGGAAGAAGTGAAAGTGATTCAAACAGAAGATCAATTCACTGAAATTATGAAGACTTTACAGCATCTACAAAATGAAGATGTGAAAACAATTGCAGTAATAGGAAGAACAGATGATGAATGCCGTGATATATATGAGAAGCTAACAAATGCAGGGTTGACTGTTAACGTCATTGAAGCAGATCAAAGTAAATATGAAGGCGGTATTTCGGTAGTACCTGTATACTTAGCGAAAGGGTTAGAATTTGATGCAGTACTTTTAATCGATGTTGATGAAGAACATTACAAAAATACAAAACACGATGCGAAGTTATTGTATGTCGGATGTACAAGGTCACTTCATGATTTATGGATTTTCCATAGCGGGGAAGCATCGCCTTTAATTAAAGGATTAAAATAAATAGTACATACAAGAGGCTTTTCTAGTAACAAAAAGAAGAACCTCTTGTTTTTCTATATAAAGACATGGAGAGAAAATAACTATGATAACAAAAGTAATAACAAAAAGAGATTGGGAAATCGCAAAGATAGATGGAGAAATTAATGAAGCTTCACTAAAAGAAGAGGGATTTATTCATTGCTCATTTTTAGAACAAGCGTTAAAAGTTGCTGAGAAACATTTTAGTCATGAAGAAGATGTTTTATTACTAACAATTAATCCATCCCTAATAAAAGCAAAAATAAAAAATGAACTTGCTTCTAACGGTCAAGAATATCCGCATGTATATGGAGTAATTCATATTGAGGCAATTGTAGATATTACCCCATTTACTAAAGAAAATGGAAAATTTATATTACAAGAGGTGCAAAATTAAGATTGTACTAGGCATTTAAATTAGCTAGAAAAGCACAAATTATATAGTTTGTGCTTTTTAATTGTCTATTTTTTGTAAATACTCATTGTTTTTATCACACTAATACTGTACGATACATAGTATAAAACATATACTGTATGACATATAGTAATGAAAATGAGGTGAGTGAATGGATGCTTTATTAAATTCGTTAATTACTGAACTAAGAAGAGGGACATTAACATTAGCGGTTTTAAGCCAATTAAGAATGCCGCAGTATGGGTATTCACTTGTCCAATTATTGGAGCAATCGGGGATTACAATTGATCAAAGTACTTTATATCCGCTACTTCGCCGATTAGAAAAGCAGGAGCTAGTGACGAGTAGTTGGGATAAAACGGAGAGTAGACCTCGTAAGTATTACGTTTTAAGTGAATACGGATTAGAGATATTTTTGCAGTTAAAAAAGGAATGGATAAAGGATTCGAAAGAACTTTATAACTTATTAAAGGAGGAGGACAAGAATGAACTTGATTGATATGTATGTCGAGGAAGTAGCGAAGAGATTACCTGAAAAAAATCGTGAAGATATTATTCTTGAACTACGGTCAACAATAGAGGATATGTTACCCGATGAGTATGATGAGGAAGATGTAAAGAGTGTCCTTGAAAAATTGGGAAGCCCAGTTTCATTGGCTAATGGGTATCTGGATAGACCGATGCATTTAATTGGACCACGTTATTTTGATGTATATACGACGTTATTAAAAATGATTATACCAATTGCAGCTGTTATCGCACTCATTGCAATGGTTGCAGAAAATTTTGTAGGATATAATGGTGAGCCAGCGGTATTAAATGTTATTTTAAATTTGATAGGTAAAGGAATTGGTGAAATTGTCGAAGTTAGTCTCCATGTATTTTTCTGGTTGACACTTGTATTTGCTGTTTTAGAAAGAACGGATAAAGAAAAGGATCCACAGCCATTAACAACAAGTTTAAAAAAATGGACGCCAGATGATTTGAAAAATATTTCGTATATCCCGAAGAAAAAGGCAATCTCAAAGTTCGAAGTATTTGGAAGCTTAATGTGGACGGCAATATGGGCTACACTTTACTTTTATGCGAACCATCTCGTTGGCGTATACCATGCTACGGAAAATGGATTGAAGTTTGTTACGCCGACGTTTAATCAAGATGTTTTACTTCAATATTGGCCAATCGTTGTTGTTATGATTGTTTTCGAAGTAGCTATATCTCTTTTTAAGCTAGTACAAGGACAATGGACGAAAAAGTTGGCAATAGGGAATGCTATTCTCCAAATAGCTGGAACAATAGTATTTATAATAATTGTAGTAAATTCAAATTTATTTACCGAAGGATTTATTACGTTTGTGGCAAATGTGTTTGCTACTTCTCCAGAGGAATTTAAAACGTGGTTAATAGGTGGAGGTATTCTCATTTACATTATATCTGCGGTATTAAATATATTTGATGGTTTCCGAAAAGCACGTATTCGTATGTAGGAGTGATATTAAAGAAGATATGCCTTATGAAAGGAAGAAAGCAATGATAAGGGAAGCAACAAAACAAGATGTAGCATATATTTTAGATATTTATAATGATGCCATACTGTATACAACAGCCGTATATACGTATAAACCTGTAACCCTTGAAAATAGAATAGATTGGTATGAACAAAAAAAGGCTGACGGTTATCCAATTTTAGTATATGAACTAGATAGTAAAGTAGTAGGATTTGCGACATTCGGGCCGTTTAGAGCTTGGCCTGCCTATAAATATTCAATTGAGCATTCTGTGTATGTTCATAAGGAATATAGAAAAAATAAGATAGGAACTTCTTTAATGAAGGCATTAATCACAGTTGCAAAAGAAAGGGAATATATGACCTTAATTGCTGGAATTGATGCAGAAAATGAGAAAAGCATTGCCTTACATGAAAACTATGGATTTGTTCATGCGGGGACGATTAAAAAGGCTGGTTATAAGTTTAATAAGTGGCTAGATTTAGCTTTTTATCAATTGGAGCTTTGTGGCCCTAAAAAACCTTTAGAAGAATAGAAATTTAGTATTTTAGGTAGCATGGAGTAATTCATGCTACCTTTTTCTTATTGTAATAGCCGATATAATCTGCTAAAAAGGGTTTTTATATTCTATATTGAATTATTAGAAGGTGATAAAACGATATGAAATGAGGAATGGAAATGGAAACTGTCATTCAAAAAATGAAAGAGATACAATCTGATCAAGTTGGGATATCTATTTATTCTACAAAAAGCAATCGTATAGTTGCTTCATATAATAGTGAATTAAATATTCCGTTAGCATCAGCAGCAAAAGTAGTAATTGGATTTGTAGTAGCTCAAATGGTGAAGGAAAATAAATGTAATTGGAATGATATACTTCATCATGTTAAATTTAATCCACATGAAGATAGTGCGCAGTTATATCCACATTTACAAGGAAGAAGTACTTTAACACTTAGTAAAGCAGTTGAAGTAATGATAGCATGTCATGATAGTTACGTTGCGCAGTCAGTTGTAATGTACTGTGGTGGATGGGATATTGTGCAAATGTATGCTCAAACGCACTTTTCGAAAATTCATATACAAGAGAATGCTAGAGATGAGAAAAATGTTGGAGAATTAAATGAAGTTCTTTCACTTTTAGTACAAATTTTTCAAGGGTATAAATCAGAAGCTGAATTATGGGAACCTATTATTAGCGGCATGGTAAGACAGCAAGGTGACTATGAAGGAATACATTCATATCACTTGGCTCATATGACAGGTGGACTACCCACAGCTACAATAAATATTGGTATAATAGGAATGTTTAACGAATTTCCCTTTCTTTATGTTATTGGGGGGAAAGATTTACCTAATCGACGTGGAAATAAAGAGGTGGATGAAGCTTTTGCAGTAGCTTTGAAGTACATATACAAAGAATATAGTCAAAGTATGCTAGGGGTGAGTAATTGAAAAGAAACTTAAAGACATCAACAATCATTATATTAATTTTAACAATTATCGCTTTGGAAGTTGGAATCGCGATTTACGATCATACTCTGTCAATAGATACCCTTTACTTTGCAGCGATACTTATTTGTATTGTATTGCTTTTTGGCACACGTGTTTCTGAAGAGAAAGAAAGTACATCGAAAGAGAGACGAAGAAAAACAGCTCTTATATTTTGGCCATCTATTTTATTGTCTATCGCTTGTTTTGCCGTTATTAGTTATATAAGAACAGGTTATGTCTCTGTGCCAGGGATAATTGGTTTTTCATGCTTTGTTACTTATGGTGGATTCGTATTTATAACTATTTTAAAGAGAAAAAGTAAAAATTAAAGATAGCTTACTAAGTTGAAAGGAAGAAATATATGAAACACATAGAGAATGGTACTCGCACTGAAGGAGAATACATAAAAAATAAAGTAATTCAATATAACATGTCTATTTTAACAGATGAAGAAAAACAGCCGATGGAACAAGTAAGTTTCGTAGTGAAAGATGAGAACGGAAAAATCTTTGGCGGTGTAACAGGAACAATGTATTTTTATCATCTTCACATAGATTTTTTATGGGTTGATGAATCGGTTCGTCATGATGGTTATGGCAGTCAACTGTTACATAAAATCGAAGACATCGCAAAGGAAAAAGGGTGTAGATTAATATTATTAGATTCATTTAGTTTTCAAGCACCAGAATTTTATAAAAAGTACGGCTACCGAGAATACGGTGTTGTTGAAGATCATCCTAAAGGACATAGTCAACATTTTTTAGAGAAGAGGTTATAGGAATCGTATTCGTCTTATATAAGAAAAGCGGATTTTAAAAGCATCACCAATACGATGATGCTTTTTTCTTTTGTTTATAGCAACTACTCAATCTGATGCAATTAGGAGAACAAATAGTGCGATTCCTATAACAAAGATTTTCCTTTTCATCGGAAATGAGGTGCTGTCTTTGTAGAAGACAGTTGTTGTATTTACTATGTGCACTAACAAATACTATTGAATTTTTAGGAGAAGAAGAGCAATCAGACGAGCTCTGAATATAATAATAAAGAAGGAGGTGTTAAGCAATGGGTTACATTGTAGATATTTCAAAATGGAACGGTGACATTAACTGGGATGTAGCCGCTCCACAACTAGATTTCGTAATCGCTAGGGTACAAGATGGATCAAATTATGTAGATCCTTTATATAAAAATTATGTCCAAGCAATGAAAACAAGAAATATTCCTTTTGGTAACTATGCATTCTGCCGCTTTATTTCAATTGCTGATGCGAAGAAGGAAGCACAAGATTTCTGGAATCGCGGTGATAAGAGTGCTACAGTTTGGGCTGCTGATGTAGAAGTGAAAACAATGGATGATATGAGAGCTGGTACACAAGCTTTTATCGATGAGTTACGCCGACTAGGTGCTAAGAAAGTTGGCTTATATGTTGGCCATCATGTATATGAGCCTTTCGGTATGGCGAACGTAAAAAGTGATTTTTTATGGATTCCTAGGTATGGCGGTAATAAGCCAGCATATCCTTGTGATATTTGGCAATACACTGAGACAGGTAATGTACCAGGTATCGGTAAATGTGATTTAAACCAATTGATAGGAAATAAGCCACTTTCTTGGTTTACTGAATCGGTACCAAAACAAGAAAACATACAAGCACAAGTTTCTAAGCAAAATATTATCCAATCTGGAGCCTTTTCACCTTATGAAACTCCAGATGTTATGGGAGCATTAACTTCTTTAAAAATGACTGCTACCTTCATTTTACAATCGGACGGTTTAACGTATTTTATTTCCGACCCAACTAGCGATGCACAATTAAACGGTATGAAAGGTTGGCTTGATCGAAAAGGTTGGTGGTATGAAGTTAAATGAAAATGAGGGCCGCCCTATTGGGTGGCTTTAATCATTATTCAACTCAATATATTACGTGTTATTGTTAATATAGAAGAAATATGAAAGGAACTGTTTATATTGCAATTGTAAAATCGATATTATAAATTAATTTTATGAAGGTTTTTTATAACAGGTTGGATTCTATAGCTTTATATTGAAAGAAGTAAAGTAAGACAAAGTATATATAATGAGCAATTTGATGGGAGAAGGAAAATGTACACGTATAAATTGCAACATGAACAACAAATTTCCGAAGAAAAAATAAAAAAACTTTATGTCTCTGTAGGTTGGTGGCCAGAAAGAAAAGAAATCGATATTCAAAAAATGTTAAATAATAGTATAGCAATTGGGGTATGGGAAGAAAATGAATTGATCGGATTTGCTAGAGTTGTTTCTGATGGTGTTTTTCGAGCGTACATAGAAGATGTTGTCGTACATGAGAGTGTAAGAAATAAAGGTATTGGAGAGAGGATGCTTACAATTTTACTTCAAGAGATATCTCACATTCATATTGTTAGTTTATTTTGCGGAGAGAAACTAATAAAGTTTTATGGTGAACAGCAATTTCAAGTGACAAAGCAAATTGTAATGCATCGTAATCAAATAGTGAAAGAATAAGAGGTGACAATTAGAATGAATGCAACAAAAATGTATTGTTTATCAAAAAGAAATGCGACAGAAGATTCTCCAGATGGTTGGAATGCAACATGTATGAGGCTTAATAATAAAATATTTGCGATAGTAAACCATGAAGAAGGAGAAAAAGCTGCGATTACATTAAAATGTGATCCAGAACTTGCACTAAGATTAAGAGAAGACTTCCCAGAAACCATAATTCCTGGTTATCATATGAATAAAAAGCATTGGAATACAGTGTATATACAAAAGGATGTAGAGCAGGAGCAAATTAATAAAATGATTGATTGGTCGTATGATTTAGTACTACAATCATTTTCAAAGAAAAAGCAGCAAGAGTTATTAGATTAATATGTATGAGGGGTGGATATATTGAAAGACACGATCAAAGACACATATGATAAATTAGCGAGTACATATAAAGAAAATCTAGATTTGGCAAATCCATATAACAGCTATTATGAAAGACCAGCGATGATGGAGATGATTCCAAAGAAATTAGAAGGGAAGAGTATACTAGATGCTGGATGTGCAGCTGGATGGTATACTTCTCAATTTGTAGAAAGAGGAGCAAATGTTATTGCAATTGACGTAAGTTCTGAAATGGTAAAAGCTGCAAAGGAAAGTACGGGTGATAAAGCAATGTTTCTTTGTCATGACTTGCAAGAAGTATTACCATTTGAAGATAATACTTTTGATGTTATTGTAAGTTCGTTAACGCTTCATTACTTAGAAAATTGGAATCAAGTATTTCAGGAGTTTCGCCGAGTATTGAAGCCAGGTGGAGAATTTATATACTCCATACATCATCCTTTTATGGATTTTACAAAGTTTACTTGTGAAAATTATTTCGAAAAACAATTAATAGTAGATACGTGGGTTAAACCAAACATTACAATTGAAGTTGAATTTTTTAGAAGGTCACTCCAAGACGTAATTAATGAAACAACAAATTATTTTATGTTAGAAAAAATGGTGGAACCGAGGCCAGTTGAAAAGATGAAAGAAGTAAATGAAAAATCTTATCACTACTTAAATACAAATCCACATTTTCTTATTATGAAAGCCATTAAAAAATAGCTAGTAAAATGATTATATTTTACTAGCTATTTTGCAGTTTTAAATGATGAATTAGGAGTTTTGAAATGAATACGAAACGAAATAGATTACTATACGCAATGTTTACTATCATTGTTATTATTTTAGGACTTAGTTCAAGAAAGTTTGCTTTTGCACTGCCGGCTCTATTAAATGATTATTTAGGCGATGCTTTATGGGCACTCATGATTTTTACAGGGTTCGGATTTGTATTTCCTAAAATAGAAACGAAGAAATTAGCTTTTATAAGTTTGCTGTTTTGTTATGCGATTGAAATAAGCCAATTATATCATGCCGAATGGATAGATAGCATTCGTACAACGACTTTAGGTGGACTCGTATTAGGCTACGGATTTTTGTGGAGTGATTTAGTAGCTTATACAATTGGTGTTGGGATTGGAATGTTTTGTGAGTTGGTGTTACGGAAGAAATAAAAGATATAAAAAGGGGTATTTATGAAAAAAATAATATTAATAGGTTCTGGTGGTTCAGGAAAATCTGCATTAGCAAGACAGTTAGGAAATAAACTAAATATTAAGGTGCATCATCTTGATGCACTATTCTGGAAACCGAATTGGGAAGGTGTACCGAAAGAAGAGCAAAGAATAGTCCAAAATGAATTAGTTAAAGAAGATGAGTGGATTATTGATGGGAATTATGGCGGGACAATGGACATAAGAATGAACGCAGCTGATACAATCATCTTTCTTGATATTCATAGAACAATATGTGTTTATCGTGCTTTTAAAAGGGTTATACAATATCGGAATAAAACAAGACCGGATATGGGCGCGGGATGTGAAGAAAGGTTTGACTTGCAATTTTTCAAATGGATATGGGAATACCCTAAAATGAAACGACCTTCAATTTTAAAGAGGCTAAATCAATTGAGTAAGGATACAAATGTTATTATTTTAAAATCTTCAAATGAAGTAAAACTATTTTTAAAGAAGTACGATACCATAAATAGTTAGATTGTAAAAAGAAGTAACATGGGGGGGATAGGATTGAATAGATTCATTGGCCCGGTTGATTCTAATATGGTGAAAATTCCAGCAGGAAAAGTAGAATTAAGAGATGATCGAATAAAAAAAGAATGGCAAGTTCAAGTTAAACCGTTTCTTCTTGCAAAATATGTTGTAACGGTGGAATTATATGATGCGATTACGAATCTTACACCAAATTTATTGAAAGATAAAAATAAACCAGCTGTAAATATCTCATGGAATGATGCCATTATGTTTTGTAATTTACTTTCAAAAAAAGCGGGATTAAAAGAATATTATTCTATTATTGATGGTGGGCAAATTGTTAGTTGTAATGTAGATTCAAATGGCTACCGATTACCTTCAGAAGCAGAGTGGCAATATGCGTGTAAAGCAGGAACGACTGGATACATATATGGAGAACTGAAAGAGATTGCTTGGTATAATGAAAATTCAGGTGGACGTATTCATGAGGTCGGAAAAAAGGAACCGAATGCATGGGGCTTGTATGATATGTTAGGAAATGTTTGGGAATGGTGCTATGATTTGTATGATGAAAAGGTATATGGATCATACCGGATTTTTCGAGGCGGTAGCTGGGCTGAAGCAGCTAGAGGTTGCGGTGCGACTTGTCGTCGCCGTAGTCATCCTACATTTCATATAGATGACCTTGGATTTAGGCTCGCTAGGTCCATTTAGAAGAATAAGACCAAATACCTGTAATCTTAATGACAACATAGAAAAGATTTAAATTAAGGAGTGTTTAAAGTGGCACGTGTTTTATTCATTAATACTGGATCAGAAGGACATATAAATCCAACATTACAAGTTGTAGAAGAATTAGTTTCACGTGGGGAAGAGGTAATTTATTTTTCAATTGAATCTTTTAGAGAGCGTATTGAGAAGACGGGTGCTACTGTACGAACAATTGACGAGCAAAAGTTTATAAAAGCTTTTCTTTCCGGTGGTCGAAATTACTTACTAGAGAGAATAAATGGTCTTTTACATACGGCAGATGTTATTATACCAAATGTTCTGGAACAAATTGAAGGCGAACATTTTGATTACATCATTCATGATTCAATGTTTGGCTGTGGACATATAATTGCTCAAATTCTAAAGCTTCCAGCAATAAATTCATGCACATCGTTTGCACAGGATGAAAAATCATTTGAACAAATGTTAGACTACCTTTCGAAAAATATCCCAGCGGAGGTTCATGAGAGAATACAAAATGATTTTCAAAATTTAATAAAAGAAATTACGGAAAAATATAGTGTTAAAATAAACTCACCGTATGAAGTTTTCTGTAATCCAGCGCCACTTACTATTGTGTATACAATTAAAGAGTTCCAGCCTTTCGGAGATATGTTTGATGAGATATATAAATTTATAGGTCCATCTATCTCTACACAAGTGAAAAATGAAGCCTTTGATTTTACTTCAATTGAAGAAAAAAGCCCGATTTACATTTCACTAGGCACTGTTTTTAATGATGCACTTGATTTTTATAAACTTTGTATGAAGGCGTTCGAGAATAGTGATCATACAATTGTGATGTCTATTGGTAATAAAACAAAAATAAGTGATTTGGGTAATATTCCTAAAAACTTCATTGTAAAAAACTACGTACCACAAGCAAAACTACTTACATATACAAAGTTATTTATTACACATGGTGGGATGAATAGTACACATGAAGGACTTTATAATGGGATTCCACTCATTGTAATTCCACAAAGTGCAGATCAGCCAGTTATCGCAAAGCAAGTGGAGAATCTCGGAGCTGGGATTAAGTTGCACATGAAAGAACTAACTGAGGAACAACTACGTGAAAGTGTAGAACTTGTATTAAATAATCCTTCATATAAAGAAGCTGCTTTGAATTTGAAGGGGTCTTTCCAAAAATCTGGTGGCTATAAGCAAGCCGTTGATGAGATTTTTACATTTATAGATCAGTAATAAATAGAAGATTATACATGAGAAGAGTGTCTATATGAAATGATATAGACACTCTTCTGTTTTATGTAGCGAAGAATCAATTTTATTGAAAGGTTAAATATTCATTTTTATAAATTTAGGCCATAGTTTTACGAGTTAGTAATGCTTTCACAGTTTCTGCACAACTTCTGCACGTATTTTGGTGATTTCTATGTCATTATATATTCATTAAGTGAAATATTTCACATAAAAAGAAATATATTTTCACTGCGGTGTATGCATAACTAACACATACATCGATATAAGATTGTCTCTTGTTATTCTTTTACATCAAAGCCCACATTACACTACGAAGTATAACAAGAAGGGGACAGGAATATGAATAATCGATTTTTAAAACAACTACAAAACATGAAAATGAACAAAAAAAGTCTAGGTGCTGTTGCGTTAACAGCTGGAATTATTGGCACGACACTTATTCCTCAAAACGCATACGCGCACGGTTTTGTTGAAAAGCCTGGTAGCCGATCTGCTTTATGTAGTCCAACCTATGGTGCACTAAATGTAAACTGTGGAAGTGTTATGTATGAACCGCAAAGTTTAGAAGCTCTAAAAGGGTTCCCGCAAAGTGGCCCGGTTGATGGGCAAATCGCTTCTGCCGGTGGTAAATTTGGTGGTATTTTAGATCAACAAACAGCCGATCGTTGGTTTAAAAATACAATCACAGGCGGGGAAAATACATTTACTTGGAAGTATACAGCGCCTCATTTAACGAGTAAATGGCATTACTATATTACAAAAAAAGGATGGAATCCAAATAAAGCGCTTACAAGAGCAGATTTTGAACCAATTGGAACTGTACAACATGATGGTTCGGCAGCCTCAAATAATTTAACTCACAAAATCAATGTACCTACTGATCGTAGTGGATATCATGTGATTTTAGCAGTATGGGATGTAGCTGATACAGCAAATGCATTTTATAATGTAATTGATGTTAATCTCATCAATGATGTGAAACCAGATACAGAAACTCCAAGTATTCCAAATGGAATTCAGGCACAAAAAGTAACAGCGAATAGTATAGAACTAGCATGGAACGCTTCTACGGATAATGTAGGGGTAAAAGGATATCAAATCTTCCGTAACGGAGAGGTGATTGACACAGTACCAGGCACTCATTTTATTGATAAAAAATTACAACCAAGTACAGAATATTCTTATACTGTAAAAGCGATTGACACAGCTGGAAATGTCTCGAAAGAAAGTGCAGCGCTCACAGTTAAAACGACAGTTGAGGCTCCTGATACAGAAGCACCAACACAACCAAAAGGATTACATAGTATGGGAACAACAGCTTCAAGTGTGGATCTAATGTGGAGTCCTTCTGACGATAATATTGGTGTAGACCATTACGATATTTATAGAGAAACAGAAGGATCAATGAAAAAGATTGCAACATCCAATACAACATCTTATATGGATAAAAATTTACTCCCTAATACTACTTATAAATATGTAGTGAAAGCTGTTGATGTAGCTGGAAATGAATCTGTACAGAGTGATATATTCACAATTACTACAAAAACTGAAAGCGCTTCATATGAAGAGTGGGATGCAAAGAAAGCATATGAAAAGGGCGATAGAGTTCTACACGAGGGAAAAGTATATGAAGCAGTCCAGAGTTATAAAGGAAATGGGGATCCAAACTGGATTTATGCCTTATCATTATGGAAAACAATATAAGTTTTACCTAGGTATGAACTAAGAGATAAAGGGCTTTGATGCAAAAGGAAATCTTGAGAATTCACTTTTCTATTAATAAAAAGGGTAGTATATGACTACATAAAGTAGTTTCATATACTACCCTTTTTATTATGATAACATTTTCGTCATAAGTATATGTGGAATACCATCTTCCATAAATACATCCGAAGAAGTTTGATAACCTAGTTTTTTATAAAATCCTTCAGCTTGTGTTTGACCGTGCAGTTTTACTTTTGTAGCATCTTTGTTGCGTGCAATCTCTTCCAACGCTTGAATAATTACTTTTCCTAATCCGTATTTACGATAGTCTTTTAAAATACAAATGCGTTCTAATTTTCCAGCGCCGTCTACAAATCGTATACGACCTGTACCTATAGGAAGATCGTTATAATAAACTAAAATATGTTTACATTTCTCACCGATTTCATCAAAGGTATCGAATTCATCTTCAAGAGGGACATTTTGTTCTTTTACAAATACTTCTTTTCGAATATGAAAGGCAGTTTCTAAATCTGTAAGTTCTGTTATGAGTTGGGAGTGCAAATTGTTCAGCCCTTTCTAGTGTGATGTGCTTTTGTTTTCATAGTATATCATAATGATACGCAATAAAGAGAAAATATAAAAAGCTGACTGTAAGAGTCAGCTTTCATTATAATTCCTTTATCCCATTTTTTGTTCCAACAATTGCCTTACTAGTCATATTAACAAACAATCCCGTTTCAACTACACCTGTAATCATTTTTAATTGAGTGTGTATATTGGCAGGATTAGATATGTTATGAGGGAATACACAATCAATAATCACGTTATTGTTATCGGTTATAAATGTTTCATTATTTTTTAAACGTAACGTTGTTTGACAACCTAAAGATTGAATTTTCCTTTCGGTTTGTTTCCATGAAAAAGGTATAATTTCAACAGGTAATGGAAAAGTACCTAAACGGGTCACAACTTTTGATTCATCAACAATAATTATTAGTTCTTTAGAGGAGGAAGCAACAATTTTTTCGCGAAGTAATGCACCACCGCCACCTTTGATAAGCTGTAAATTAGAATCAATTTCATCCGCTCCATCAATTGTAAGATCAAGACTTTGTACGTCGTTTAACGAAATCAGGGGGATATTTAGTTGCTGTGCTAATGCTTCAGTTTTCTTTGATGTCGGTACAGCTTGAAATGATAGTCCTTCTTTGACACGTTCACCTAATTTTTGTATCGCCCAGTACACGGTAGAACCTGTTCCAAGCCCAACTTTCATTCCATCTTTTACATAGTCAGCAGCATATTCACCTGCGAGCTGTTTTAAATTCATCACTTTACTCCGCCGGACGTGGTCCAGCATCAAGACCTGAATTTTCAACAGTAAGTACCGGACGAACGACTATATCTTTATGTACACGCATTTGACACGATAAGCGTAAATGATCTTCAATTCCTTTTTCCGTCATCGCATTCTTTTCATTCGTACTCACTTCACAGAAATCACCTGCTATAATTTCTACTCTACAAGTTGTGCAACGTGCTTTTCCTCCGCAACGATGCAGTATGTGTACACCGTTGTTTTCAATCGCTAATACTAATTTTGTGCCTTCTTTTACATCAAACGTTCCCGCACCTTCAATTGTTAATTTTGGCAAATTTGTTCCTCCTCACGTAAAATTGTACATAACATATTAATGACCGCGAATTATTGAACATAAACATAATTTTTTTATATGCCCCGTAACTTTTTTATTTGTTGAATCGTTAATTAAGTAAGCGCTGAAAAGGAGTGGTTATTTTGTGCACAAAAGTAACTCATGTTTTAAAAAATCATATCGATATGAATCATTCAAATATAAACTTTTTAATTGAGCAATACGGAGAGTTGAAAAGGTACTGTACATTTTTAACGAAAAATAAATGGGACGGCGAAGATCTTGCCCAAGAAACAGTTTGTAAAGTTCTTCAAAAATATAGTAATAAAGATATTTGTATGACACTTGTATATAAAATAGCTAGAAATCGTTGGATAGATCAGATCAAATCAAAATCAGTTCATGAAAAAATAAGAGACCAAATTACTTTTGAAGAACCACAAGAGAACATTGCAGATTTGCATGAAATGGTAGGGAAAGTATTGTCGTCATTAAATGTACAGCAATCCGCAATTTTATTATTAAAGGATGTTTTTCAATATAGCATCGCTGATATTGCTAAAGTATGTTCGGTATCAGAAGGTGCAGTGAAAGCTTCTTTATTTCGGAGTAGAAATAGGCTGAAAACTGTAAGTGAAGAAGGGATTGAAGTAGTCGAATTCACAGATGATATTGAAGTTGTTGTAACGTCTATTCGTGAGGAAAGGCCGGAATTGTTAACGAAACTTCTTCCTACTATAGATTTTACTAAGTTACCATCTAAACAGCCAGTCTTATTATTTAATACGAAAAAGCCTTCTTCCTACAGTTGTATGCTTTGCGCGGCATAACAATTATTGGAGGGATTTAAAATGAATGCAATTCCATATGTAGTAGAACAAACGAAATTAGGAGAACGTTCCTATGATATATATTCGAGGTTATTAAAAGACCGAATTATTATTATCGGTTCAGAAATTAATGATCAAGTAGCGAGTAGTGTCGTAGCTCAATTATTATTTTTAGAAGCGGAAGATGCAGAGAAAGATATATATTTATACATTAATAGCCCAGGTGGTTCAACGACAGCAGGTTTTGCCATATTAGATACGATGAATCTCATTAAACCAGATGTACAAACGCTATGCATGGGATTTGCAGCATCATTTGGTGCATTGTTATTATTATCAGGTGCAAAAGGGAAACGGTTTGCGCTCCCTAACAGTGAAATTATGATTCATCAGCCACTTGGTGGTGCGCAAGGCCAGGCAACAGAAATTGAAATAACAGCGAAAAGAATACTAAAGTTAAAGCATGATATTAATAAAATGATTGCAGAAAAAACAGGGCAACCGATTGAAAGAGTGGCACATGATACAGAAAGAGATTATTTTATGACTGCTGAAGAGGCAAAGGAGTATGGAATTGTAGATGATGTTGTTACGAAAAAATAAGATAAAAACAGGCTAGAGGATATGCTAATCCTCTAGCCTGTTTTATTAATCTTTTACCCATTCATCAACAAGTGCTTGATTCTTTTTAATCCATTTTCGCGCAGCTTCTTCGGGATCTTTCGTTTTATTTAACATGACCATTAATGTGCCAAGCTGCTCATCATTCATTTTCCATTTATCAAAGTATTTTATAACATCCGGGTGATCTTTTTCGAATCCTTTACGAACAGAGTAATAAATGTCATCTTTTTCACCATATACTTTCTTAGGGTCTTTTAAATATTTTAAGTCAAATTCTGAAAAGCCCCAATGCGGATTCCAAAGCGTAACAGCGATTGGTTTCTTTTTCGTATAGGCTTTCTTTAACTCACTCATCATCGCAGCTTCAGAGGATTGGACAAGTTTTAGTTTAATATTATATTCTTTCATTGCTTTATTCGTTAAATTCATAAGACTACTACCGGGTTCGATACCGATAATTTTATTGTCTAGTTCATCTTTATGAGCATTTAAATCTTCGATACTGCTTATGTTTTTCACATAAGAAGGCACGACTAAACCTAGCCCAGTACCCTCATACCATTTTGATTTTAAGACAATGTCATCTTTATAACGATTGTTTAGTGGTTTATCCGTAACTGGTAGCCATACTTCTAAATTAGCATCCACATCACCGCGAGCGACTCCAGTCCAAATCGCAGCTTTTTCTAAATACATGAGTTCAACTTTATAGCCTTTTTGTTCTAGTAATACTTTCCACATGTTTGCAGTTGCAATATTTTCTTTCCAACTTGTTACACCAAGTTTAATTTTTCCTTTCGAATTTGCATTTGTTGCATTACATGAAGTGAAAATCATAGTAATAAATAATACAAGGCATATAAACCAAATTTTCTTTCGCATCGAAAACCTCCTAAGAAACGTTTGCCTCTTTAAATAAATGTATAAGTAAGCATTCTTATTATGAACGGAAACGAGAATTTTAAAGAAATCTTATGAATGTCATTTTTATGTAATATTTCTTTGCAAAATCGCAACACTATATGAGTAGATGGGTAGAAAAGGAGTAGTGACATGGATAATACAAAGGTGCGTGTTGAAAACGTAACAAAAGTATTTGGGAAACACCCGCAAAGAGCGCTTACCTTATTAAAAGAAGGAAAAAGCAAATCGGAAATTTTAAAAGAGACAGGAATGAATGTTGGCGTAAAGAAGGCAACGTTTGAAGTATACACCGGAGAAATTTTCGTTATTATGGGTTTGTCTGGTAGCGGAAAATCAACACTAGTTCGAATGCTTAATCAATTAATCAAACCAACAGCAGGGCATATATACATAGACGGTGAAGACATCGCAACGATGGGAAAAGAAGAGTTGCGAAGAGTGAGGAGAACGAAGATGAGCATGGTATTTCAAAAGTTCGCTTTATTTCCTCACCGTACAGTGATACAAAATGTTGCGTACGGGTTAGAAATTCAAGGAGTGCCAGTAGAAGAGCGAGAAAATAAGGCACTAGAATCATTGAAGTTAGTAGGACTCGATCATCATAAAGATAATTATCCAAGTCAACTTAGTGGCGGTATGCAGCAACGTGTTGGAATCGCAAGGGCATTAACAAATAATCCAGATGTATTACTAATGGACGAGTCATTCAGTGCATTAGATCCACTAATTCGAAAAGAAATGCAAGATGAATTGTTAGAGCTACAAGATAAAATGGAAAAAACAATTATATTTATTACACACGATTTAGATGAAGCACTGCGAATTGGGGATCGTATTGCATTAATGAAGGATGGCGAAATCGTTCAAATTGGAACGCCGGAAGAAATTATGATGAGTCCTGCCAATGAATTTGTAGAGAAGTTCGTGGCGGACGTGAATTTAGGAAAAGTAATCACGGCGGAATCTATATTAAAACGACCGGAGACTTTATTAATTGATCGTGGACCACGTGTAGCACTTCAAATCATGAGGAACGCCGGTGTTTCTACTGTGTATGTTGTCAACAAAAAGTATGAATTTTTAGGTATATTAACCGCGGATGATGCGAGTAAAGCAGTACAAAAACAGTGGCCGATTGCTGATTTATTACTTAATGATATTCCGCATGTTTATTTGGATACTTTACTTGAGGAAACATATGCAAAAATGGCGGAGATGAAATATCCGTTACCAGTAATTGATGAGAAGAAAAGACTTAGAGGAATCATTAAACGTGAAAGTGTCATTCAAGCTCTTGCAGGAAACATTGAGGAAGAGGTGAAAGACGATGAATAGTATACCACGTATTCCTTTAGGGGAATGGGTCGACTTATTTGTTGCAAGTTTATATGAACACTTTGAGGGGTTATTCCGAGGATTCTCTTATATTATCGGTGGATTCGTTGATTTACTCACTAATTTCTTAACAATAATACCAGCCATATTGATGATTATTATATTGTGTTTCCTCATTTGGTACACAACAAGAAAATTATCTTTAGTCATTTTTACGCTTATCGGGCTATTATTTATTTTAAATATTAACTACTGGGCACAAACGATGCAAACATTAGCACTTGTACTTACATCCGTTATTATTTCAATTATTGTAGGAATTCCAATTGGGATATTAGCATCTCAAAATGAACGTTTCTCAAAATTTTTAAAACCGACGTTAGATTTTATGCAAACAATGCCAGCGTTCGTCTATCTTATTCCTGCGATTACATTTTTCGGCGTAGGTGTAGTACCTGGGATTATTGCATCAGTAATCTTTGCAATGCCGCCGACAATTCGCTTTACAGACTTAGGAATTAGACAAGTTCCAGAAGATTTAATTGAAGCAGCGAATGCATTTGGATCTACAGCATCACAAAAACTATTTAAAGTACAATTACCACTCGCAACCGGAACGATAATGGCTGGAGTGAACCAAAGTATTATGCTTTCGTTATCAATGGTTGTAACCGCATCACTTGTAGGAGCACCTGGACTTGGCGTCGATGTATATCGTTCTGTAACACAAGTTAATATCGGAATGGGATTTGAAGCCGGACTAGCTATTGTTGTCATTGCGATTATATTAGACCGTATTACACAAGGGTTTCACCAAAAAAGAAGATAAAAAGAAAACACACTTTATTATACAAAGTGTGTTTTTTGTTTGAAAAGATTACATACGAACAATAACAGAACCGCCAGCTGGTGCACAAACTTGGTTCTGCTGTTGTTCCATTGATTTAATTAAATGATTATTTTCTTCAATTAATGAGATTAGTTTCGCTAATTGACTTTCAAGATTTGCAATACGCTGCATCATATATTGTGAATCATGATGCAATGTATTCCTTACAGGATGAGGGGAATAAACATATTGTTGATTTATATTTGGATTCCAATGAGGATGCATTTGAATCGTTCCTCCTTAAATAAATTACTGATCTTTCTTATAGTAAATGCCTATATATATTTAATGGTTACTTGAAATTTTTCAATTGTAAAAGGAGTATGTACAGAAAATGGAAAATATTATATATGAAGTTCAAGTACATTTTTTGGGAATGTTCAAGTGAGATAGTGAATATATGAATACATTCCATTAAATGTATGTTGTTTAGCGAGAAATGATGGGAGGAGATGTAATTTTGGCTAAAAATAATAAAAATGATGCTTTGGCGATAGGTGTTGGTATAGGGGTTGTAATTGGTGTATTTCAAGGGTACTTTACAAATAATTTAGTAATTGGCATTGTCATTGGGATTGTAATTGGAATTGCATTTTTGAAGAAATAATGAGGTCTAAATTCATTTCAAAAATTGCCGTGTCAAAAGAATGAATTTTCGGAATATAAATCCTGTTTTTCCTTTTTTTGTGGTATTATATATAAAAAGGTTGGTGATGGATATGTCAACAAACAATCAAGTAGAACAAAACTGCTTTATTTGTGAAAAACATATAGGAAATATTATAGTTCCAGGTGGTGCTATTTATGAAGATGATCTTATATACGTTGGACATGTCCATTGGGATAGAGAAGAAACATACTTGGGTTATGTAATGATAGATATAAAAAGGCATGTACCTGGCCTTGCTGAACTAACAGATGAAGAAGCGAAAGCGTTCGGACTTATAACAAGTAGAGTAAGTAAAGCGCTAAAAGAAAGTGAAGGTGCGGAACATATTTACACTTTTGTTTCAGGAAATGGTGTACCACATATGCATATGCACATCATACCGCGTTATGCAAATACACCAAAAGAGTTTTGGTCACCGACTGAAGTGGCGAAATGGACCGGTGCGCCTTATGGTGACGCAGAAAAAATCAAAAAACTATGCGAAAGAATACGAAAATATATGGTGAGTGAATATGCATACAACAAATAATAGACAATATTCATGGGTTGGAAATACGAAGATGTGTTTAGACAAAGTTTCAGTAAAACAATATGGTGATATTGTGCTCGGTATATATGGTGGGAATATAAGTGCCGGAGCAAAAAAGAATGAAGATGGTGCGTTAGTTTGGTCAAATGGTGATTGGGAATTTGCAGCTATTTTAGATGGACATAATAGTGCGGAAAGTGTTGATTTAGTAGTAAATACAATCCAAAAGGAATATGAACATATAAAAGTAATGATGAATGAATCAATTGATACAGTATTTCGATCTGTTGAAAATCATCTACTTACAATCTTTCAATCCTCTTCATTTAATGAAAAGTGCCAAAGCATTAAAGGTGAAACAGCTTGCTTAATAGGTGTAAGAAAAGAAAATTATATATGGTGGTTATCTATTGGCGATTGCCTCATTTATGTATTTCATGAAGAGTTACATAAGTTAGGACAATATGCATTAAATCAACGTCATTTTTACGAATGGGTTGGAAATGTAAACACATTTGATTTACCTGTTCCTTGCTATTCAACAGGCATTCGTGAATTACGTACTGGAAAGAATCGAATTGTAATGGTTACAGATGGAGTATTAGAATGCAGGGAACGTCATTATGAAACACCATTGAATCTGTATAATGATATGAATAGAAATAATGTAGAACTTGAAGAAAGTGTTCATCATGTATTAGAGCACGTTCATCATCAATTCGGACGAGATAGTGCGACAATTATTAGTTGGGACGTTGAAAACAAAGAGAATGCTACATATCCGAGTGATCAACCGGATAAAAGGTAAAGGAGGAGACATCACTGTTTTTAGTTAAAGGAATTTTATTAGTATTATGGATCATTTTCTTAGTTGTTTTGGAAAAAGTAGTGAGAAAAAAATTAAATATACCGAAACAAATTGACTGGAATAGTAAATATGTAAACAACGCTCATAAATGGGGCATTAGGGCTCTTATCATTTCTTATATAGTTATTACGATGATATGTGCCACTTTAAATCCTATTTATATTAGTAATTTACCCATTTTATTTTTAATAACTTTATACTGCTTTCAATCATATATGGAATGGAAATTTGATAAAGAATCAAGGGAATATGTCATTTCTTTAGGAACGGTCCCATTATTAATAATAACAGGAATTATGCTTAATCTTTTCTTTTATAACTATTGGATTTAATCATATGTGGAATGAATGGGGAGACAAATGAAAAATCCTAAATTACGTGCTGAAGTAATGATTTTAAATAAAGATCATTCTAAAGTGCTTGTTCAATGTGATGAGAATGAATCATTTTACAGTTTTCCAGGAGGTTCTATTGAATTTGGTGAGACGGCACAAGAAGCAATAATGCGGGAGTTGATGGAAGAATATGATTTGAAAGTTGATGTTCAAAAGTTAGCAATTATGAGTGAGCATATTTTTGAGTGGAAGAATGAAAAAGGACATCACTGTACATTGATACATGGGGGAACTGTTGAAGAGATAATTACCAATGAAATAAGACATAAATAACATGCGGATATTATAATAATATGGAAAAGTATAGAAGGATTAAAAACGAAGCTAACATATCCTGAAGGGATTGTAAGTTATTTAGAAAAGGATAACCATAATATAGTCCACTTTATTTCTAAAAATAAATAAAGTTATAGGAGGTGGAGTAATGGGAACTTCTACTTTTTGGATTATAAGTATTGTATTTTGTATAGCTGTTTATTTTTTTGATAAGTTTTTAAGAAAAAAATTGAATATGCCAAAGAGTGGTTTTTGGGGATATAAAAAACATGTAAATAGTTTACATAAAAAATTGGAAATAGGACTTCTTTTTATTTATTTAATAACTAGTTTTATTTTTATCTTTAAATTCGAAAGTGTTAATATTGCTTATGTCATTTTTACTTATTTAGGCGGAACGTTAGTATTAAGAGCAATGATGGAATGGAAATTTGATAGAGAATCGAAAGAATATATATTTTCGATGATCGGAGTATTTACATTTGCTTTTATGACTTCGATGCTTTTCTACTTCTTTCCAACTGCCGCATAAAAAAATGATTGTTGGTGGTATAAATAATGAGATGAATTGAAGAGAAGGTAAGTTATTCACAAAAGGATAACTGTCATGTAATCCACTTTATTTTAAATAATGCAACGTAGTAATAGGAGGGGATTGAACATGTGGAATTCTTCTGTTTGGATAATAATTATAGGAATTGCTATAGGCGGATATTTTTTAGAGCAATTTTTAAGAAGAAAGTTGAATATGGAGAAGAGGGGTTTCTTTGGATATAAGCATGTAAATAGCTTGCATGTAAAATTGGAAATTGTATTGTTTATTATTTATTTTGTAAGTATTATTATTTATGTTAATAGAGATGAAAATGCAAACATAGGGTATGCCTTTTTCATTTTTTTTTGCAACGTTATGGACGTTACGCGCATGGATGGAGTGGAAATTTGATAGAGAATCGAAAGAATACATCCTTTCTACAATAGGTTTACTTGCATTTGTAGTTATGATTTCATTGCTACTTTACTTCGATCCGATTTCAGCGTAAAAGTAAGTCTATAGATATAAAACGAGGGGATGAAATGGTTTGGGGTTAAATAACATATTAGAACAAATTCGAGTGAAGTCTGTAGAGCAATCACTACAAATAATAGGTATTGATGGTTGTGGTGGCGCAGGAAAAAGTACGATAGCTAATAAAATAAAAAGTAAGTTTTCCACTGTAACGGTTGTACATATGGACGATTTTTATTTACCATCTGCACAAATTGTAAATGAACATCCTACGAATAAATCGATTGGTGCAGATTTTGATTGGAAACGCCTTTTACAAGAAGTTTTAGATCCGATTAGTAATGGCGTTGAAGGCTGTTATAAACGTTATGATTGGGAAACGGATTCTTTAGCCGAATCTCATAATGTCCCTGCAAACGGAATTGTTATTATAGAAGGTGTATATGCAACACGTCAGGAGCTGGCTGAAGTGTATGATTTGAAAATATGGGTGAATTGCCCTCGTGAAACACGGATAAAAAGAGGGATTGCTAGAGACGGGGAAGCAGCGCGCGATATGTGGGAAAACAATTGGATGGTTGCTGAAGATATGTATGTAGAAAGTCATAAGCCACATAAATTGGCAGATTTTATTATTGATGGTACAAATCATGAGATAACTAATAAATAAGGAACCATTTACTACTAAATGGTTCCTTATTTAAATTTATCATTTATTTTGGCTAATATCGATGTAACAAAATTTGTTTTGTCCTCTGCATATTGATGTTTATCATTAGGATTAGCTCGTGAAAGTTGAATCTTTAACTGTTCATACTGAATACGAGAAGTTTTGTTGTCTATTAAGTAATCTCTGAATTGTAATTGTTCTATTAAATATTTGTTCCTGTGTTCATACATATGAATTTGATGAGTTCGTGGCTCGCCTTTATTAAAATAGTATCTTTCAGGCAGTACATCTTTTCTATACTTATAATTTAGTAGTTCTAACTTTTTAATACATGTTAAACCGTACTTATAATCTTCTAATTCGATCGCGATATCAATTATTGGCTTTGCACTTAAATGTGGAATAGAAGTACTACCAATATGGTGTATCGCTAAAATATGTTCGCCAATTTGTTCCTCAATGAATTGTTTCTCTTTTAAAAACTCAAACTCCCATTCTTCAGACCACGGAACTAAAAACACTTTCCCATACGGTAAACCTAACATTTAATTAGCACCTCTTTCAAAATTTATTTGGAAAAGTTAATTACATTTTCTTAAAGCTTCTCAAAACAAGGTACTCCCACAATCTCCAAGGAAGAATCTTCTTCGCTAAGATCATAAATTTTACACCTTTTCCAATTGGATATCGTAAATTCGTATGCTTCGATTCAGCAATTTTTACGATTTTATGAGCAACATCTATTGGATTACCAAATGTATCACTACCGCTATTCATATGTTTTTGTATTTTATCCATATAATCTTTGTAAGGAGAAATTGTATCAGATTGGTTTGTAGCTAGTTGTTTACCAACTTCCCAAATGTTTGTGTTATAAGAACCTGGTTCAACTAAAGCAACATCTATTCCGAAAGGTTGTACTTCTAAACGAAGGGATTCACTCCAGCCTTCTAATGCATATTTTGAAGAGACGTAAGGGGATAGACCAGGAAAGCCAACTTGGCCACTAATACTGCTTATATTAATGATTTTTCCATTTTTTTGTTCTCTCATATAAGGTAAAACAAGCTGAGTGATTGAAATAGCACCAAAAAGGTTCGTTTCAAATTGTTTACGGTATTCCGGTACTGGAATTTCTTCTACAAAGCCCCCATTTGCATATCCTGCATTATTAATAAGAAGGTCTACTCTGTTTATTTCTTTTAAAAATAATTGGAAGTTATGTATTGAGTTTTGATCGGTTACATCTAATTGTTGAATTTTTATGTTTTGCTGCAAGTTGAGTTGAGTAGCTTGAGATATTAGATTTTCTTGTTTATTAAGGTTTCGCATTGTAGCAATGACTAAATAGTCTTTTTTCACAAGCTCAAGTGTAGTTAATAGTCCGAATCCACTTGAAGCCCCTGTTATAACTGCGATTTTTTTATTCATTTTTTGCTCACTTTCTTTTTCTTTTATCATAACGAGTTATATTGCGAAAAGCTATTTATTGTATAAAGATATTTGTTATAATTGAAAATAATTATCAATTAACTAATGATTTATTTATTAAAGGAGTGTGAATTTCATGAGGACTAACGGTTTTCATGATATTTTTCATAAATATTTTCATGGATTACAAATGGCAGATGAAAGATATATGAATGTACCAAAAATATTAGGTAAAGGTGAAGTACGAAGGTGGACCTCGTTTTCTGGAATGGAAATTGTGTTTTCAAATTTTCAATTCTGTAATAATCACCATATTCAATTTGCATCAGATGCAGCAATGGTGGAGCTTAATTTTTGTTTTCAAGGTTCTGGGGAGGTACAAGTAGGTCATTCTTCGCATGAATTAAAGCCTGGAAATAGCTATTTATATTTTATGAATGATTTTGATGTGTTATTTGAATATGAAAAAGAGAAGCCTCTATATTCATTAGCTATTGGAATCCCTGTACCATTGTTTAATCATTTTATGCTGGATTATACGGATGAAGGAATGCTTAATTTTCACGCCCTATTAGGTAATCACTCCTTTAAAAAGTTGCAAAGTCCAATTGACTCTCTATCAGCTAATATTATTTCAAAAATGATAGACTTTCCACATCAAGATCGTATATATCAACTAGAAATTGAAAGTAAAGTGCTTGAATTACTCTCCATACATTTTGGGAGGTTTTTGTTAAAGAATCGTAATGAAATAAAAAGAAGAGTTTTATCAAAAAGTGATATAAATAAAATAAAACGTGCTGAAGAAATATTAGTGCAACGGATGGAATTACCACCATCATTATTAGAATTAGCTCAGTTAGTAGGTTTAAATGATTATAAATTAAAACTGGGATTTAAAGAGGTATTTGGTACATCTGCATTTGCATATTTAAGAGAACAGCGAATGGAACGGGCGATGTTTTTATTACGTTTGGGAACTAATAATGTAACTGAAACAGCAGTCGCTGTTGGGTACAAAAATATTAGTCACTTTTCAGAGTCATTTAAAAAGAAATATGGAATAAATCCTTCTGAAATTTTACGTATGTATTAAAAATCCGTTATACCGTAAACTCCTCCGTCATTTGGTAGTTGCTTTTTGTAATGGTCATTATAATTACAATCAACATCCAATTGAAAATAACTTTTTATGGGGGAATGTAAATGAACGAACGGAATGAACATCACTTTTGGGTATTTGTATTAATAGGAATGTTCCTGATTATAACAACAACCGGTTTTGCACGTATGGCATATGGAATTATATTGCCATTTATGCAAGAGGGGCTTCACTTATCTACAGCTCAATCAGGTATGTTAGGAACTATACTTTTTTTAGGCTATTTATTAACTGTAGGAACATCTGGAATATTTACTATCCGTTTTGGCGCGAAATCAGTTTTATTAATAGGGAGTTGGCTTGTTGTTGTAAGTTTATTGGGATTAGCTTTTGTTTCTTTATTTTGGTTAGTCGCTATTTGTATGCTATGTACTGGAGCTGGTAGTGCTTTAGTATATACACCACTCATGTCAATAACGGTAGGATGGTTTCCGGACAAAAGAGGAACTGTAATGGGGCTGTTATTAAGCGGTGCTGGCATAGGTATGTTATTTAGTGGAATAATTGTTCCTTATGTAGTACGTACATTGCCTGAGTATAGTTGGCGTGGTGTATGGTTTTTGTTTGGCGTTATTACATGTATCGTAGTATGTATTGCTTCAATTATTTTGAAAAATCCAGATGTAACAGACGATGAGGAAAAAAGGAATCATAAATCGTTTTTATGGAAAACAAAAGAACTATATGTTATTGCATGGATGTATTTTATTGTGGGAATTGTTTACTTAATTCCGAATTTATATCAAACTAGTTTTATGATTGATAGTGGTATTTCGGCAGCAATGTCAGGAACGATTTATGCAATTGCTGGTATGTTTTCAATAGTAGGAGCTCCTATCTGGGGATTGATTTCAGATCGGATTGGCATAAAGAAAACGTTATGTATTGCACTTTTATTAGCTGTAATAGGTGATGTGGCGCCAATTCTTTTTGGAAATATAATGGGTTTTATCGTATCGGCAATAATTTGGGGTTCTAGCCTCGGTGGTATCCTTTTATTAATTCAAGTTGCAGCATCAAAGCAAGTATCCCAAAAGTATGTATCGATGGCAATTAGTTTTATATCTGTTTTTTATGCAGTTGGTCAAATGATTGGACCAGGACTCGCTGGCTGGATTATTGGGACAAGTGGTTATACAGCAGCTTATGGATTAGGTGCTTTCGGTTTTTTTATGTGTATATGTATGGGATTGCGTTTAAAAAGAGGAAATCTTACAAATTCAGCGTATTTAGAGAAGTGAGTATTGTCATGAAATGAATCTTTTTAAAGGGGAGACGTAAAGTGGTACATGTGAAAGATCTAATAGCAGATCAATTATTAGCGAATGCAAACGATCCTAGTTGGTATATTCCATTTTCAGATGCAGTTAAAGATCTATCTGAGAGGGAAGCTTTTTGGAAACCGAATGAAGAGAGTAATAGTATAGCTGAAATTGTACAACATTTACTGTACTGGAACTCAACGTGGCAAACTAGGTACAAAGAATCAAATGTGAATGCCGTACCCGCTATTGGAGATAATAACAAAAGTTTTATGCTTTCAGATAATCAAACTTTTGATGAATTACGAGAAAAACTACTAGAGAAACTATTACAATGGCAAAAGCTTATAAATGAAGAGAAGGTTGAAAGTGATGTAGTGGGATTTCCTGTCTCTGCTAAGTGGTGGGAAGTGTTAGCAAATGTAACAACTCATAATGCTTATCATATTGGTCAAATTATTTACATCCGGAAGTTACAGAAGAGTTTTGATAATGAATAAGATAATAATTCTCAAATTTGGTGAACAAAAGTGGACAAAACGAGACATATGTCTCATTTTGTCCACTTTTTTATTATGAAAGAAAAGAGAAAACCTATTAAATCAGGGATTAGAATTTGGCACAGTACTTGCAATATAAAAGATGAACAAGAAAATAGGAGGGCTGGACATGTTAAAAACAACTGAAAGTAAAGGAAATGAAATTACGAAAGAACAAGCTCGTTGGATGTATGAAAAAATGTTAGAGATTCGTAAGTTTGAAGATAAGGTACATGAATTGTTCGCGCAAGGCGTTCTGCCAGGTTTCGTTCATTTATACGCAGGTGAAGAAGCGGTAGCAGTTGGTGTATGTGCCCACTTAACAGATAGTGACAGTATTACAAGTACGCATAGAGGGCACGGTCATTGTATCGCAAAAGGTTGTGATTTAAATGGTATGATGGCTGAACTTTTTGGGAAAGCGACTGGGTTATGTAAAGGGAAGGGCGGTTCCATGCATATTGCCGATTTAGATAAAGGAATGCTTGGTGCAAATGGGATTGTAGGCGGAGGATTTCCACTTGCTTGCGGCTCAGCATTAACAGCTAAATATAAAGGAACGAAAGATGTGAGTGTTTGCTTCTTCGGTGACGGAGCAAACAATGAAGGAACATTCCATGAAGGAGTTAATTTAGCAGCGATTTGGAAGTTACCAGTTATTTTTATCGCAGAAAATAATGGTTATGGCGAAGCAACGACATTTGAATATGCTTCAAGTTGTGATTCCATTGCAGATCGAGCGAAAGCTTACAATATTCCTGGTATTCAAGTGGATGGAAAAGATCTACTTGCAGTATATAAAGCAGCTGAAGAGGCGGTGGAGCGCGCACGTAATGGCGGTGGTCCAACAATAATTGAATGTATGACATATCGCAATTACGGTCATTTCGAAGGTGAAGCACAAACGTATAAAACTTCAGAAGAAAAAGAAGAACATTTAAATGAAAAAGATGCAATTGTGAATTTCCGTAAGCATTTAATTCATGAAGCTTTATTAACTGAATCTGAACTTGTCGATATGGAAAAGGCAGTAGATGAAGCAGTGCAAAGATCAATTGAATTTAGTGAAAATAGTCCATATCCAGAGGATGAAGAATTATTAAAAGATGTATATGTTTCTTACAAATAAGAGGAGGGTGAAAAATAATGACTAGAACAGTAAGTATGTCAACTGCAATTAATGAAGCGATGAAAATTTCAATGCGTCGTGATGAAAATGTAATTTTAATAGGTGAAGACGTTGCAGGCGGTGCACAAGTTGATCACTTGCAAGATGATGAAGCATGGGGCGGTGTACTTGGCGTGACGAAAGGACTTGTACAAGAATTTGGTCGAAATCGTATTTTAGACACACCAATTTCAGAAGCAGGTTATATGGGAGCAGCGATGGCAGCGGCGGCAACTGGTTTACGTCCGATAGCTGAATTAATGTTTAATGACTTTATCGGTAGTTGTCTTGATCAAGTATTAAACCAAGGTGCAAAGTTCCGTTATATGTTTGGTGGTAAAGCGAAAGTGCCAGTTACAGTACGTACGATGCACGGTGCTGGTTTTAGCGCAGCAGCACAACATTCGCAAAGTTTATACGCGTTATTTACGAGCATTCCAGGTATAAAAGTTGTCGTTCCTTCTACTCCGTATGACGCAAAAGGCTTATTATTAGCGGCAATTGAAGATGATGACCCAGTAATCTTCTTTGAAGATAAAACACTTTACAATATGAAAGGTGAAGTGCCAGAAGGGTACTATACAATTCCTTTAGGAAAAGCAGATATGAAACGTGAAGGTTCTGACGTAACAATCGTCGCAATTGGAAAACAAGTTCATACAGCACTTGCAGCGGCTGAGCAATTATCGAAAAAAGGACTTGAAGTAGAAGTAATCGATCCACGTTCTTTATCACCGCTTGATGAAGATACGATTTTAGCATCTGTTGAAAAAACAAACCGTCTTATCGTCATTGATGAAGCAAATCCAAGATGTAGTATTGCAACAGATATTGCGGCAATTGTAGCGGATAAAGGATTCGATTTGTTAGATGCACCTATTAAACGAATTACAGCACCACATACACCAGTTCCGTTCTCACCACCACTTGAAAAGTTATATTTACCAACGCCGGAGAAAGTAATCGAAACTGTATCAGAAATGATCGGAGACCAATCTGTATTACATGTGTAATAAAACGATGAGAAGGGAGAGAGAAACATGGCTGTAGAAGTTGTAATGCCGAAGTTAGGTATGGCGATGAAAGAAGGTAGTATTACGAGCTGGAATATTAAAGCGGGTGATCATGTAGCAAAAGGTGAACTAATTGCTAGTATTAACTCGGAAAAAATCGAAACTGAAATAGAAGCACCAGCTGATGGAACTGTTCTTGATATAGCTGTAAGTGAAGATGAAGAAGTTCCACCTGGCACTGTAATTTGCTATATCGGTAAACCGAACGAAAAAGTAGAAGTCTATGAAAGTACAAATGTTGAAGAAGAAAAAACATCTAATCCAGAACCTAAAAAGGTCCAACATCCAGAACCATATGTGATAGATGTGACGAAGCAAAGAGTTAAAATATCTCCAGTAGCGAAGAAAATTGCGAAAACTGAAAATCTTGATATTAGATTGTTACTTGGTACAGGTCCAGGTGGAAGAATTACAAAGGTAGATGTATTAAAGGCGCTTGAAGAAAGAGTAGCAATTCCAGAAGTACTTGAACAAGAAGACAGTAAAGTAATTCCTGTGACTGGTATGCGGAAAGCAATCGCAAATCGTATGCAGGCCAGCTTACAAAATAGTGCGCAATTAACGTTAACGATGAAAGTAGATGTTACAGATTTAGTTGCTTTACATAAAGAAATAGCAGAAGTTGTACAAAAAAGATACGATAACAAACTAACTATTACGGATCTCGTTTCTCGTGCTGTTGTATTAGCGCTTGGGGAGCATAAAGAAATAAACAGCGCTTATATAGATGATACCATTCATCAATTTGAACATGTTCATTTAGGTATGGCGGTCGCGTTAGAAAAGGGACTAGTCGTTCCAGCTATCCGTTTTGCTAATAATCTATCTTTAGTAGAGTTATCTAAACAAATTAAAAACGTTGCACAAAAAGCAAGAGAAGGTAATTTAAGTAGTGATGATATGCAAGGAACAACCTTTACAATTAGTAATTTAGGTAGTTTTGGGATTGAATATTTCACACCAGTATTAAATACACCTGAAGCAGGTATTTTAGGTGTTGGGGCAATTGAACATGTTCCGGTATATAAAGGGAAAAAAATTAAAAAAGGTAGTATGTTACCTTTAAGTTTAACATTCGATCATCGTGTACTAGACGGTGCACCAGCAGCTGCATTTTTACGCACAATTAAACGTTATTTAGAAGAACCTGTAACAATTCTTTTATAAAGAGAAGGTGAGAGAATGAGTAAATTAGTTGTTATTGGGGGCGGACTTGCTGGTTATGTAGCGGCAATTACCGCGGCTCAAAATGGAAAAGATGTCACTCTTATTGATGAAGCTAATCTTGGCGGGACTTGTTTAAATGTCGGTTGCATGCCTACGAAATCATTGTTAGAAAGTGCGGAAGTGCATGACATTGTGAGAAAAGCGAATAATTATGGAGTTACGCTTAACAAAGGAAGTATATCAATTGATTGGAAGCAAATGCAGGCGAGAAAATCACGAATCGTAACGCAGCTCGTCCAAGGAATTCAATATTTAATGAAGAAAAATAAAATAAAAGTTATACAAGGTAAAGCGAAATTTGAAACGGATCACCGTGTGCGAGTTACACACGGTGATAAAGAAGATGTAGTAGATGGAGAACTGTTCATTATTGCGGCAGGTTCAGAACCAACAGAATTACCTTTTGCTCCATTTGATGGGAAGTGGATTTTAAATAGTAGCCATGTAATGTCCCTAGAAAACATACCGAAATCATTATTAATCGTTGGCGGTGGTGTCATAGGTTGCGAGTTTGCAAGTATTTATAGTCGTCTCGGAACAAAAGTTACGATTATCGAAATGGCACCGCAATTATTACCTGATGAGGATGAAGATATCGCACATATATTGAGAAAGAAACTAGAAAGTGATGGCGTAGAAATATTTACAGGAGCAGCTTTAAAAGGATTAAATAATTATAAGAAGCAAGCTTCATTTGAATATGAAGGAAGTATCCAAGAAGCCAATCCGGAATATGTTCTCGTTTCTGTCGGCCGAAAACCACGAGTACAAGAATTAGATTTAGAAAAAATAGGTGTTCAATTTTCAAATAAAGGAATTTCAGTGAATGAACATATGCAAACAAATGTATCACATATTTACGCAGCAGGTGATGTGATTGGGGGAATACAGCTTGCTCACGTTGCTTTCCATGAAGGAACGACAGCAGCGCTACATGCGAGTGGGGAAGATGTGAAGGCAAACTATCATGCTGTACCTCGCTGTATGTATACAGCTCCAGAAATTGCTAGCGTCGGTTTAACAGAAAAAGGAGCAAGAGGGCAATATGGTGATATTCTTATCGGAGAATGTCCTTTTACAGCAAACGGAAAAGCGCTTATTATTGGAGAACAAACGGGTAAAGTAAAAGTCATTGTGGAACCTAAATATCAAGAAATTGTAGGGATTTCTATTATCGGTCCTCATGCAACCGAACTAATCGGACAAGGAACTGTAATGATTCATACAGAAGTTACCGCTGATATTATGAGAGATTATATTGCGGCACACCCAACTTTATCTGAAGCGATTCATGAAGCGTTATTGCAAGCCGTAGGACATGCTATACATGCTTAAATGGAAATATAATAACCCACTATTCTCTAAATGAATGAGAGAATAGTGGGTTGAATTTTTACAGAAGAAATTGAATATCCTATTATTTTTTTACGTCAATCGCTGAAGTAATATCGTTCCAATCAGCAGCTAAATTAGCAGTTTTACCGTACCAATCAGCGTGTTTAAATACAACACCTTTTCCATATCCTTGTGTAGAAGTATGCTCCCAAAGTGTCGTCGAATAACTTGCAGAAGGTGATGCTGTACTTACAGAGGAAATTCTGTCGTTCCAGCTAGATGGTAAGTTTTTAAAACCGCTGCTCCAGTAAATATATTGTCCGCCTTTATCTTTATGTTCATAAAAATCAGTACTACCAGCACCGCTACCTAAAGGATTAATTTTATTTTTAAGTACTTTTTTATCCTTTTCAATATAAGCATCTAATGTATCACGGCTAGTAAAACCATAAGCTAGCCAATCTCCATTTTCATTTTGCTCTGGTAATACCATAGTAATTTGGATGTCTTTCTTATCCTGATCACTTAATTTTGTAAGTGATTTAACATTCTGTTCATCCACTTTTAAATAATCAAAAGACTTAATTGTGTTACTTTTTTCTTCAGCACTTACTGCACCTAATCCTCCAGTTAATGCAAATCCCGCTACTAATGTCCCTGCTACTAATTTCTTCAACATATAACCATCCCTTTTTGTTTAGATTTTTGTACAGATGAATCTTTGTACTAGTAAAATGTATTCTAATTATGAACTATTGTAAATATTCTGAAGTTTTAGAAATAAAAGGCGGAATATTTACAGTTTTGCATTTTTTCTTTAGAAAAAATAGTTATTGGAATGATATAATAAATAGATATATCGTTTTTGCTGGATGTTAAAATGTTTTAGGAGGAAAGCCATTGAGGTATTTCAATAAAGATTGGTATAAAGAAATGCAAGTATCTGGATTTTTAATTTTCTCAGAAACATTAGAAGAATGGGAAGAGATGTTGCGAGAAAGCGAAAAGGTAGGAATGGATTATAAGCAAAGTTTGAGAGAAGATGTGGAAGAAAAGAAAGAAGATTTATTAAAATTCCTACCTAAGTCACTACATCCATACATTCATGACAATACAATTAATTCAGAATACCCACCGGAAAAATTAAAGAAACTTATGCTTGAGTGGACAGTAGATTATGAGAAAAGAATGAATGATTTAGAAGAAGCGTATATAGATAATTATAATACTATAAAAGAAAAGCTCGCGCAGAATGTCGTTCAACTACATGAATACTCACTACATGATAGTGTAGTCAAATTAGTAGAGAGAAGATCAGAAGATACGCTAATTATAACTTTAGATTGCAGTGGTACTTTCAGTGATTTTGATAAACTTAAAGTAACTTTCACAGGGGTAACGAAATGTTCTATTCCGGAAAATTTTGAAGGTGCTTGGTGGTTATGTCATGAAATAGACCTTGCTGAAGAGGGTTTTGAACTAGGGGTTTTATTTGATTGTCCATTTGAAGAAGTGATGATTTGTGCAAATAATGTATTGCTGGAGATAGGTAACTAGTAAACTTTATAACTTTACAAATAAAAAACAGTCTTATATGACTGTTTTTTATTTAGATGCTAAATTATCAATATACATTTATTCGGTGTTGAATGTAATGGGATAAAAAGAGGAACAAAACTGTATAAAGCTGAAAATATAAGAGTTGAAAATATTGTAAAACGGAAGAAGTGTGCATATAATTAAAATAAAGATAAAATTTCTGAATCTTCAATAACGGTGGTGGGAAGATGTTTACTGAAGAGCGTAGAGAGAAAATTTTAGAGTTACTTAAGAAAGATGGAAGGGTAATTGCTAAAGATCTTGCGGAAAGTTTCGATATGTCTATTGATTCTATAAGAAGAGATTTGTCTATTATGGAGAAGGATGGTTTATTAAAAAGAACGCACGGAGGTGCAGTTGAACTCGCGCGAGTGAGAAACTTAGCCGACGAACCATCGAAACGTTATCGTGATCGTTCAATAGAGAAAGATGCGATTGCGAAAGTTGCTGCATCCTACATACAAGAAGGAGATTCCGTTTTTATTGGCGGGGCATCTATTCATTATGCGATGTTAAAGTATTTACCTGAAACATCATTTACAGTTGTTACAAATTCTATAGAAATTGCCAGTACGTTACGGGAATATAAGAACATTGATACGTACTTAATTGGTGGAAAGGTGAAACCATCAGGAAATATGACAGATACACTTGCCTCAGAATTGATAAGTAGATTCTCAATTGATCTGTATTTTTCTACAGGTGGCGGCATTTCATTGAATGGTATAAGTACTGCAACGCCGGAAGTTGCTTATTTTAGTAAAACAGTAAGTAAGATTGCTAGAAGAAACATTTGTTTAGCTCCTCATACTAAACTTGGAATAGACTGCTTTATAAAAGGAGAGTCACTGATAGAAATTGACCTTATAATAACAGATGGAGACGCTAGTAAAGAAACGATTCAAGAATTTGAGAAACAAGGTAAAGAAATTGTAATAGCATCAATAGACTGCATTTAAAAGGAGTTTGAAATGATTATAAAAAGACAAGAGTTTCATATAAATGGATTAGCTTATACGATTCGTTCTGCGGCTGAAACGGATGCTGAGCAATTATCGAAGATTAGAGTTCAGATCGATGGCGAAACTGAAAATATGGATAGAGAAGCTGGAGAGGGATTTATAGATAAGGTAGGTTTTCAAAAAATAATAAAAGCAGATAGTGAAGAGATGCAGAATCTCTTTTTAGTTGTAGAAGTTCACAACCAAATCGTAGGGTTTTCAAGATGTGAAGGATCCAATTTAAAGAGATTAGCCCATAAAGTGGAGTTTGGCGTTTGTATTTTAAGAGAGTTTTGGGGATATGGAATGGGTAAGAAACTATTGCAACAATCTATTCAGTGGGCTGATGAAAATGAAGTGAAAAAGATATCATTACAAGTGTTAGAGACAAATGAAAAAGCCATTCAACTTTATAAAAAATTAGGATTTGAAGTAGAAGGTATTTTGAAAAATGATAAAAGACTGTCGGATGGGAAGTATTATAATACGGTAGCAATGGGAAGGTGTATTTGAGTCTGTTCATAAAAGAGGTGAAAATATATGTTTTATAGAAGGAAGTACTATATAGTAAAGAATGAATTTATAGAAATATTTAACGAGCATTTTAATAACACGAACTTACCTAATCAGTTAAAGTATGGCTCTAGGCTAATAGGACGCTGGATGAAAGATAATAATGATGGTACAACAGAAATATTCGCCATATGGGAATATGATAGTTATGAACAGTATAAAGAAATTGAATCGAAAATTAGAAGCGACAAGATACATGTTAAAAGAATACATGATTGGTATGAAAAACATGGCGGGAAAGAATATGTTTTACAGGAGTACATAGTAGAGTTGAAAAATGAAGAGTTAGTATGTACTGTAAAGTGATAGAGAGGTGGGGGATAATGGGAATTAAAACAAAATTATATTTTAGTTTAGCGTCTACCATTTTATTTGCAATAACGGTCATAGTTTTCTTTATAAATGATACTCCACAAAAGTGGTTTTGGTTATGTATTTTCTTTGCGTCCATTATACAAAATATAGTTCTACTAAAAAAGAATAAAGAAGTGCATTAAGATATTCAAATTATTAACATATTTGTGTCGTCTTTCTAGTTGTATTGAAAACGCTTTTATTCGGTTTTATAAAAAAAGTATGTTTTTACAGATCTCCAAAATAATGAATAGGGAGATGATACAATGCTAGCTTCACCGTTTTACTTACATACATGGAAAAAATTTGTTGATGAAGGAGTCCTTGATTCGAACCGTATAAACGAAAGAATTTCAGAGTCATGGCATCGATGTAAAGTAGCAAATGTGAATCCTCATATGAATAAAGGTCAGAAAATTTTGTCTTCTAATATTTTTCAGGATCAAAAGAAAAAGAGTGAAATCTTCCTTGATATAGCAATACCTCAATTACAAAATATGAGAAAAACCATTGATGAACTGCAAATGATGGCATTATTAATTGATCCAGACGGTTACGTTCTATCATTAAGTGGAAATCAACAAACGTTGAAACGAGCGAAACATATTAATTTCATTGAAGGTGTGAAATGGACGGAAGCAGCTGTTGGTACAAATGCGATAGGAACAGCTTTAGAGATTGAAGAGGCTATTATGATCAGTGGAACAGAGCATTATTCTGTCGCATCTCATAGCTGGAGCTGTGCGGCCGCTCCCATTCATAATGATGATGGGAAATTAATTGGTGTTCTAGATTTCTCCTGTCCAATTGAATTTTCACATCCATATATGCTCGGGATGGTCACTTCGATTGCACATGCGATTGAACGTGAATGTAGTATTCGAGTGCATCAAAATGAACTACATTTAATCCATCGTTTTTTAGATGTAATTGACAGTGAAGAACAAGTTGTCATTTGTAATCATCGTGATGTTATCGTTTCTGCGAGCAAGAGGGTTCGGGAACGAGTCTCTAATTGGTCACGAATGAAACTTGAAGATTTAATGCACAATGGGTTGAAACCTAAATTAGAAGTACCAGTATATAGTAATGATAGAATGATCGGGAAATGTATTTATGTAAAGGAAAAAAAACAAGGGAATTTATTTGCTACTTCCCCATTTATAAACGGAATTACTTTCCCTGGAGTTATTGGGACAAGCAAGGCATTTCAACATACTTTAGAAGAAATTAAGCTTGTATCTCCAACTGACGCTAGTGTATATGTATGCGGAGAAACAGGTGTAGGGAAAGAATATGTAGCGAGAGCGATTCATGAAAATAGTCCAAGAAAAAAATGGTCCTTTTATAGCTGTTAACTGCGGTTCATTACCAAAAGAATTAATGGAAAGTGAATTGTTCGGTTATGCCGAAGGAGCGTTTACAGGTGCGCGGCGCCAAGGATATAAAGGGAAATTCGAACAAGCAGACGGAGGAACAATATTTTTAGATGAAATTGGTGAAGTACCACCAGAGATGCAAGTGGCATTATTACGTGTTTTACAAGAACGAGCAGTAACCCCAATTGGCAGTTCAAAAGAGGTACCAGTAAATATTCGCATTATTACTGCGACACATAAAGATTTACTGCGATTAGTAGAAGAAGGGAAATTTCGTCAAGATTTATATTATCGTTTACATGTTTATCCCCTATATGTTCCATCGTTAATAGAAAGAAAAGAGGATATTCCGTACTTCATACAACATTTTTGTGTACGAAAGGATTGGAATGTTGTATTTCCAAAAAGTATTTGTAATCAATTTTCTCAGCATACATGGCCCGGAAATATTCGAGAATTATTAAATGTATTAGAACGCATTTACATTTTGTCGCAAGGTCGCGAAATATGCGAAAAACAAATCTCTTTTTTATTACAAACTATGATGGGAAATCAACATCAACTTGCATTGCAAGCAGAAAATAAAACGGAGCATACATTAAATTTCCGTGAAAAAATACAGCGTGATAGCATGATTGAAGCGCTAGAAAAGACAAACGGAAATGTTTCATTAGCTGCCAAACTTTTAGATGTACCTCGAAGTACATTTTATAAACGAATGCAAAAATATAAGCTATAAAGTAGATTTTTGTAATCTACTTTTTCTTTGTGGGCTCATGTTCTGTCGGAATGTGCGCTTACCGGGGAAATAATAGAATAGTTAGAAATTAATTCCCGAAAGGGGGACTTTTGTGAAGTATATTGAAATTGGCATCGGAAATAGGTGGTTTGTTCGAACGGAAACTGAAAATAAAGATGGAACTGAATTTGAGGAAAGAGGAATTATAAAACCTATTTATTTTGAGTCACTATACGTACGAATGTGGTTTCGGAAAATATGTTTAATTTTTGATACGAAAGAAGGGTTTAAAAAGGTTAAGAAGAGGAGGATTGAATATAAATTTATAGTTGGAATTGTAAGTAGACTGGATAAAGAAAAAGTGGGCTAACATGCGTAGTTATATTGGACAGGAAATTCTTTTGACTTATATCAAATTCATGAAAAGCACATTTACTAAATATAAATTGTTAATAAAACCGCTAAGGAAACTTAGCGGTTTCTTTTTAAAAAGGGAGGATTTGCGTACGAATAGGATCGTAACTGTTTTACTTGCAATTATTATAATGGGGTATTCCATTTATAGTTGGAATGATACTTCGGAACTGAGTATGCTAATTTTACAAACGCTTTTAGGGTTTATGTTAGTTAGCATAGGCGTGCAAAATTTAAAAAATAACGAAAAAGAAAATAGAAGTATAGGGATTGCTTTACTACTCGTGGCTTTGTTTTTAATTGTTGTATCTTTAATAAAATATTTTGTATGAATAAGTTTTTAAATTAATAAAAAATGATCATTTATTGAATCCCCCTCACAATAAAAAGTTAAAATTCTACTTGTATTTCACTATATAAAATATGGCATAATGATTTAGTTAAAATAGAAATGGATAGGGTATTTGAGAGGGGCAGTATAATGAGTTTTGCAATTGAAATAGTAATAAAAGCACCATTGGATGTTGTATGTGACTACATAATAGAAGATGAAAAAATAAAAGAATGGAATACGTTTATAATAGAAAATCGCTATCCTTCAAATATGGATAAAGAGAATCCACGTGTAGGAGATAAATATATTACTGTTCAAAAAGTCGGTAAGAAAATATTCGAGGCTGAAGTAGAAATCCTTGAATACGATGCACCGCATATTATTTCACTTGGTAGTGAAATGAAGCAAGGATATTCAGCAATGACTTATATGTTAGAAGAAGATGAGGAAGGTACAGCACTAACATTAATTTCAGAATATGAACCTAGTAATTTTTATTATAAAATGATGTATAAGTTAACAGGCTGGATTTCACGAGGTTTAACTATGGAACAAATGGAACGTCTAGCAGAATGTGTAGAAGCTGCTTATCATAAAGAAGATTAATATTAAAAATATATTAAGGTAAAAGCGTTACTCAATCTCATGAGTAACGCTTTTACTGTTTGAAAATTTTTCATTGAAAATCTCAATAGCTCTTTCATATATTTCTTTATCAACACAAAATCTTTCTGTTATCCAATAATTAAGTTCAGAAGATGTAATGATTTGTTCTCTTTTCTTACCTTGGAAATATCGTTTTAAAACATTATCATTAATAGAAGTTGGAATACCATCGATATAACCGAAAATCTGAATTTTCTTTAATACAGGAGATGTATGCCAATCGTTAGACTTTGTAATGAGTTCTTTCATACTTGATAAATGTATTGGCTCTGTATGTAAGATCTTTGCTGGACCTGGATTTCTAGCAATTTTAATCCTATTATTTGAGACTTCATAAGTGAAAGTTTCTCTTACATTACTTACTTGAAATGATTCATAAAGTGGGTAAGCTTGGAATAAAGGCGTACAGTAACCGACATCGACATAATATGGTTGGTCTAAGTTAACTCGTAAGCATAAATGTGCGGGGGCCATATACATATAATGAACATCAAAACCAAGATTTGATAATAACCAATGGAATCCAATCGAGTGCGTCCAACAAGTACCCCCGAGACCTTTTGTTGTAATACGGTTTATGTATGTCTCAATGGAAGGAAAATAATTACCTGTTTCATTACCCTTTTCCCAGTCAATTATTTTAGTAAGGGTTTCCCATTTTATTTTTTCTTGATGAGCTTTAATAAGCTCATTTAAAAACTTTAAGCTAGTAGGCTGTTTTGTCGTACCTAAAAATGATAGAAAGCTATTTATTAGTTGTACTTGGGTCATTTTCTTATCCTTTCTATATAGAAATTGTTATTGGTATTATTATACAATAGGTGTCAGAAAATACAGTTGTTTATTATTGGAGTAGGAGAGAATTAAATGTCTATGTCGCTATATTATAAAAAGATCCGAGAGCAATTAGGCCATGAACTAATTTTCATGCCAAGTGTAGCTGCTGTTATAAAAAATGAGCAGGGGGATATTTTGTTTCAATTTCCTGGTGGGGAATACTGGAGTTTGCCAGCTGGAGCAATTGAACCTGGGGAAACTCCAGAAGAAGCAGTAGTTCGGGAAGTTTGGGAAGAAACAGGATTGAAAGTGCAAGTAAAAAAACAAAAAGGGGTATTTGGAGGAGAAGAGTACCGTCATACATATCCGAATGGCGATGAAGTAGAATATATAGTTGTTGTGTTTGAGTGTGAAGTTACTAGTGGCGAGCTAAAACCAATAGATGGTGAATCTTTAAAACTACAATATTTCTCTTTATCTGAAAAGCCGCTTTTAGCGTTACCATACCCAGATAAAATATTTTTATAGATGTAAAATAGCACACCTTATTTATTGAAGGTGTGCTATTTATATAACCCTGTCGTATACATCTCAGTTAACGTATGTACAACCTCTTCTAAGTCAATCTTTTTATCATTTTGCACAATCGTCCAAAGAAACATCTCATTCATCGCGAACCAAGCACGTGCTACAATTTCTTTATGTAATTCAGGATATGCTAACCCATTTTCTTGAGAGTAAGTAATATCCTGCGTAATACTGTTTATAAAGCGTTCCCGAATCTCATCCCATTTTTGACGTATCTCTTTTGATAATCCTATAGCTTCCTGCACAACTTGCAATATAGCTCGTTCTTCTTCTGCTAATTGGAGGAATGCTTTAACTTGTTTTTGAATCATTATACGTGCTTCTTCTTTTGTTTCAGGAGAAAAAGTACGCTCAGCAATATCATAAAATTGATTCATGACATCTTCCATTAAAACAATGAGGAGATCATCTTTGTTTTTAAAGTATACATATGCCGTTCCATAACCGGTTTCTGCGTGTTTAATAATTTGTGTAATTGTCGTATTTTGAAATCCGTTATGAATAAAAATAGTGTAACCAGAGTGTAATAATTTCTTTTTTGTTTCTAAGGAGCGGTGTTTTCTTGATGAAAGAGTACTGTTTTTCAAAGAATCACCTCTTTATACTGAAATATCTGAAAATATAACTGTATTGTAAAAGAAACTCATATATAAAGTCAACTGACATAATATCATTGACGTTATATCAACTAAGGTGATATATTTCAATTAGTTAGAATAAAAAGAAAATTAAAAGAAGGTGACACCATGTATGAAGAACCATTTCAACCAACTTATGAGTATGCGCTTGAATGTGATAAACATGATGAACTGAAAGATTTTCAAACTGAATTTTATAAAAAAGAAGGAACAATATATTTAGATGGAAACTCATTAGGTTTACTTTCAAAAAGAGCAGAGAAATCGTTACTTACTTTACTAGATTCATGGAAAGAGTATGGCATTGATGGGTGGACAGAAGGAGAACATCCATGGTTTTTCCTTTCAGAAAAATTAGGTGAATTGACCGCACCTCTTATTGGAGCCTTACCGGAAGAAACAATTGTAACCGGTTCCACGACAACGAATATTCATCAAGTAATCGCAACTTTCTATGAGCCGAAAGGAATACGCACAAAAATTCTTGCGGATGAACTAACATTTCCATCAGATATTTATGCGCTTCAAAGTCAAATTCGTTTAAAAGGATTAGATCCAGAAGAGCATCTAGTACGAGTGAAAAGCCGAGATGGTAGAACACTTTCTGAAGATGATATTATTCAGGCAATGGAAGATGATATCGCTTTAATTTTATTACCTTCTGTTTTATATAGAAGTGGTCAAATTCTTGATATGAAACGTTTAACAGCGGAAGCTCATAAACGAGGAATTCATATTGGATTTGATTTATGTCATTCAATCGGTTCTATTCCGCATCAGTTCAAAGAGTGGGATGTTGATTTCGCTGTATGGTGTAATTATAAATATTTAAATGCAGGACCTGGTGGTGTTGGGGGCCTTTATATAAATAATAAACATTTTAATAGACTTCCAGGATTATCTGGATGGTTTAGTTCTAGAAAAGATAAGCAGTTTGATATGGAACATACTTTAACCGCAGCTGATCATGCAGGCGCTTATCAAATTGGTACACCGCATGTATTAAGTACTGCACCTTTAATCGGTTCTCTTGAAATTTTTAAAGATGCTGGTATAGAACGTTTACGTGAAAAATCCCTACATATTACAAGATACATGCTGGATTTAATTGATCACGAATTAAAAGATTGCGGATTTACAATTGGAAATCCATTAGAGGATGAAAAACGAGGCGGGCATATTTATTTAGAGCATTCGGAAGCAGCGCGTATTTGTAAAGCGTTAAAAGCAAATGGAGTAATTCCAGATTTCCGGGCGCCAAATGGAGTAAGACTTGCGCCAGTTGCATTATATAACACATACGAGGAAGTATGGCATTCTGTTCAAATTTTAAAGAAAATCATGAAAGATGAAGAATATAAGAATTTCGAAAATAAGCGAGAGGTTGTGGCATAAGTATGAAAGTATCAGAGTGGATTGATATTTCACAACCGCTAAATAATGATATTGCCACTTGGCCAGGAGATACACCGTTCTCGTATGAAGTATCATGGTCAAAAGAAGAGAGTGGATCAGTAAATGTCGGAAAGTTAACGATGAGTATTCATACAGGCACCCATATTGATGCACCTTTTCATTTTGATAATCAAGGTAAAAAAGTAATAGATTTAGATGTTCAAGTTTATGTCGGCCCAGCGCGCATCATTGATGTCTCTAATCTTGAAAGCATTGGGAAAAAGGAATTGGAAAACTTTCATTTAGAAGGTGTAGAACGATTGTTGTTACGCACATCTTCACATGGTAAAGTGAATGAATTCCCAGATGTAATTCCGCATTTACGTGCTGATATTGCACCGTTTCTTTCTGAAAAAGGAATTCGTTTAATAGGGGTGGATGTACCTTCAGTTGATCCATTAGATGATAAAGAATTAGAAGCGCATCACCAATTGTTTAAACATGGCATACACATTTTAGAAAATGTCGTACTAGATCATGTAGCAGACGGTGATTATGAACTAATCGCATTACCACTTGCCTTAACGGATGCAGATGGAAGTCCAGTTCGAGCAGTTATTAGACCAATATAAGTAGAAATATATATAAAGGGGCGTTTGGCTAATATGAAAGAAAATGAAAAGGTAATTATGGAAAAAGGGATTCATACGGACTTTAAAGAGAATATGACGTACGGGGAGTATTTACAATTAGATAGTTTACTATCTTCTCAAAAGAGATTATCAGACCATCATGATGAAATGCTGTTTATCGTGATTCACCAAGCAAGTGAACTTTGGATGAAGCTTATTTTACATGAGTTAAACGCTGCAATTGAATCTATTAAACAAGATAAATTACAACCAGCTTTTAAAATGTTAGCACGTGTTTCAAAAATTCAATCACAAATTATTCAATCTTGGGATATTCTTGCGACATTAACACCATCAGAATATATTGAGTTTCGTGATTCACTCGGTCAAGCTTCAGGGTTTCAATCGTATCAATATCGTATGATTGAGTATGCACTTGGCTATAAAACACCGCATGCATTAAAAATTTATGAAAAGGATCCAGAATTACACGCTCGACTTCATACAGCGCTACATGCACCAAGTTTATATGATGTGGCAATACAAGCTCTGGTAAAAGAAGGATTCCCTATTCATAAAGATGTGCTAAATCGTGATATTACGCAGCCTTATGAAGAAGATGCAACTGTAGAAGCGGCATGGTTAGAAGTGTATGCCGATGTAAAAAAATATTGGAACTTATATCAGCTTGCTGAAAAATTAATCGATATTGAAGACTGGCTACAACAATGGCGTTTCCGTCATATGAAAACGGTAGAACGCATTATCGGACATAAAATGGGAACAGGTGGCTCTTCTGGTGTATCTTATTTAAAACGAGTACTTGATCAACGATTCTTCCCAGAGCTATGGAATGTTCGCACGAAATTATAAAAACAAACCTGTCAGTCAAACTGACAGGTTTGTTTTTTATTTGAACTCAATTATGTTTTAATAGAAGCTACAAGATATAATAAATTAAGTGATTTTTTAAACGGAGGTAAAGTTTTGGATTTCAAGCAACTAGAAAATAAATTTGAAAAGAAAAAAGTGAATACATTTCTTGTTTATCAAAAAGGTGAGCTAACAAATGAGTATTATAAAACGATAGAATGTGCAAGTAATTTAAATAAAATAAATTCGATTACAAAAAGCATTGTATCTATATTAATAGGTATTGCTATAGATAAGGGATATATAAATGATATACATACACCAATAACAAAATGGATTCTAAATGTACCAAAAGAAAAAAGCAAATTAACAATTTACCATCTATTAACGATGACAACAGGAGAAGACTGGAAGGAGTTTGGGAATGGGGTCGTTTTCCCAAATGATTTTGTTGAATCAGAGAATTGGGTGCAGTACATATTAGAAAAGCCAATAATTGAAGAACCCGCTACAAAAATGAATTATAACTCAGGGTCTTCTCATTTGCTTAGCTATATTGTCCAAAAAGCTACTGGAATGCCGACAGAGCAGTTTGCGAAAAGATATTTATTTGATCCATTAGAAATTACAGAATATGAGTGGCAACAAGATCCCCAAGGAATACATGTTGGTGGTTTCGGTATGAAAATGAAATCTAAAGATTTATTAAAGCTCGGAATATTATGTTTACAGAATGGGTATTGGCAGGGAAATGAAATCGTATCATCGAAATGGTTAGAAGAATCGAGTACATCTCTATTTGAAACGTATGAACATGTCGGAGCATATGGATATCACTGGTGGGTATTGAATAACGAAAGATTTCACATACCGTATTACATATACTTTGCTATGGGATACGGCGGGCAATACATCGTTATCATTCCGCAGTTAGAAGTCGTAGCTGTAATAAGTAGTCATATGCCTAAACGTGGGCTCGTTCCATTAAAGTTATTTATTGAGCATGTACAAAGAGAATTATAAGTTTATATAGGGAGAGGAGCGAATATATGAGAGGTGTAAAAACGTTATCTTTATTTAGACTATGCTTAAGTCTTTTAGCATGTAGCGCCCTTATTACGCAGTTTCTAATAAGAGCACAAGTGAAACCGTTTAATCCAGTTAATTTTTTTAGTTTCTTTACGATTGAAAGTAACATTTTAGTTGCATGTATTCTCCTTTTAAGTAGTATTGGAACAGCTACATTTGGTCGATCAGAACAGTTTGGTATACTTCGTGGTGCAGCAACTGTATACATACTTACGACTGGACTCATTTATTTTTTATTATTAAGAGGGTTAGAAGAATCACTTCAAACCGCAATACCATGGGTAAATACGGTGTTACATTATATCATGCCAATCGCAATGCTTTTAGATTGGGTTTTAAATCCACCTAGTAAGAAAATTACCTGGAAACAAGCTACAAGTTGGCTCTTATTCCCGTTTTTTTACGTTTTATATAGCTTAATACGTGGTCCAATCGTGAATTGGTATCCTTATCCGTTTTTAGATCCGAGAATAGGTGGATATGGTAGAGTACTTTTATACAGTATAGGGATAGCAGTTGTAATCGGTGCTATTTGTATATTGGTCAGATTTTTAGGGAATCGAAATTTTAGGAAATAATTTTAGAAATGAAGAACCCCCACTGTTAAAAAAATAAACAGTGGGGGTTCTTCATTTTATCTACTCGTCTTCTGAAATGACATCTTTATAAATTTCTCCGTCTTCGTTTCAAATTCTACATCAACAAAAACACCGTATTCTTTTCCATCTTCACGTAGCCACAATTTAAATTTTTCAACTGTTATTTGAATGGTTTTTGGTTTTCTGCCTATATGAAGGTAATCAATAATCTCAGCTTTTGGGTATTGTTCTTTCGTCTTTTCTACAGCAAGTTTACCCCATTTGGCATATGGCGGCTGCGCATGAACAATTGATGGGCCGGTATATATATTTGAACATGTTGTTAGGAACAGAATGACAAGTGCGACACGCTTTAACAATTTCTTCATGATGAACTCCTTTTATCCTTTTTTTATATTATTTACATATTTTTTCAACGATATGAGTTTGGATTTTTTTGTCTTCTTTACATAAAAGCGAGGCTTTTACAAAACATAACCAAGAAATCATTTCCGTAATTAAGGAGGGAAATTTATGCGCCAAAAAGCTATTTTTAAAATAGCAGTTTTACTTACGTTCATAGGACTATCTTTAATGGTCAGTAGTATACAACTAAAGAATGTAGAAGCTTTTTCTAATCAAGTCATTCAAAGAGGAGCATCTGGCGAAGATGTCATTGAATTGCAATCTCGTTTGAAATATAACGGATTTTATACGGGAAAAGTGGATGGTGTTTTCGGATGGGGTACATACTGGGCACTTCGAAATTTCCAAGAGAAATTCGGATTACCTGTTGATGGTTTAGCTGGAGCTAAAACGAAGCAAATGCTCGTGAAGGCAACGAAGTATAACAAGTCAACTGCTAATAAAGGAACGACAACGAATAAAGAAAATAGCGGTGGTACTGCACAAGAAAATAAACCACCTCAAAATAAAGGGACAAATGTTCCAAATGGTTATTCTCAAAATGACATTCAGCTTATGGCAAACGCAGTATATGGAGAGTCTCGTGGTGAGCCGTACTTAGGACAAGTTGCAGTAGCTGCGGTTATTTTAAATCGTGTTACAAGTGCATCATTTCCAAATACCGTTTCGGGTGTAATCTTTGAGCCGAGAGCCTTTACCGCAGTTGCGGATGGACAAATATATTTAACGCCAAATGAAACAGCGAAAAAGGCAGTATTAGATGCAATTAATGGATGGGATCCAACAGGAAACGCATTGTACTACTTCAATCCAGATACTGCAACAAGTAAATGGATTTGGACTCGTCCACAAATTAAAAAGATCGGGAAACATATTTTCTGTAAATAGAGCGGAGGTGGAACTATGTTACGAGGTATTATAATCGTATTATTAACAATTGGTGTAGTCGGGACAGGATACTGGGGCTATAAAGAGCATCAAGAGAAGAATGCAGTATTAATTCGAGCAGAAAATAGCTATCAACGTGCGTTTCATGATTTAGCATATGAGGTTGATTTATTGCACGACAAAATTGGAACAACGCTTGCAATGAATTCACGCGCATCTTTATCGCCTGCATTAGCAGATGTATGGAGATTAACATCAGAAGCTCGTTCAGATGTAGGACAACTTCCTTTAACATTAATGCCTTTTAATAAAACGGAAGAATTTTTAGCGAATATCGGTGATTTTAGTTACCGTGCAGCCATTCGTGATTTAGAAAAAGAGCCGTTAAATGATCAAGAATACAAAACGTTGGAAACTTTATATTCAAATGCAGGAAATATACAAGATGAACTAAGAAAAGTGCAACATCTTGTTTTGAAAAACAATTTACGCTGGATGGATGTTGAGATGGCCCTCGCATCCAATCGTGACCCTGCAGACAATACAATTATTGACGGACTAAAGACAGTAGAAAAAAATGTAACATCGTATTCATCTACAAACTTCGGACCTACCTTTACAAGTGCACAAAAAAATAAAAAAGGCGGATTTGAAGCAGATGGAAAAGCAATTTCAAAAGATGAAGCGGCGAAAATTGCAAAATCGTTTTTGAATTTAAAAGGAAATGAAAAAGTAGAAGTTGAGAAAAGCGGAAAAGGTGCGAAAGAATCTTTCTATAGTGTGAAAATTAAAGATTCCGTAACGAATAATGAGTTTTATATGGATATTACCGGAAAAGGCGGATATCCAATTTGGGTTATGAATAATCGAGAAATTAAAGAACAGAAAATTAGTTTAAACGATGCAGGAAGTAAAGGTTTGAAATTCTTAAAGGACCATAAATTTAACAATATGGAGCTTTATGATAGTTCACAATATGATAATGTTGGTGTATTTACGTATGTAGTAAATGAGAATGGTGTACGAATTTATCCAGAAGCAATCCAAATGAAAATTGCTTTAGACGACGGTTCTATCGTTGGATTTTCCGCAAAAGAATATTTAGCATCACATCAAAAACGAACAGTTCCATCAGCAAAGTTAACTGCAGCAGAAGCAAGAAAGAAAATCAATCCAGATGTTAAAGTTATGGAAGAACGTAAAGCTGTCGTAGTAAATGATTTGCATAATGAAGTACTTTGCTATGAATTTGTAGGTACTTTAGGGAAAGATACGTATCAAATTTTCATTAATGCAAATAGCGGAGCAGAGGAAAAAGTGAAGAAAATGCAAGCTGTTGAAAAAATTTATGATTAAACTTTAATAGTAAAGTGGTGAGAATAATGAAGATCCTACTATATATGTTGATGCTTTGCTTATTTATAACTGGATGCAGTATTGGAAAAAAGGACAATCCAAACGAAAAGCCAGAGCAAAAAAATGTTTCGATGAAAAATGTTAATTATACGAACAAACCAAATAAGCCAAATGAAAAAGCAGCAGACCATTTAGCATCTTTAGCCGCAAGTGTGCCAGGTGTGAATGATGCAACAGCGGTCGTTGTTGGGAAATATGCTATTGTAGGTATTGATGTAAAAGCGAAACTCGATCGAACTCGTGTGGAGTCCATTAAATACTCTGTTGCAGAAAGTTTAAAAAACGATCCAGATGGTGCTAATGCAGTCGTTGTAGCAGATGTTGATACGTATGAACGACTGAAACAAATTGGAAAGCAAATTAAAAAAGGAAAAACAGGCGAAGGTATACTCGATGAGTTAGCGGCAATTGTTGGCCGAGTAATGCCGCAAGTTCCAAATGACATGATTGAAAATCGAGAAACGAATCCAATTAAAGATAATGATAGACAATTACCAAAAGATGAAGAACAAGAACTAAGAAAAGAACAAAATGATCAATCAAATAATCATTTGAATAAATAAAGTTAACCTTAACCCTGTACTAAATTGTACAGGGTTTTTCAATATAATATTAAATATTCAGTTTATTTTTAAGGGAATATATGGTTTAATTATGAGGGGAGGGACAACTGTTATGATGAAAAAAAGCACATTAATATTATGTAGTTTATGCTTAGGTTTCAGTATGACAGCGTGTGAACAGAAGAAAGAAGTAAAAAAACAAACAACGACTTCTTCTACTGTGATGGAAAGGCAGCAAAACGAATCTATCAATATAAATCATTTCTCGAATATAAATGAAGGAATGACTTATACAGAAGTGAAAGAATTAATTGGTTTTGAAGGGGATTTAGTCATAGAAGAAGGCGTAGAACATTCTACACAAATTAAACAAATTTTCGCTTGGAAGGGAAGCGATCCAACTTCATTAGTTGAAATTACCTTTTTAGATGGAAAAGTGCATTCCAAAGCGCAGCAAGGTTTAAGTTAATAAGTTAAAAATGGGAGAGTTTAGCATGAACATACATACAGGGGAAATTCAATTAGTTCCGTATAAGGAGAAATATAAAGAAATTATACAAACATTTACTTTACCAAGTGAACAAGTTCAATTTACATCAGACCCAGGCGAATTGCTGGAGAAAGCTAAAAGTGATCGTACAAAAAATGTGATTGTTATTTTGGATTACAATGGGGTACCTGTTGGCCTTTTCGTATTGCAAACGGGAGATAGAGTGCAGGAGTTCACAGATAATGAAGACGCTTTACTTTTAACATCTTTTTCTGTAAATCACAATAGACAGAGAAAAGGATATGCTAAAAAGTCATTGGCTTTATTACAAGCGTTTGTAAAACGTTATTTTCCAATAAAAAATGAAGTTGTACTTGCTGTGAATGAAAAAAATATTCCTGCACAAAATTTATATGAAAAGGTTGGATTTCAAGATAAAGGCGTTAGAAGAATGGGGCCAATTGGTCAACAAATTATAATGCATTTACCTATCATGAAATAATGAGAAAAAACTTACTCTTGCATAACAAAGTAGTAAGTTTTTTTATTTAGAACGACAAGAGAATAAATATTAAAAGGCTATATTTAAGAGTAAAGAAATTATAGCTAGTTACATAAAAAATAAAGATACTTGAAAAGCATTCATTTTAGTTAGTTGTACAATCATTAAATAATACTTTTGGGGGGCATAGCTTTATGGAAATAATTCAATTACTAAATAAGGATGACTTATTTAATAAGGCAATAGATGTTTTTTGGAAAGAATGGGGTGAAGAAGGTGGGCGTGCTTTTTATGAAGATTGTATGACTAATGCTTTAACTGATCCAAATGACATACCGAGTTTTTACATTGCAAAAGTAGATGATAAGATTATTGGAACGTATGCATTAATTCGCAACGATTTAAATAGTCGTCAGGATTTGAGCCCGTGGCTAGCATGTTTGTTTGTAGATGAAAAATTTAGGGGCCACTCTATAGGAGCAAATTTGTTGAATCATGGACTGCTAGAAGCAGCAAAAAGAGGGTACAAATTTCTTTATCTTACTTCAGATCTTGAAGGCTATTACGAAAAATATGAATGGGAAAAAATTGGAGTTGCTTATGGGCCTAGTGGAGGGTGCATACCTTTATTTAAAAAGTCAACATCTCTATAATGAAAGCACTATTTGTTCAACAAACAGGTGCTTTCGTTGAACAAAATTAAATAACTTTATTATCACTTTACATCATTTATGAAACACATTTGAATAAGGAGAAATGATATGACGATTTATATTGCACTACTAAGAGGAATTAATGTAGGCGGGCATAAGGTAATCAAAATGGCTGATTTAAAACGAGTGTTTGAATCAATGTGGTTAAAACAAGTAAAAACATATATTCAAAGCGGTAATATCGTGTTCGAATCTGAAAAAGATATTAATTTTCTAAAGGAACGAATACAATCTGAAATTAAAAACGTTTTTAGTTTTGATGTTCCAGTCATGTTAAGAACAAATGAGGAATTTATAAATGTTATAAAAAGATGTCCCTATGGGGCCGATTCATTGCTAGAAGGGGAAAGTATACAGGTTGCCTTCTTAGCAAATGAACTTTCTGAAGCAGAAAAAGATCAGCTACTTATACAAAAAAATGAGACAGAAGATTGTTATATACATGAAAAAGTAGTGTATTTGTTATTCAAAAATAGCATTCGGAATTCTAAATTAATGAATCAGTTCCAGAAGTTACATACACCAGCTACGATAAGGAATTGGCGGACTGTGAATAAATTAAAAGCGATAGTAGAGGGGATGTAAATATAAAATGATTAGATTTTCTGTATATAGAAAATTTGTTAAGAGATAATCAAGTTGTTTAATTTATATAGAACTAACCATGCAGGTTATCTCTATAAAAAAATTTCAATTTATTACAAGGTGTAGAAAAGCATAATTTTTCAAAGGCAAAGCAAGAATGGGTATAGTATGGAATGGTAGACAATAAGTTTTTTGGAGCAAACTGTTATCTAGTTATCATGAACGAATCCGTTATGAGTTTACAATTATAAATCGACTAAACAAGCAATGGTAGTAGGATCTGAATATATCAAGAAGTTTACAGAAGGATTTACAGAAGCTTTTTATGATACAAAAGATATGCTGACAATATTCAAGTAGAAGCTGTAACGAAATACGGTAAAGTATATTGGAACACGATTGACAATAGACTAACATTTACAGAAAAGAAACCTCTTAGAGACGTATTACTTAGAGCAGATAAATATTTAAGAGACTATGGTTATAGTATAAAACAAACGAATTAAGGGGTAGGTAAGATGGGGAAATTTGTGAAAGACCAAAAAGTAGTTGCACTTACATTAGAGGGGATAGCACCATGTACGGTTGTAAGAGTTGGTTGGATTTTTATCATGGTACAAGTAGAAGAAACGAAGCACCTATACTCACTTACAAAAGGTAAGATAACACCTATAGAAGAGGATAAACACTATCTTCTAGAAGAGAGTTTTGATGAAGAGAGCGTTTATGATATAGGTAGGGTATTTGGTGCAATTGAAACATCAGACTTAGAAGTTGCAAAGAAGTTATTTGATGAAGATACAGAACTAAAGAAATATGAAACCTTTCATAATCCATCAGAAGGAAAATTATATGAAGGACAGTATTATACAACAATCAAAACAGGTAAAGAATTAATTGAACAATATTTCAATCGACAAGGGTTAGAGCGTAATGGTACTAATTAAATTAGATGTGAAAACAGTTAAGGTCAAGAACTTAAATTAGGTGAAATGAAGGCTTTCGATAAAAGTGAATAATCTTATTTATGCTAGGTATAAAGACTAATAAAAAAAATTTATACTTTATTATTTGGGGATGAAATAATGGATTTAGTAAACAAATTTATTATTTATATTTGTCTACAAACTCATTTAAAAGGTTAGAAATTAAAAAATATAAGAGCCTTACTACAATATGAATTGTAGCGAGGCTCTTATATTTTTTAATCAGAATTAAATAACTTTATTATCACTTTACAAAATCTCATCTTTTGATTTATATTGTTTTGCGACTATAAGTTCGACAATAGGATAAATAAAGAATGAAGAACAAATTGCGATAAAGAGAGGAAGATTCTTTATTTCATCGAGTAATAGGAATGCAAATCCTTCTGACAATATTAAAATAACAAACATAAGGCATATTAGCACAAAATAAGCAACTTTAAAACTTTTATATTTAATTTGCTGTCCCATTTCATCTTGGCTTTCCTCTGATACACCGTGGGGATCTCCCCACGTAATATGATTGATGAAGTAGCTAATTATAATTGCACTTGCGAAGATTGTTCCGCCTAAAATCGCACCTTCAGTGATATATTTATAGGCTCCATGTATAAGTACTCCAAGTAACGATAAAACGATTGTTAGTAAAATGAAATTTTTACGATTCATATTAGAAATAGCACCTCCATAGTTGTAAAAAACTCTTTACACTAATAGTATAAAATTGGAAAAGTTCTATGTCAAATGCTTTTTACATAAAGGGCCGAGAATATGATATTTTGTTTTTACGATTAATAAAAAATTACATTACATTTGAATGTAAAAGAATGGGCTCGCATATATTTGGAAGGGATGTCAGATTAATTTAGGGGGTAGTTATGTCTATTCTTTTAAAAGCTGGTGCTGATGCAGGAAATAACGGTTTGAAGTTAATGGTGAAAGGGCAAGACCCTATTTTTATTCCGAGTATATATTCTTTATATATAGGAGAGCCTACAGGATTGTTAGATGAGGGAGATGTTTCATTATCTGAACTAGAAAATCACATTGACGTGACCATTAGTTCTCCATCGTTAATGTTAAATAACGTGCGGTATATCGTTGGTAAAAAGGTCATTCAAGATCAATTAAAAGGTACTGAGGTTGAGAAGAAATCGAATAAATCAACGGATGAGTTAATGGTTATTACCATTCTATCTGGTTTAGCAGTAAGTGCTATGCGCCAAAGTCCAACTTCTAGTCACATTAATATTCGTTATGATTTATCTGTTGCTCTTCCTATGCAGCTTATTACACAAGAAATAGCTGCGGAAAATGCAAAACGTTATATGGGTAATCATAAAGTTGTATTCCACTATCCAAATGGACGTGATGTGACAATTAATATTTCTATCGAATATTGTAAATGCCTACCTGAGGGCGCTTCTGGGACGTGGGGCATTGTATATGATGAAGAAGGAAATGTTGTGAAACATAAAATTGAATGTGAACAAAATCAAGTTTCAGAAATTGATTTTGTTGATAAAACACTATTATCTTTTGATATTGGCGCAGGGACGACAGAAGAAGTAGTTTCACTAGGCGTAAACTTTAGACCACAACTAAGTAAAGGCTTATCATACGGTGTGAAAGAAACGTTACTACAAATTATTACGAGATGGAACCGGAAGTATCCAACAAAGACGATTGATAGCATTACAGAATTCAATCAAATTTATTTAAATGATAAACACCCTAGAAATGCATTATTAGTTGAAGAATCACAACCAGCATTATTAGGTTTAGCAGCGCGTGTCGCAACGGATATCATAAACAAAATTGATGATATGAAGGACGATCCATACGTATTTATTTATGGTGGGGGCGCGGTTATTATTAAAAATAGCCTGAAAATGATTTTAAAACAAAAAGGGCGTTTAACAAATGTAATCTTTGTAGATAATCCATTATTTACAAATGCACGTGGATTATTAGTCTACACTTGTTCGCCAAAATATAGAGAGCATAAGCAAAAAGAGTTAGGGTTTACAAACTTAACGATAAGTTAGTTGGTGGAAGTATGCGATCTAGGCGATATAAACGTGGTGATCGAGTAAAAATCAATATTCATAAATCAGTATCACCTGAAATGATTGCATGGCTGAATAAACAATCAAACCCAACTAATTTCTTTTTCTTTGCAGCACAGCAACTCTTTAAACAAGTAGGAGATATTGATGTGTCAAAAGCTATACCAAGTAGCCATGTTTTCACACTATACGTGGAGCCATCATCCGTATTAAAGGTCGAAGTAAATCCCTTTAAAAACGTGCCACTAGAAGCTAATAAATCCACCGAAAATATAAAAAAAAAATCATGGGAATCTGTTGATCAATTAGATTGTCCATTTTTTTAAACATAGAAAAATATAAGTATTGCCCATCACTATACATACGGATACAGTGATGGGCTTTTTTACATGTAACGAATAGAAGGGGCACAAATTGTGGTGTGCCCCTTCTATTCGTTATTTACCTATATATTAGATGTATGTTCAGTAACAGCATGAATGATGTCTTCCCAATCATCGGGATGGTTTTCATGTCCTGCGCCTTCAAGGGTTAATAGGACTGAGTTAGGAATTTCATCAATAAGTGCGAGACCATGTTCAAAAGGGAGTGCTGTATCGTCTGTTCCGTGAATGACTAAAGTAGGTGCATGTATCGAATGAAGTACTCCTTCATAAGCATCATCACCTCGAAGTAAAGCGTGATTAAACATACTTAATAGATTGTTTGCACGTGCTATTTCTTGCTTTACTTGTGTATAAACCATAGCTTCATCAAATGTTCGTTTTGATCCACATAATAAGCGAGATCCTGAAACGAAATATTCTGCCACAACATTTGCATTTGTCCAATCCAAATGCGCGCCATTTGCGTGGTGTGTTAAAATTCTTTCATCCATTGGGGGTAAATCGCGCGTGTTATTGTCAGAGCCTATCACACTTGTAGCTAGTAATATTAACGATAAAACTCTTTCGGGATGGTTTACGGCAGCAATTTGAGCAATCATACCACCTAATGACATACCAAATAGATGTGCTTTATCAATATGATAAGCATCTAGTACTCCAATTGCATCTTCAGCCATATTTGTAACTGTATAATTGGAAGTTCCAGGTTCATATGCAACAGAGCGTCCCACATCACGGTTATCAAAACGAATAACAAATTTCCCTGTGTTAGCCAACTGTTCACAAAACTCTTCAGCCCAATAAACCATTGAACACGTAGCACCCATAATTAATAAAACAGCTGGGTTTTTAGGGTTACCAAAGCTTTCTGTACATATATCAATCCCGTTTATTTTAAATATCTTTTCAGTCATAGAGTTCTCCCCATTTCTTTTGAATTTAATTTAAAATGCAATTTTGAATGATTCTAACGTGTGTGTAAGTTTCGTTTTGGAATTCATAATGCTTCACACGTAATTACCCCCAAAAATAAGTTTATGATAATTCAAGGCAAAAAATTTTGAGAAATATTTGTAAGTTATTAAAATAAACAGCAAGGGGGAGTAGAAATGAAAGCAATTGTAATAGATCAATATGGTAATGTTGAAGAATTAAAAGAAAGAGAAGTTTTAAAACCAATTGTTAAAGGTAACGAGGTATTGATACGTATTCTCGCAACATCTGTTAATCCTGTTGATTGGAAAGTTAGAAAGGGAGACTTACAAGAACAGTTACAGTTTTCATTTCCAATCATTTTAGGGTTAGATGTAGCTGGGGTTATTGAAGAAGTTGGGGAAGAGGTAGAGTGCTTCAAAGTAGGAGATAAAGTATTTACGAAACCTGAAAATATAGGGAAGGGCTCTTATGCTGAATTCATTACAGTAAAATCGGATTTAGTATCTTACATGCCTACTAATCTAAGTTTCGAAGAGGCAGCTTCTATTCCTCTTGCAGGACTTACAGCGTGGCAAAGTCTTGTAGATTACGCAAAAATAAAAGAACATGACCGAGTACTCATTCATGCTGGAGCTGGTGGAGTTGGAAGTTTGGCAATCCAAATCGCAAAATCATTTGGAGCTTTTGTTGCGACAACTGCAAGTTGTAAGAATGAAGAGTTTTTACAGTCTTTAGGAGCAGATCTCGTTATTGATTATAAAAAAGATAAATTTGAAGAACTACTATCAAATTTCGATATTGTATTAGATACAATAGGTGGGGAAGTACAAGAAAAAAGCTTTCAAATTATAAAATCTGGTGGTGTTTTAGTTTCGATTGTTCATGAGCCAATTCAAAAAGTAAAAGGGATAAAATCAGGTTTTTTATGGCTAAAACCAAACGGAAAGCAATTAGAAGCATTATCAAAATTAATTGTACACGGAAAAATAAAACCAATTATAAGTAAAGTTGTGCCGTTTAATGAAGAAGGAATTAGAGAAGCTCATATTTTGAGTGAAGGTCAACATGTTAGAGGTAAGATTGTAATTAAGGTGCAATGAAAATGTAGATATTGACTTGTAGAAAAAATTAAATTTATCCACCGAGAAATAACATCCTGAAATGTAGATTTAGGAATGTTATTTTTCGGTGGATATGTGATATTACTTCAAAAATGTGCTGTATCGTATTGTATCATGTAATTTCTCTAAACCAATCAACATATCTTTTTCATTTAACATGGAATAGCTAATCCTTAATTTGTTATTATTTCTTTCGTTATGTAATAGACAAGCTGTTCCTGGTAAAAAAGAGACATCTACTTCATTTGCTTTTTGTAATAAGGTAAAGGGATCTATTGTATCAGGAAGTGTAATCCATAAATTAAAACCACCATTTGGTATTTCAAAGTGTACATCTTTAAGTGGTGATAAAATATCAATAGTTATATCACGTCTAATTTGTAAAGCCGTACGTAATTTTTCTAAATGATTTTTCATACGTTCTGCACGTAAAAAAGGAAGGAGTGCTTTTTGCGTTAATAAAGGACTACCTATATCCATTGAACCTTTTACAGCGTATAACCATTCAAAAATAGGACCTTCGGCAATAAGTGCTGCGATACGTAGTCCCGGTGCTAACGTTTTACTAAATCCTTTTATATATATTACGTGGCCGTTTGTATCAAAATTTTTGATAGGAGAGGGAACAGTAGCATACTCAAAATATATTTCCCCGAAAGAATCATCTTCAATTATAAAAAACTCATATAACTCCGCTAGTTCGATAAGTTCCATTCTTCGTTCCTTACTCATTACTGTACCAGTCGGGTTCTGGAAAGTTGGATTTGTATACAATAATACGGGATTTTTACTTTGACAAATATCATCGATTAAGTCGGAGCGAACTCCATGATTATCAAGAGAAACTGGTATAATTTTAGCACCTTTATTGATGAAAATATCAAGTGCAGCACTGTAACAAGGACTTTCCACTAATACAATATCACCAGGTTTTAATAATGTTTGAGCAATTAAATCAATTCCTTGTTGTGCTCCGCTTGTAATTAATAATTGAGATGGGTCTGTCAGTAATTTCTGGTGTTCTTTTAAGTAATTTGCTATTTCAACTCGCAGTTCATAATCACCCTGAACTGGCCCATAAGTTGCTAGGATCATCTGGTCTTTATCAAGTATTTTATGCATTTCGTCTGCCAAGAATGGATTTGGTAATAAGCGAGGATATAAAATCGCTTGTGAAAAATCGTAATATTTCCGGTGCTGATTCATTGCATATTGAGATCGCATAACATTAATCGTTTTCGTTTGTTGCCATTTAAACGGAATAGGTTTGAAATTTTTCTTTACATGTTTATGTATATAAGCACCTTTCCCTTGCTCAATGCGTATATATTCTTTCTTTTCTAACTGCTTATATGCTTTACGAACAGTTAATAGGCTAATCTGTAAATCTTCGGCCATAGAGCGTAAAGATGGAAGTGCGTCACCATGTGAAAGCATGCCACTTTGTACTCTTTCAACGATTTGCATATATATTTGCTGGTAATACGGTATGTTGGATTCTTTACGAAGGACAATTTTCATGGTTTCACCTTTTTCATTTTTATTTAATTAAAGCGAAAAATATAAAGAGAATCAACTATGATTTTAGGTAACTGTTATATACATATATACACTGTTATACACCGTACCTTCTATACTCATGGTAAGAGTAAAAAGGAGGAAGGAAAATGGTCATTTTCAATTATATTTTAGTATGTATTATATTCGGAACAACATTTTTAACGATAAAAATCGGAATTGAAGCAGGAGCGCCCCCATTATTTTCAGCAGGAATTCGTTTCATTTTAGCAGGCGTAATCCTTATGATTATATTCAAGTTAAAGCGAAAAGAAATTATGCCATATGTATTTTCAAAACGTATCATATATGCTGGATTTTGTTTAACGTTTATGACATTCGCTACATTGTACTGGGCGGAACAATATATCTCTTCAGGATTAGCTGCTGTGCTTTCTGCTACGGGACCGATGATGATTTTGTTATTACAAGCAAAGAGAAATAAGACAAAATTACAAAAGGAGCAACTCGTAGCTTTAATTATTGCACTAACAGGTGTTGTTTTTGTTTCTTTACCAGGAATGCACCAAGAAGTAAGTTTCATATGGAGTATTGCTTGTATTGTTTTAGTTGTAGGAGAGTTATTTTACGGAATAGGCTCTATTCGCTCAAAAGAAATACTTTCGGATTTACAAAGTGTATCACCATTTCTCATTAATGGTATTCAAATGTTTTACGGAGGAGTTTTATTACTAATCGTATCTGTCATAGTAGAACAGCCGAATGTAACTGTATTAGCTTCATGGAGCGTACAGTGGTCTATTTTATATCTCATCTTTATCGGATCAATTGGTGGGCACGGATTATATTATTGGCTCTTATCAAAAACGAATCCTGTATTCCCATCAACGTGGTTATATGTATCACCGTTAATTGCTATTATAGTTGGATACATCATATTAGGAGAACCTTTAAACCCTACAATGGGAATAGGTGCTTGTTTTATTTTGGTTGGTGTATTTTTAGCTAATCGATCCACACTCCGTATGTATTTCAAACAAGGAAGATTATTTGAGAAGGAAATGTAGTTGTATAAAGAAGGAGCCCTGTATAAAACAGGGCTCCTTGAATTTTATTTACGATACGGATTGACTTTATTTATTGGAAAGGCGTAATATTATTAAGCTATATGAAAGAGAACTGTAAAAAGAGGGGAGTTATTATGAAAATAAATTGGACTGAAGTAAAGGAAAAAATCCGACCACAAATTTCAAAACCATCATATGAAACCTGGTTTACTAATACTACTGTTTATTTAGAGGATGATATATTAACAGTTTATTGTCCGAATGAATTTGCACGTGACTGGTTAGAATCTCATTACAAAGAATTAGTATTTCATACATTAAGAGAAATGTTTAATACGACGTTTGAAATTCAGTTTGATCTATGTAATGACGAACCATCTAAGTTGAAAGATGTTCAAAAAGAAAGGCTTAATAGCTGGGATGAAGTAAAGAAAGCATTAAGGCCAAAAGTAGCTGAGAAAACATTTATGACATGGATTAGAAATACAAATGCTACAATAGAAGATAATAAATTAATAATCTTTTGTGAAGATGCTTTTCATCGTGATTTGCTGGAAGGAGAGTATAAAAATATAATTTCAAGTACCGTACAGAAAATTACAAATGAAGAATACCAAATTTGGTTCGAAATAGAATTAAACGCCATTTCTATAGTACAGACTCATCACGTGCAAAATAATCATCGCACTTCCGGACAAGAGGAATCCAGTACAATTTGGAATAAAATAAAAGATAAAATGCAATTAACAATTTCGAGACCATCATATGAAACATGGGTCAAAGAAACGACAGCCAGAATAAATGAAAATTCATTGATCATTTATTTTAAAAATGAATTTCAACAAGAGTGGGTTAAAAAGTCTTATAAAGATTTAATTTCGCAAATAGCGAAAGAAGTAACTGGAAATACATATGAACTTCAATTTGAATTAAAATCAAATACAACCAGTAATGATGAAAAATCAACTATTAAAGATATCACTTCCGAATTAGGGGAGCAGTTCAAAATCTCCGATGATAATTTAAAATATAATGATGTAGACGAGAGCAATAAGCGCATTCAATCCTTAGAAGAAAAAATAATGAACTTGGAAAAAGTGATTGATACATTAGTGGGGAAATTAGAGGTAGTAGAATTAAAAACACAGTTGGAAAAATAACCAACTGTGTTTTTTACTTAATTTGCTTTTTTTATAAAGCCTTTATAATGACGCTTCACAAGCTGACTTTCTAACGTCTTCATCGTTTCAAGTGCTACACCGACGATGATAAGTAAGCTTGTACCACCAATTTGTGCAGAAGGTGGTAATGTAGCAATTTTCGTGAATACGAGCGGTAAAATTGAAATTGCACCTAAGAAAATTGCGCCGATAAATGTTAAACGGCATAAAATTTTAGTTACATATTGTTCTGTTGATTTACCAGGACGAATACCAGGTACATATCCATTTTGCTTTTTCAAATTCTCAGCCATTTGTTCAGGGTTCACTTGAATGAATGCATAGAAGTATGTGAAAGCAACGATAAGACCGACATAAAGCGTCATTCCAATTGGATGTGCGAAATCAAGATTTGCAACTAACCATTGCGATACGCTTGAATCAGGGAAGAGCTGCGCAATTGTACGCGGCGTCATTAAAAATGCGGAAGCAAAGATAACTGGAATTACACCAGCACTATTTACTTTAAGAGGTAAATGAGTGTTTTTTGCTCCTTGATATTGATTGTTTCCTGAAACAGCTTTTGCATATTGAATCGGTATTTTACGCACAGCTTGTTGAATGTAAATAACGCCAACAACTATCGCTAAAATTACGAGACCAATTAAGACCATCTTTATGATGTGCATGAATAATTGATCGCCTGCATTTTGAAATTGTTGCAAATAAATTTGATTCGCAACATTTGGAATCGCCGCAACAAGTCCTGCGAAGATAATCATCGAAATACCATTACCTACTCCGTTAGCGGTAATTTGTTCACCTAACCAAAGTAAAAATGCGGTACCTGCAGTTAAAACTGTCGCAATAAATAAGTATGTAGTCCAGCTTTGATCTGTTATTAATTGTCCACCTGCTATATTATTAAAACCATAAGACATCCCAATGGATTGTATGAATGCGAGAATGATTGTAAAGTATCGAGTAAATTGAGCTGACTTCTTACGGCCCATTTCACCTTGCTTTGCCCATTCCGAAAATTTAGGTATAACGTCCATTTGTAGTAATTGTACTATGATGGAAGCTGTAATATATGGTGTAATACCTACAGCGAAGATCGAGAAGTGTTGCAATGCTCCTCCACCAAATACGTTTAGCATACCTAAAACGTTGGCTTGATCTTGTACTTTTAATACCTCTGCGTTAGTATGAGGAACTGGAATAAACGTGCCAATTCGAAAAACGATTAACATCGCCAATGTAAAAAGGATTTTCCTTCTTATCTCAGCTACTCTCATGAAATTTGAAATCGTACGAAACATTATGTCGCCTCCTATATTTTTATCAGTTCAAAACTGATGATTATATCCCGATGAAGTAACCACAAACCTCCTTCCGCATTAAATTCATTTGACAAATGGAATTTTATACATTTTGTAGTTTTCATGGATATAAAAATATAAGGTGTTTTTTAGCGACCTATAAGCTTTTCGTAATCATTCAATACACATAATATATCGAATAAATTAACAAATGTACATACATACGCATGAAAAATGAATAAATAGGGTGATTTTTTACATTTACTTAATGCTAGATTGATAATTAGGAACGTTTTATGTAGTTGTATTGAAAGGATTCGGTGGAAAGTATTATGGTGTAGCTGTAGCACATGATAACCTCAAGGAAATCTTCAAGGATGTTGAGAAAACTCATATATTTCGTCGTGAATTAGAGAAACTATTAAAGCAAGAAAAGATTTGATTGAAATAGTAGTGAAGGAAAATCTTTTTTCTATAGAGAATATTTCTAACGCAGGAATCTAAGTATATAGGTTCTAATGAAAGGAGAATTCACATGAATATATTTGTAAATGACGAGTTTTATGAAACGAGAAATCAATTATTTGAGGAAATTACTTTGTTAAGTGATGCTCAATTTAATAAAAAACCAGATAAGGATAAATGGAGTATAGCACAAGTTTGTCATCACTTAGTTTTATTAGATGAGAGAGTTATAACGGTTATTTCGTCAGGATTAAAAAAGATGGATAGTTTCCAAAATGAGCGTAAAGAAATTCACACTATTGTATTAGATAGATCGATAAAATTTATAGCACCAGAAATGATTGAACCAAGTATAGAACCATTTGAAGTACTGCAAATGGTTGATTTGTTAAACGACTCTAGAAAAGAATTGATGCGTTTTCTGAGTACAATAGAAGATGAATCTAAATTAGCAAAAAAATCAGTGATGCATCCAGCTCTTGGAGAATTATTTCTTGATCAGTGGATAGAGTTAATCTATTTGCATGAACAGCGTCATATAGAACAAATCAAAGAGATAAAGTTGTTTTGTGAAGTTGAAAAGTAAAAATTATTATCTATTTATTGAGCGATTTAGGATAGCATCAAGGGTTCGAGTGATAAAATGCAAATCCTGATTAAAATTATGATGAACTTAGTTGAAAGCAACCAATGAGCAGAAGAAAATAAGAAACTAGCAGATCTTACTTTTGAAAAGGAAACGAACATTCAAAAAAACTGAATCCGAATTACTGTATAAGTGTAACCTCGTCTTAAATGAAGACGGGGTTATTATTTTTGGAAGTGATCTCAGCATTTTCATTTAGAAGGAAATAAATTAGCAATGAAATCCGAAAATGTAATCAGCATTACACACTATATCTTTAAGTTATAATGATTTCAGGAAATGAGTTATATGTCCATAATTTTGAAAGTACATATACATCTACCGTTGGTTTAGCGCTCTTCACACGTTGGAGGAAGAAGTAAATACTATTCTGCTAGGGGGTATATGCATTTTATTCTCTATATTTTCACAACAGAACCACCTCCAAAATTATCTTTTGTAGTTGAATTTTTCCGAATAATAAGTTACATTTTTAAAGTTCAAGCAACTTTATAGCAGTACAAAAAGGGGAGAAATATTGTTATTATGCAAAAAATGAAATGGAAGAACTATGTATGCTATTTTATTATTCTTATGCTTCTTGTAACAGCAGTAACAGCCAAACCAGCTATTTCTAAGGCTGAGGAATCTGATGTTAATATTACATTGTTAGGTACGGCAGATATTCATGGTAGATTTATGCCTTGGGATTATGCACTTGATGGTGCAAATACGAGTGGAAGTTTAACGCAGCTTTATACGGTTATAAAGAAGGTGCGTCAGGAAAATCCCAATACCATATTAGTAGATGCTGGGGATACAATTCAAGGAAACTCAGTAGAGTTATTCAATGATCAGCCACAATCGCCAATGATGGTAGCGATGAATACAATGGGATATGATGCTTGGGCATTTGGAAATCATGAATTTAACTTTGGATTAGATACATTGAAAAAAGTTAGTGAGCAATATAAGGGCAAGACGTTAGCAGGAAATATTTATAAGGAAAATGGAGAGCGTTTTCTTCCTGCATATACAATTGTTGAAAAAGGTGGAATTAAAGTCGGAATTATTGGTATGAATACACCAATGATTAGTGATTTCGAAAAAGGGACAGATCATTTGGATGGATTGGTAGTGAAAAATCCAGTAGAAGAGACAAAAAAGGCAATTAAAGAATTAGAGGGTAAAGTAGATGTAATGGTAGGGGTTATGCATATGGGACTAGAAAATGAGAATGGAATCCCTGGTACTGGTGTTCAAGATATTGCGAATGCTTGTCCGGAACTAAGTGCTATTTTTGCAGCTCATATGCATAAACTTGTTAAAAAAGAAGTTGTAAATGGCGTTATTATTACAGAACCAGATAAATATGGAACACATATCTCGCGTATTGACCTTACTTTTACAAAGCAAGATGGAGAGCTGGTTTTAAAAGATAAAACTGCTACAGCTATACCTGTAAAAAATACTGATGGAACAACAGTAGTATCTGATCCTACACTTGAAGACACACTGACACCTTTTCACGAGTATGCGAGAGGAGATGCAAATGTTGTAGTCGCTCAATTAAAGGGTAGAAACCTTGTTCCTGAAAATGAAATAAAGGGTATTCCAAGTGTGCAGATTCAAGAGACACCTTTATCAGATTTCTTTCATGAAGTTATGCTCTACTACAGCAAAGCAGATGTAGTCGCCCATCAAATTGATAATGACTATGCCCGTTTGGATGTAGGTCCTATTAAGAAAAAAGATATTGCATATAATTATCAATATGCTTTGGGTGAAATTACGGTATATAAGGTAACTGGGAAAGACTTAAAAGACTATATGGAATGGGCGGCAGGGTATTTTAACTCATCTCGTGCCGGAGATGTAACAGTTAGCTTTGATAAAACCCGTCGTGCTTCTAAATACAGTACGAATGATTTCTTTGGAGGCGTAAAATACGAAATTGACTTAACAAAACCATATGGAAGTAGAATTACAAATTTACGTTCTATTCGTACAAATAAACCAATCAAAACGAACGATGTTATGACGCTGGGAATGAATGCGTATAGAATGGAGGCTCTTCAGGCTAAAGGTGGAGCTTTAGAGGGACGGAAATTTGAACAAATTTGGTCATCTAAACAAGAGAATGCATTCGGAGAAACTGGTGGAACCATTCGTAACCTTGCTATTACATATTTAAAAGAGGTAAAGAACGGTGTATATACGCCAAAAGTTATGCATAATTGGAAAATTATTGGTGTAGATACACATTCTTCAGAGCATAGGGCTGTAGTGGATCTTGTAAATAAAGGGATTTTAGAAATTCCAAAAACTGAAGATGGAAAATATACAAATATAGCATCTATAAATACTAAAGATTCAATTACAAAAGAAGAGATTGTAGCACTCTCGCAAAAAGCTAATATTAATCCAAATCAGTTTAATCATGTAAAAAGAAAAGGTGAATTTTACAAAAAACTTAGTAGGATAATTAAATAAATATAAAATAGATAGCTTTCGTGCAAAAAACTATTAAACTTGGACATACCATTATCCTAAAAAAGTTTGTGATCGGTATGGAAATATAAAGACTCAACGATAAAAAAACCCCTGGATCATTAAACAAATCCGGGGGTTTTTTTATTTAAATAATTATGGTTTTATTTCTTACTATGCATATTTATAATAGCTTTAAAAGAACATACCTTGAGCTAATAACATGCAATAGATGTGTCCTTTACTATATCTAAATGGGAGACAAATTAAAGATATTTTTGACAAAATAAAAAGCCTGAAACTCATATGAGAATCCAGCTATCTCATAATGTTACAATCCATGTAGCTATAGACATACATAACAACATTATATTAAAAAACCAAATTGCAGATGCGCTGCCTCACTAAAGTATTTGTCTACTATATACATCTTAAAACAAAACATGAAATTTCTTTTTCTTGTTTATCAAGGTCATTAGTATTCATTTGGTCCATCTTTATTCTAAATCAACTTCATTTCCGAAATATAAGTTTAAATAAGTAATATAAATTATAAGATGTCCTATAATAATTGTTATTTTAATAGCATTAAACCTGCTCTTAAAATAGTAAAGAGTGGGTTTTTATGTTGTTATTTAGATGTAAGGGTACTTTGATTAGAATGAATATAGATAATTAACAACTAACCAATTGGAGGAGCGCCTAAAAGGGCTCTTTTTTATTGAAATCAATATACATATATGTGTCGTTCTTTCTTTATACCATCGACCACATATATGTAATTTTGCATAATGTTACATAAATTGTGTATTTTCTCTTTTTTTCGACAGAAACAGCAAGTATACTTTGTACAAGCTTTCTATTTCAAAAATTATACGAGGTGAACAAAATGAAAAACAAAAAGACATTAACTAAGGTAGCATTAACAACAGGCTTAGCTTTAACAGCTGTAGCACCATACGGGGTAGGTCATGCAGAGGAAACAGACCAACTACAAATTCAAATTCAAGAGGAATCGTTCCGTTCGGGTGAACTTACACAACCGTCACAAAAGGCACCAGAGAATGTAGTAAAAGATGCTCTTAAGGAGAAAACAGAACAAGCTCTTTCTCCAAAGCAAGTCAATGGAGAAACAGGAGTAGATTATAAGGTACTTCAAAAACGTGGTTCATATGATGGGACTACACTTGTACGTATACAGCAAACATACGAAGGAAAAGAAGTATATGGTCATCAATTAACTGCACACGTAGATGATAACGGTGTTATTAAAAGTGTTTCAGGTGATAGCGCGCAAAATTTAAAACAAGAAGAATTGAAAAAACCTATCAATCTATCAAAAGATGAGGCGAAACAATATATTTATACGAAGTACGGGAACGATATCAATTTTATTTCTGAGCCAGAAGTTAAGGAAGTTATTTTTGTTGATGAAAATAATGGACAAGCAAGTAATGCATACCAGGTTACATTTGAAGCTGCTACACCAAACTATGTTTCCGGAACATATTTAGTAAATGCACAAAATGGTGATATGTTAAAAAATATGGTACAAGAATCTAACTTAAAAGCAAGTGAAAAACTAGTTGGAGCATTAAAGAAAAGTAAAAAAAGCAATCTTACATCATTAACTGGAACAGGAAAAGATGATTTAGGTATATCACGTACATTTGGCATCTCTAAACAAAGTAATGGCAAATATGCTCTTGCTGATTATACAAGAGGGCAAGGAATTGAAACATATGATGTGAATTATAGAGATATTACTAAAGAAGAAAGCTATTATCCTGGTACATTAGCAACTAGTACTTCGACAACATTTAACGATCCAAAAGCAGTAAGTGCTCATTACTTAGCAACAAAAGTATTTGATTTTTATAAAGATAAATACAAGCGTAATAGCTTTGATAATAAGGGACAAAAGGTAGTTTCAGTTGTACATGCTTGGGATTCTGGAGATACGAATGATCCGAAAAATTGGCAGAATGCATTAAGTGCTAATAATGGAAGTATGCTTGTATATGGAGATCCTATCGTCAAAGCATATGACGTAGCTGGACATGAATTTACACATGCTGTTACTTCTAGCGAATCTAATCTTGAATATTACGGTGAATCAGGTGCGATTAATGAAGCGCTATCTGATATTATGGGGACATCTATTGAGAAATACGTAAATAATGGAAGCTTTAACTGGACGATGGGAGAACAAACTGGTTCTGTTTTCCGTGATATGGAAAACCCGGCTTCTGTTCCATCTTCACTTGGAGTACCATATCCAGATGATTACAGTGAATTTAACGATTTTAATGGATGGGATCAAGGTGGCGTTCATTTTAATTCAAGTATTATTAATAAAGTTGCGTATCTCATTGCAAAAGGCGGAACTCATAACGGTGTAACTGTCAAAGGGATTGGTGAAGATAAAATGTTTGATATCTTCTATTATGCAAATACAGATGAGTTAAACATGACTTCTAATTTCAAAGAATTGAGATCAGCATGTATTCGAGTGGCAACTAATAAATATGGTGCGAATGCAGCTGAAGTTCAAGCAGTACAAAAGGCATTTGATGCAGCAAAAATTAACTAAGTTAGAAATATAGTTATTATTCATATATTAATACATTATGAAAAACAGTTAATGTCCTTTTAAGGATATTAGCTGTTTTTTACATAACTATGCATTAGTGAAAATAAACTTACTAAGCAATAAATAGGCTGTCTCTCTTCAATAAGTTTCTACAAATATATAAGGTTTAAAGTGTATAAAAACAGAAAATTAATAATATATTGACCTCTTTATAGAAAGTACTATAGAATGAAAGCGATAACAAACGGTTGCTTTAAAATGATTTCCCTGATCTTTTAGTATTTACAAATATATGAAGACATAAACAAATCTATTTTTTAAAACATTAATGCAAACGTTTTCGTATTAAAAAGATCATTGAAATACATATGTGAAAATAGCCAATATGGGGGTGAGTTAAACTAGATTTTTAGATTGATTTAAGCAGTGGAATTTAGTACGAGCATAATAAATCGTGCGTACTATTTAAAGAAAGGGTGTATGTGGTGCAAATGATAAAAAGATTAATTAGCAAATCAGTTTTATTACTTACTATAATCGTTATGTTATCATCTGTTTTCTCTTTTCAAAGTGTAAAGGCAGTTTCAAACTCGAAAACAACTGAAGTTATCATTCATTACAAAGAGCAATCTGGAAATACAAAAGACTGGAACCTTTGGATATGGGGTGAAAATGCAAATGGTAAATCATATGAATTTACTGGTGAAGATGAATTTGGAAAGTACGCTAAGATTAATATAGATGGTAACTATAATCGCGTAGGATTTATCATTCGTACAAATGAGTGGGAAAAAGATGGTGGCGATCGTTGGATTGAAAATATAAAGGACGGTCGTGCTGAAGTATGGATTCTTTCTGGTGATGAAAAAGTATATAACTCTAAGCCTTCTTCGGATCTATCAATTCAAAAAGCAACTATTGATAGTTTCAATGAAATTACTGTAACCACTAATATCCCGTTTCATATTAAGGAACGGAAAATTGAAATTGAAGGCATTAAAATTAAGAATATTAGTCCTTATGATATAAACAGTGGAAATATTACTAATAAAGTTAAAATAATTACAGAGCAGAAAATTGATTTAAAACAGACATACAAAGTTAAAATTGAAAACTTAGCTTATACGAATACTGAAATCGGTAAAGTCATTCGTAGTGAGGAGTTTGATAATTTATTTTATTATGGCAGTAATGATTTAGGTAATATATATACACCACAACATACAAAGTTCCGTGTATGGGCTCCTACTGCGAGTGAAGTGAAGTTAGTTACATATAAAAAATGGAACGATAAAATAGGTACTGAAATAAACATGCAACAAGGTGAAAAGGGCACTTGGAAAGCAGAACTTAAAGGGAACCAAAAAGATCTCTTTTATACGTATAAGGTGAAAATTGGTGATAAGTGGACTGAAGCAGTTGATCCGTATGCACGTGCTGCTTCTGTAAATGGAGATAAAGGTGCGGTTGTTGATTTAGAAGAAACAAATCCGAAAAAATGGAACGCTAACAAAAAGCCGAAATTTAAAAATCCGGAAGATGCTATTATTTATGAATTGCATGTACGTGATCTTTCTATCCAGCCTGAAAGCGGCATTAAACATAAAGGAAAATATTTAGGTGTAACAGAAAAAGGAACAAGAGGGCCTGAAGGTGTGAAAACAGGACTTGATCATATGAAAGATCTTGGTGTTACACACGTTCAGCTTTTACCGATATTTGATTATGCTTCAGTAAATGAAGAGAAATTAAACGAACCACAATATAACTGGGGATATGACCCGAAAAATTTCAACGTTCCAGAGGGATCCTATTCTACAAATCCATATGAGCCAACTGTTCGAATAACTGAATTAAAGCAAATGATTCAAACACTGCATGATAATAATCTTCGTGTTGTTATGGATGTAGTCTATAACCATATGTATAATGCTGCTGAATCTAATTTTCATAAGTTAGTTCCAGGTTATTATTATCGTTACAATGAAGACGGAACATTTGCAAATGGCACCGGAGTAGGAAATGATACTGCTTCAGAACGAAAAATGATGAGGAAATTTATGATCGATTCTGTAGCATACTGGGCAAAAGAATACAATTTAGACGGATTCCGTTTTGATTTAATGGGTATTCATGATTATGAAACGATGAATGAAATACGTAAAGCTGTTAATCAAATTGCCCCTTCTATTATACTGCATGGAGAAGGTTGGGATTTAAATACACCTCTTGCAGCAGAGTTGAAAGCAAATCAAAAGAATGCAGAAAAAATGAAAGGGATTGCCCATTTTAACGATAATATACGTGATGGATTGAAAGGTAGTGTATTTGAGGAGAAGGAAAATGGATTTGTAAATGGAAAGGAAAACATGGAAGACCGTATTAAAAAAGGCATTACAGCAGGCATTGACTACGATACAAATTCGTCTACTTATCAAGATCCGGAGCAGGTACTAACTTATGTGGAAGCACATGATAATCATACATTATGGGATAAACTTGAGTTGACTAATCCAGGTGACAGTGAAGAAGTAAGAAAACAAATGCATAAATTGTCTTCTTCTATTTTATTAACATCACAAGGTATTCCATTCTTACATGCAGGACAAGAGTTTATGCGCACGAAATATGGTGATCATAATAGTTACAAATCTCCTGATTCAATTAACCAGATGGACTGGTTGCGACGTGCAGCATTTAATAATGAAGTAGATTATATGAAGGGCTTAATAGAATTACGCAAAAAGTACTCAGCTTTTCGAATGACATCTGTAGAACAAATTAGAAAACAGGTATCGTTTATTGATGCTCCCAAAAATGTTGTGACTTATTCAATAGACGGAAAGGGCAATGGGAATAAAAACGAAAACTTTATGGTGGCTCACAATGCGAATAGAGAAGCCGTTGACATAACGCTTCCATCGAAAGGTCCTTGGAAAGTACTAGTAGATGGTAAACAGGCAGGTAGTAAAACACTTTACGTTGTCCATGACAATAAAATTAAAGTTCCTGCATTAAGTTCATTTGTTTTAAAAACAGAGAAACCGATCAAATAAATGCCAAAAGCAGAGTGAAGGTTGTTTTCACTTTGTTTTTAAAGTTAAAATAATATAATTTCACATACTGTAATTATATTACAATTTAATAAACAAAAAGAGAAGAACTCACCAAGGTTCTTCTCTTTTTTATGTGTAATAAAGGTTTCCATAATTGTAGATATAAGAGTTTTTGAAATAGCGAAAGGCAAGACGATGAACCTATTTACAAAATGACGAGAAAATGACAAAACTGTAAGAATGCACGAATGTTTGTAAGAAAGTTCGATGTTTTCCTTTTTCTTTTTTTATTAAAGTAAAAAAGAAGAAAGCGATGTCATAAAAGGTTGATATTTTTAGATGCGTACAATAACCAAAACTATTCATGTAATGAAAGTATATGGCAATCAGTAAAACACTTTACTAAAAAGGAGGGATTTGAAATGTCTTTTTCTCAATTCAATATTGATATTTTTCGAGCAATTAATGATTTAGGTAAACAATATTCATTCCTAAACTCAACCATGGTATTTTTGGCAGAATATATGGTATATATTTTAGCTTTAATTATTTTAGCTTATTGGTTTACTGGGGCTAGAAAAAGTAGGGTGATGGTTATTCAAGCGATGATTGCTTTTGTGATCGCTGAGGTGACCGGAAAAATAGCAGGGAAATTTCATCTGAATTATCAACCGTTTGCAGCATTGCCTGATGTTAATAAACTTATCGACCATACTGTAGATAATTCATTTCCTAGTGACCATACAATTCTCTTTTTTTCGATTTGTTTTTCGTTTTGGCTTGTTCGTAAAAAAACTGGATGGTTATGGCTTATACTTGCATTTTGTGTAGCGATTTCTCGTATTTGGGTAGGGGTTCATTATCCTTTTGATGTTGCAGTAGGGGCTTTAATAGGATGTATTTCAGCGGTATTTTCGTATTGGTTAGTACCGAAATTATCTTTTATTAGGCAATTACTTACTCAATATGAAAGAGTAGAAAAACATGTTTTACCATCCAAAAACAAATCAAAGGGATTGTGAGTATACAAGTATGTGAGTCTTTTGTATTAACAAATGGCATTACTTTAAATCGTCTTGGAGGTCATTTTAAAGGAGGAACAGTTTTACACTGGAAAGGTGAAAATCATATTAAAAGTATTTTGTAAACAAGTGATATCATTTAAGTGGTTGCCGACTGTCATTGGGTTAGTTTTCATGTACAGTTATCCAAACCTGATTCCACTTCTTGCTAGTAAAGTAAGAGAGATCATAATGTTTTTCATCGAGTCGTGTCAGAGCATGCTAACCTTGCTGTTCAGAAGTCAGCAGATCGATACATAAAAGCACTGCAGGGAGCACTTTTTAACACATGAGATGTTTCAATATTACTTGTAGACATCCTTAAGAAATTAAAATTAATAGATAAGTTTAGAGCATGTTATTATCATCTTTTTAATACATGCTCTTTTTATTTAATTACTGACACTTACAAGTCATCAACAATCTTTATGTTGAAAAATCTTAGTGTACGAAATTCGCGTTTTGTTGGTACTACCCCATGCCCATCAACTTAAGAATTTAGAATTCCCCCCAAAAACGAAATTTTGTTACAAGTTATCACAAAATTTCGTTTTTGGGGTAGTTTTATTTTCTTAGCTTGATTTCGATGAGCGGTACCCCATAAAGGCCCCTGATACATAATTGATGTTTTGCCATTTGTAGAAAACAATCCACTTATACCATTTTAACAAGAAGAAATATCTCGTCCATGTTGTAATATTGGCTTACGTTAAGCTTGTGAAAAAATCATATTCATGTATAATACAATTGATGTATGATACAATAGTTGTAGGAGGGTGACCTTTTTGAAAAGAGAAGATGCCTTAAAACTAAGAACAGATATTAAGAAAATGATTATAATAACTGGGGTTTTTGAATCTCAAAATTTGCCCAATGGACCATTTGAAAAACCTTTACCAACTTCTCAAATGATGGCGTTAGAAGAACTAGAGGTGGAAAAATTAACTGTTTGGCAACTATCCAATAAACTTAGATTAGAGACTTCAACTGTAAGTAGATTGGTAGATAAGTTAGTAAAAAAGGGGCTTATTTATCGTGAAGTAAATGAAAAAAATAGAAGAGAACTTTTTCTGCACCTCACAGAAAAAGGTCACATAACTGTTAATTGCTTAAGAGAGCAATCCATTACATTTTATCAAAGTATTCTCAATAATTTATCAGAATCAGAACAAAAAATAGTTGTGGATGGTTTTGAATTATTTATTGATTCTATTTCTAAGCCTTTTGATTAGAGTGAGGTAAATCATAACATTTGGAGGATAAAATGAGTTTGGATTTTGAACGTCCTATTATTGAATTAAAAGAGAAATTTGATGAATTAAAGAAAATTATGAAAGAAAATAATGTAGATTTATCATCAGAAATTCATGTATTAGAAAAACGTTTAAATAAAATGCAAGATAAAATTTATTCTAATATTACATCTTTTCAACGAGTTCAAATTGCAAGGCTACGTAACCGGCCCACGACATTGGACTATATACCTTTATTGTTTACAAACTTTCTCGAACTTCATGGTGATCGATTATATGGTGATGATAAAGCAATGATAGGTGGTATTGCAAAATTTAAAGGGATTCCCGTTACGGTTATTGGTCATCAAAGAGGTAGAAATACAAAGGAAAGTATAGAAAGAAATTTTGGAATGGCACATCCAGAAGGTTATAGAAAAGCGCTAAGACTTATGAAACAAGCTGATAAATTTAATCGCCCTATTATTACATTTATTGATACAATAGGCGCCTATCCAGGGAAAGGGTCTGAAGAACGTGGAATTTCTGAAGCGATAGCTCGAAATCTATTTGAAATGGCTACACTTAAAGTGCCAATTGTTTGTATTGTAATTGGAGAGGCATCAAGTGGTGGAGCTCTTGGCATTAGTGTCGGTAACCATATCCATATGTTAGAGTATTCATGGTACTCGGTAATTTCGCCAGAAGGAGCAGCATCTATCCTATGGAAGGACGCTAAGTATGCTCCAGAAGCTGCTGAACATATGAAAATTTCAGCAAAAGATTTAAAACATTTAGGAATTATTGATGAAATCATTCCTGAAATTAAAGGTGGAGCACAAAATGATATAAAATCACAGGCAAAAATGATTGAATCTGTAATCGAATCATCTCTAAAAAAATTGATACTATTATCCTCGGAAGAGCTTATACAACAGCGATATGAAAAGTATAGACAAATAGAGAATTATAAATGAAAGTATTTAAAGTCCGTATTACATTTCGGAGGATTATCGCAAAAAAATTCTAAATATTTCGTAAGTAACCTCTTAAACTGGGATATGCTGATACTATTACTCTACAAAAGATGTGTGATCGGTATGGAAAAGGAAAATTTGTTCAAATGGAAGCATTATCAGCAAGGTATTATTTTGTTAACTGTACGTTGGTACGGTACAACTTAATTTTTCGTGATTTAGTAGAAATGATGAGGAACCAGGATTATCCTACCATTATGCTAGAAATATATATGTTATATTTTCTTTTCCACTACCTTTGCACCAGAACCAAAAAATACGCTATTCTTTCTGTAGAATCATAGGAAAGGATGGCGTTTTTGTATGTATCTATCAATTTTTGACGAATTATAATTATTCGTTGAAGAATTATATGAACATCTTACCCCTTCATTTTTGGAAAATCTCGCTAGAGAGCTAGGTTTTGTAAAACGAAAACGTAAATTTTCAGGATATGATTTAGCTACTATATGTGTCTGGATTAGTCAACGAGTAGCGAGTGATTCATTAGTCCGATTGTGTAGTCAGCTACATGCATCAACAGGAACTCTTATGTGTCCTGAAGGACTAAATAAGCGCTTTAATAAAAAGGCAGTGTTCTTTTTGAAACATATTTTCTCCACATTATTAAAAAATAAAGTTTGTGGAGGTACACCTTTGAAAATGACGTGATTTCTATGAGAATCATTAACAATCCCCATATAGATATTTAAATAGGCTCTCTATATTTAACGTATAAAAATTATACGTTAAATATATTTTTTATGTTACATACATTAATTTAAGCTTAATCTCTCTTTTTTTATAAGTTCCTTAAACGGACTAACTTCTTACCAATCTTCAAAAACGCTTACGTTTTTAAATTTGTGTTCTAGTTTTTCTTCAACAGATAAATACATAACTACACATAAACTCCTTATATCTCTAGATAAACTACCGATTAGCTCCATATAGACTCTAGATAACCTATATAGAATACAAGTTATCAAGGAGGTAAGAGAAAATGAATTTTATGAAACGAGCAATTCTCAGTATGAAAAAAAGGATAGGAACATCATTAATTTTGATAGCAGTTTTTCTGATTGTTACAAATTTGGTTCTTTCAGGGTTCACAATCCAAAATGCATCAAAAAAAGCAGCGGATGCTGCAAGAAAAAAACTAGGTGCAGATGTTACTTTAGGTCTTGATTTCGATAAATTAGGTCAACAAGCTCGTGAAACTGGAGAGATGCCTAATCCACCGAAGCTTAACACAAAAGAAGCAGATCAATTAGCGAAATCAAAATATGTAAAAGACTATAATTACATAGGCAATACTTTCGGAATTTCTGATGGGCTTAAACTAGTAGGAGCTTCAGAAGGAGAAGATGAAGGAAAAGGTAAAGTGGGAATGGCGGCTGTACGAGGCGGTTCAGGCTCTGGTACAGAAATAGATATGAATGCTTCTTTTATGATTGAGGGAGTTCGCAAGACAGCTTTACAAGAAAGCTTTAAAAACGGAAAAAGTAAAATCATTGATGGAAAACCAATTACAGAACAGATGAAAGATCAGAATGTAGCTTTAATGGAAAAACGATTAGCGGAATTAAACAATTTGAAAGTAGGAGACAAAGTTAAAGTGCAATCAGGGGATAAAAAGGAAACCCTTGAGGTTGAAATTATCGGTATTTACGAAACGAATGAGCAAGCAATGGGTCAACAGGCCCCCCCTATAATGGATCCAGCTAATAAACTATATATGCCGCATTCAACTATGAAAAAATTAGAAGTAGATCAAGGTATAAGTAGTGTTCAAGTCGTGTATTTCTTGAATGACCCACAATACATTGATGCATTTAAAAAAGAAGCAAAAAAATCTAATATTGATTTTACTTATTATAAATTAGATGCACATGATTCATTGTACAAACAAATGATTGGTCCTATCGAGAGTATCTCTTCGACTTCTCAAATGATTATTTATATTGTATCGATTGCTGGTGCGATTATTTTAGGATTAATCATTATGCTATCAATTAAAGGACGTCGTAAGGAAATGGGGATTCTGTTATCTATTGGAGAGAAAAAGTGGAAACTGATGGCGCAGTTCGTAATAGAAGTAGTATGTGTCGCTATTTTAGCATTTGGATTATCCGTAACAACTGGAGCTAAAGTTTCTCAATATATCGGGGATCATTTACTTTCGAGTGAAATTGCTGCAGCGAGCGAAGAAACAGACACTACGCGAAATGGTACTGTAATGATGTCTGGACCTGGTGGTACTTTACAAAACCAAAAAGAAGATCCAATTGATAAAATTGATGTAAGTGTAACAGGAGAAGATGTAGGGAAAATGGGGGGGATTGGACTAGCTATTGCTATAATAGCAACGCTTCTTCCGGCATTATCTATTCTACGTTTAAATCCAAAACAAATTCTTTTAAAAGATGAATAAGGAGGCTTAATATGGAAACGATTTTACAATTTAAAAACTTGGATTATTATTATGAAAGTAATGGGAAAAATGTAGCGATACTAGATAATGTCAACTTTTCTTTTCAAAAAGGTCATTTTTATACAATTTTAGGACCATCCGGATCTGGAAAAACCACAACTCTAAGCTTAGGTTGTGGACTGGATGTCCCCAAAAATGGTTATGTACTGTATAATGGGAAAGATATTCGAAAAATTGGTTTGGATCGATACCGTAATCAAAATGTATCTGTAATTTTCCAATCTTATAATTTGATTACCTATATGACTGCTCTTCAAAATGTCCTAACAGCAATGGAAATTACAGGTGTCAAAGTGAAAAATAAGACGGTAAGGGCATTAGAATTATTAGAGAAAGTGGGACTCACAGAAATAGAAGCAAAACGAAACGTCTTGCAACTAAGTGGTGGGCAACAACAACGTGTAGCAATTGCTCGAGCGTTATCTTGTAATGTTGATTTACTTATTGCGGATGAGCCAACAGGAAACCTCGACGAAGAAACGGCCATGGATATAATAGAACTGTTTCAAGAACTTGCACATAAAGAAAATAAATGTATTATTGTTGTGACGCATTCACAGGAAGTTGCTAGAAAATCAGATCGTGCAGTGTATTTAAGTAATAAGAAGTTGGTCGTAAACGAAATCTAATATAAACATCGTAGTTTTTCAATTCACATAATTTTCGAAATTCATCACTTTCAAAAGCTTATATTTGATTTATAATAAAATCAAGCCATAATCAAAATGGTCTCCCTGTATTGAATGTTAAGATAGTTTGTTGTTCCCGTTGTAACAATATTTGAAAAAGAACTTGTAGGATATTCTACAGGTTCTTTTTATTATAATTGGTTACTTATATCATGGGGTAATTACACATAAAAAACGGGACATTACCTAGATATATGATCTAAATACTATCCCGTTTAATTATTTATCTACATAGTTATTGAAGAATTAAACCTACTATCACAAATAAACTAAATACTATCATCCAACCAAACGCACAATAGCCGAAAATTCTAATCCATTTAGGTAATTGATTCATGTTAACTTTATTTGAGGGAACTCCTTGCATAGAAAACATCATTTTTTGATCTCTATCCCTATTAGTTTGTTGTTCATACATAGCGTCATCACCTTTCCTGAACTATAGTGTTTATAGTATACGAGCCTGAAGAAAATTATGCACAGAATAGAAGGGGATAGCTTACATCATATGTGGTGAATTTTATAAATAAAGACGTTTAATTAGTCATGGCTCTAAGCACTAATCCTTTATAAATACTGAAAAAGAGCCCTACTTAAATAGGACTCTTTTTCTTCAAGTATTAACTTGCTGGATGTGCATCAGAACCAAGATAACGTTCTTTTAGAATTTGAACATGATGAAGCTCATGGCCAGCAATGATGTATGCTAATGCACGTACTGTAACTTCAGAATTGTTCGCATTTCCTCTTTGTAACCAAGCTTCTTTATCTAAGATTCTAAGTAAATACAGGGTAGATTGGCGAACAACTATTAAATTCTCAAGAAGAACTTGCATAGATTGCTTATCAAAAGCAGCTCTAAGAACATACATATCATCGTTATAGCCTGGAAGTTCTGCTGTCTCGCCTCGAGCAATAGATAGCAATCGATACGCCATAATTCGTTCTGTATCCGCTATATGACCGAGTACTTCTTTTATACTCCATTTAGTAGGACCATACCGAAAAAGTCCCTCACTATCAGAAATTCCCTTTAATAAAAGATTCGTTTTCTTCATTTGTTGTTCTAAAATATGTATGATATTTCCGTCTGATACCAAGTTAATATACGTTGCATAATAGGAGTTATATTCACTTATCTTTGGTCTTATTTGCATACGAATCATCCTTTATGTTTTATGTTTAATCTTTACATATAGCTTATCATAAAAGAATTCCAAATTAATCTGAAAGTTTGATTTCACATTAAATAGAAACAACAATGAATTTGCAATGCGTATGTGTAAACACCTAAATTAATTTGATATACAAATAGAGCCCCATATGAATAGGACCCTATTTCTCATTTTCTCTATACAGCTAAAGATTTGTTGGGGGTTTTTAAGTATTTTGTAAGTTTTCATAATAAATCGAAAGAGCTTGATTTCACATTAAATAACAAACATGAATAGGAATTTACATTTAATTCGCAGGGTACTTCTCATTTACAAGATCTTCAATGTTATTTGCTTCTTTAATTTCTTTTGATGATAACCAATTTGTATTTCTTGTTCCAGACTTATTTTTTAAATTGATGTCAAAGTTTTTCGTATTTAGTTCTTCTTTAAGGATTGTGGTTACTTTGATTAAATCCTCAATTAAAGGGGGATTATTTTCAAATATAGTATTGGTCGTATTAATAACTAAAGTCACTATATATTTTCGATATTTTTCATCATCCGAACTTGAATACGTAATACCTTCAATTGAAAATCGATCGTTTTGCATTTCATGTAATTTTTCTTCTACTTTGGTCTGCGTTCTAATCCAATTTTTCTAGTATTCGTTTATTGGGTCTTTCATTGTGGATTTCATTGTTTGTAACAGTTCTTCTTTTGTTGTTACTCTTTGTACATTTTTAAAAGGTCCACCTAAAGATTTACCAGTATGATCTTTAATTTCTAGTTCTGTTATCTTTTTATTATTCTTCTGAATCAGTTGAAATAGGGCATATAAACGATCTAATTCTACGGAATCCAATTGGCTAAAGTCAATCTCGTTACTCATTTGCAAAGTTAATAGCAACTCATCTGTTGGGCTTCCTTCTTCTGGATTTTGATTATCCAACATATATTGCAGAACATTTTCATTTTCATTTTCCACGTACCCTAACTTTTTCATTTCTTCTAGAGTTGGTTGGAATTTCTGATATGCCTCATATGTTTTTTTTCCATATTTGTATTCATCACCTACTATATATGAATAGAGGAGGCCTTGTACCTTTACTCGAAATTTGAAATTTTTGTTGTTTTTTTCTTGCACAGTATGGTAGGTATTACCACCATTATTTTCATTTATCGAGCTCCAATCTGTTACCACAATATCGATACCGTGTTTTTCTTTTATATATTCTTGTACCTCAGATTCATTTTCTTGATTACAACCACTTAAAAATATGAAATATACTACTAGTAATATTACATTTTTTATGCTTTTCATATAAGCACTCCCTACGTAAGAATTAATTCTTGAATGTGCAGCACAATGCAAAGCTGTCTTTTCCTTCGTCATTTACGCTAACTTTTATACAGTTTAAACTTTAAATGATTAGAGCCTTGATGTTTTTCGCCCATATCAGCCCGAACATTACTGTTTTGAAATACAGAAAATTGATTTGTTTTAATCTCTTTTTAAATTCTACAAGTATATGATTTATCAGGTTCATCTTTACACTGTATTTTCATATCGTAAGAACAATTGTACAATAAAAATTGATTGTATTAATAAAATATCCCTTCCTTTAAATCGATACGGCGGAATTTATCAAAGAAAATGCTTCGTTCTACCAAATTTTCTTTACGATTAAATGCTTGATATTGCGATTGTAGGGGAAGATGAAAGGTTTTTAGGCATTCTTACCCACGCGAGAGTGATTGAACTACTACAAGAATCGTGGGGAGATAGGTACACACTCACCCTTGGGACAATTGAACCCTAATAAGTTTATACTTACTACAAAAACAAACAAACTCGTCCTACTAAAAGGGGAGTTTGTTTGTTTTTTGTTCAGATAAAGGAATGTTCATGCAAAATTGCACACTATGTTCCCTATTTTGTATAGAATACTTTATATCTAGTGTTTCAAGAATTTGTTTAACAATATATAGACCTAAACCACTTCCTCCGGTATTTCGATTCCTAGATTTTTCAATTCGATAAAATGGTTTGAAAATTTGTTGTATATCTTCATCTTTAATATTGATACCTGTATTTATAATTTGCATTTTAATTTGACCTTGTTTAGAATCCTTACTTAACTTTATATAGACTTTTTCATTATGTGGTGAATACATAACTGCATTATGGATAATATTTTTACATGCTTTTTCAAAAAGAACACGATCTGTATAAACAGAAAGGTCAGAGTCAATTTCTTTTATTATTTGGATGCTTTTTTGAGAAGCGAAAAATTCAAGATCTTTTGTGATTGTACCAATTAACTTTGAAAGATTAACTTCTTCTATTTTTAGTTTAAAAGTGTGTTGTTCTAACTTTGACATACTTAAAATTTCACGAACTAGTTGTTCCATACTTTCAATAATTTGATGATTTTTCTTTAAATATTGATCACGATTTTGATAAGGGCCAATATTGTATATCATCCCTTCTAAGTATCCTTTCATTACAGTAAGAGGGGACTTTAATTCATGTGCTACAATCGCAAAAAACTCTCTGCGTTTTGTTTCTATTTCTCTTTCTTTTTCAATATCATTTTTTAATTGTTCATTTGCTTTTTTTAAATCAAACATAGCTTGTTGTAAGTTAATAGACATGTCATTCAAACTATTAGATAATTCTCCTAACTCATCTGTAGAACGAACCTCAATTTTTTCGGAGAAATCTAAATTTGCCATCTTTTGTGCACCCTCATTAATATAAATAAGTGGCTTTGTAATAAACCTGGAATAGAAATAAGCACTCCCTATACCAATTACGATCACAATGATACTAATATAGGGGAGAAAGCGCACTAATACTTGCGAAGCTTCATCAATCGGTTGAAATGTTGCGAACACTACAAGCGTTAAACTACCATCTTGGAATTGAATTGGTTCCGTAACATTATATGAATTGCTAATGGTACCTGCATTCTCAAATCGTGCTGCTTTAGTAACTACTGTTGTTTGTGTACCACGTTGAATAAAAGAAAATGAAGGCGAGTAAATAATTATTCCTTCTTTATTTTGAAGCGAAAGCATCGCGTTATTTTTTTTTGCGTATTCATCAAAAAGTGGTATCGCATCTTGAAACGTAAGATCTTTTGACTTATCAATTATTTCTTTTATCCCTGTTTGAAGTTGATCTGTTTTGTATTGCTCATAAAACGTAGGGAGAAAGAAATATAAAGTTAAATAAATCAATACTGCAAAGGATAACAAGATGAGAGATGTAGTCATAAAGAGTTTATAAGTAATTTGCTTCATCTTCATGATTTTTAAAATTTTATTCATCCACTTTATAACCAATACCCTTTATTGTTTTAATGTAGGGAATAGCTAGTTTTTTACGTAGGTTTTTAATATGTGTATCAATTATTCGTGTTTCTCCAAAATAATCGTATCCCCAAACTTTTTCTACGATATTTTCTCTTGTAAGTACTTTTCTCTCATTTTGAAATAGTAGTTGTAGAATTTCGAACTCTTTGGTCGTTAACAAAATTTCAACATCATCTACATATACTCGATATGCATCAACATCAATGCGCACTTCTTTAAATACCAAATGATTATTTACATTTTTATCATAACTTCTTCTAAGTACAGCTTCGACTCGTCTAATTAAAACATGAAACGAAAAGGGTTTTGTTATATAATCATCAATCCCAAGATCGAACCCTTTCATCTGATCTTCCTCTTCCTCCAACGCAGTTAGCATAATAATTGGTACGTTTGACTGACCTCGAATCATTTTAGCAACTTCAAATCCATTAAGATTGGGCATCATTACATCTAGAAGAATTAAATCAAAGGATTGCTTATTAAATTGTGTCATACCCTCTAGTCCATCGGAAGCAACTACCACTGTATACTGTTGTGTCATTAAAAATTGTTTAATTAATTCCTGAATTTCTTGATCGTCCTCAACCACGAGGATATGATAGTTTTTCATAATATCACCTCTGGTAGTCATTATAGCCGTACAATCTGGAGTTTATGTGGAGATACAGTAGGAAACTTCATAGGAAGTTTACTGTATTAGATCCATTTCAAGATTGTGTATTTATTCTCCATAAAAAAACTTATCGTATAAAAAGCTGAACGATTACTATTTACGAAAAACTAATGTATAATAATGTAAATTACATGTGATTTCTTAAACTGTTTGAAAATCTACTTTCGCTACTTTAATAGGCGGGGAAAAGGTGATGAATTTCAATATAAAAGAAGTTAGCGAAATTCTAGGGGGTACATCACAAACTTTGGAGTTTTTTTGCTAATTTAGTAAAAGCTTCAGGTGTGAACTAAGAATTATTTAAATCATGCGAGAAAGGTTGTGAATTTATTTGAGAGGTTATAAAGCTATGCTGTTTGATTTAGATGATACGTTACTTAATAGGGATAAGGCAGTAGATAAATTGTTTTTATTTGTTTTAGAAAAGTGTTATGAGGATGTTAGTGATACAGTCAAAAACAATATGTTACAGAAATTCAAAGAATACGATAAAAGGGAATACGGCATGAGTGATAAAACGATAGTTTTAGAATCATTGTTTGATGTATTCCCGCCGAAGTATAGATTACCACGCAATTACCTCCAAGATTTTTGGAATAATAATTTTCCTAAATGTTTTTCAATAGACAAAAACACTATTCATTTCTTAAATCATATAAAGAAGCACTTTGAAGTTGGAATTATAACAAATGGCTCAACTCAAAGGCAAAAGGCCAAAATAATTAACACGAATTTAAACAATTACTTTGATACGATTATTATTTCTGAAGAAGTGGGATTGAGTAAACCTGATAAACGTATATTCGAACTAGCATTAAATAAGCTTAATGTGCAACCAGAAGATGTATTATTTATTGGAGATGACTTAGAAAAGGATATTGCTGGTCCTCAAAATGTAAATATAAAAGGTGTGTGGTTTAACCCTCAGAAAATCAAGAATACTACCAAAATACAACCATATGCCGAGATTAACACTTTGGATAGTTTGTTAAGTTATGTTACTCCACAATATTTTTATAACAAGTAAAAGTAATTCCATATATATATTCAAAAATATAAAAAAAGAGAAACTATCATTAATTTCATTGACCGTATTAGTTATAAAAAATAGAGGCCATTTTAATAACTGCGGCTATTTTATCTATAATTAATACGAAGTTTTGTAAAACAATCTTACTCATACTTTGTAAATTATAAAGGGGTGGGACTATGGAAATAAAGAAAGTAGTAATCGATGGAACCAATATTGCGGTCATTAGAAACGATAAGGTATTAATATCCGATGTTCAATCTGCATTAGATACTATGGCAACAGTTCAATATGAGGTAGATGCGAAACATATTATTATCCATAAATCTTTAATAAGTGAAGATTTCTTTGATCTAAAAACACGTCTTGCGGGCGATATCCTTCAAAAGTTTATAAACTACAAGGTAAAGATTGCTATCATTGGAGATTTCTCTATGTATACTAGTAAAAGCTTAAAGGATTTTATTTATGAATGTAATAAAGGTAAAGACATTTTTTACTTAGCAACCGAACAACAAGCAATTGAAAAACTAAGTACATTAAAGCAATAATAATACCCCAGTAAAATCTCCCTCTTTTTCACATCGCTTATTATTTACAACATAGAAGAACTGACGTTTGTGGTAAACTAAGAAATGAATAAAGGGGGAGTTCTCTTGAACAATTTTAATGATACGATCCGAAATTTAAACAATATAGTTTACAAACCTAACAATTTAATAATTACGAATTTAAAAGAAGAAAAGCAAAACGCAGAATATGCAGGATGTTTATTTCACTTAAATAACAAAAGCATTCGTTTTAGAAAATCAAAAATTACTCCTAATAAAATTGGTCAATTTGTTTCTTTTTGGGAGAAAGATGACAATATGCAAAATCAAGCGTTTTCTTATGACGCTGCTCCTGACTTATTAGTTATCACTTGTATAGTTGATAATAAACTAGGACAATTTATTTTCCCTAAAGAGATTCTTCTTAAGGAAAAAATCTTGAGAACACAAAATCAAAAAGGCAAGATGGCTATGAGGATTTATCCTATATGGGATAACCCTGTTAGCAATCAAGCTAAAAAGAGCCAAATGTGGCAACTTCAATATTTTGTTGATTTCAGCGATTATAATAATTTACCTATAGACAAACTATTACATTTGTATTCGTAACTTCTTATCTTAAGTAATCTTGTGAGTTAGACTTTTTGTACCGGTACAGTTAAACGAAATGTACATTGTTTCCGTACCCCATCAAATTTACAATCAGCATATACTATTTTAACTTATACATTTTAAGGAGTGCTGACTATGACAAGTCTACAACATAAGCTTTTTACAAGATTGAATCTTGCGAAGCGTACTGAAGTGAAGTTTGAAGAATTAAATACAATTCTCTTTGCATTTGCACACACTATACCATTTGAGAATTTGGATGTTATAGCACGTAATACGAATGCAATTACTATGGAAAATTTACAGGATAAAATTTCAACTAGATCCCGCGGCGGACTTTGTTATGAATTAAATACTCTTTTTTACTACTTTTTAAAAGATTGTGGTTATGATATACAACTCGCATTAGGTACCGTATATAAAAATGATATAAACGCATGGGCACTTGAGGATGGACATATAACGATTATTTTAAATTATACTAACGAACGATACTTAATTGATGTAGGTATTGCTTCATTAGTACCTCTAGTCCCTGTACCTTTTACTGGCAAGTCTGTTTCTTCTAAAAATGGTACGTATCGAGTGAGACGAAAAGATACGAGTAAAGGGAATTACGTTCTAGAAAGAAAAGATATTAACGGTGAGTGGAAAGTTTGCCATGCTTTTTATAATCGTATGATTGATGAGGCAGTAGTGAATGATGTTCAAAAAAGAGTAATAGAAGATGAGAAATCTATTTTCAATAAAGGACCCATTGCGGTCAAATTAACAGAATCTGGCCATGTCTCTTTAACGAATACAAGTTTAACTGAAATAATTCATGGGGAAAAAACGAAACGTGAAATTACAGAAGATCAATATAGAGAGCTTTTATATACTTTATTTGCAATTAAGTTATGATAAAACAAATAGCCGGTTCTTATTCAGAACCGGCTATTATATTAATTGTGATTTAAAATAACTATTAAAGTTTAATTTTCTTAATAGATATAATACACTAGAACGGTATGAAAAAGTATGTACAATGAATTTTGAATGTAAAGGAAGATTTTTATGTCAGTTATCGATAAATTGAAGCTTAACAAGTATACGAATATGGTTGTTATTAATGAACCAAGTGATTACGAAGTTTTTACAGATAAAGAAACTGTATTTTCAAAAGAACACGATGCCATTTTTATTTTTGTAGAAACACTTGATGAAATGATGAAACAAACGAATTATATTATTAGTAATGAAGAGTTACTGATTGAAAAAGGTTATATATTCTTCGCATATCCGAAAAAAGGTAACTCTCGCTACAGTACGTTTATTCACCGTGATGAGATGTTTCCAGCATTAAACGTTGGAGAAGATGGATATGTGGGAAAAAGCGATATTAAATTTGCGCGAATGGTAAGTATGGATGACGTTTTTACTGTTGTAGGTTTAAAGCGTGAGAAGAAAAAAGCGACGAAAACGCCTGCAATGAGCCAATGTGTAGCTGATTATGCAGATCGAATTCAAGATGTTGAAGCTTTATTAGCTAATCATCCAAATGAACTTAAGTTTTATCAAAGTTTAACACCTGGATACCAAAAAGATTGGGCACGTAATCTGTTTTCTGTAAAACAAGCAAAAACACGTGAAAAACGTCTTGAAAAAATGATTGAAATTCTTTCACAAGGCTATAAAACAATCGAATTATTTCGTAAAAAGAAAAAGTAAGACTAGGCAATTCACAATGATGCAACAATTAATTGCGTTTGGCACATTGAAAAAAGGATTCCTTTCAGTATACTAAAGTATGTTCTTATATTTAAATAATTAGCAAAAGAAAAAAGGTGTTTGAAATGAAATCGTATATTGTAGTTGGAGCTGGCATTTTAGGAGCGTCTACTGCCTATCATCTTGCTAAGGCTGGCGCGAACGTTACTATCGTTGATCGTCAACAAGTAGGTCAAGCAACGGATGCAGCAGCAGGTATTGTCTGTCCATGGCTTTCGCAACGTCGTAATAAAGCGTGGTATAGAATCGTTAAAGGCGGTGCACGTTACTATTCTTCCTTAATTCAGCAATTAGAAGAAGACGGTGAAACGGATACAGGTTACAACCGTGTAGGTGCAATTAGTTTACATACTGATGAGAAAAAACTAGATCAGATGGAAGAGCGAGCTTATAAACGTCGTGAAGATGCACCAGAGATTGGTGAAATTACGCGTTTATCAGATGAAGAAACGAAAAAATTATTCCCAGCATTATCAGATGAATATAGTTCTGTTCATATTAGTGGTGCTGCACGAGTAAACGGAAGATTATTACGCAACGCATTAATAAGCGCTGCGAAAAAACATGGTGCAACTTTTATAAAAGGCGATGCAGTATTAGTCTGTGAAGGTAATCATATTACTGGAGTTAAAGTAAACGATGAAACAATTTTAGCAGAAAAGGTTATTGTAACTGCAGGTGCATGGGCGAACGAAATCTTGAACCCATTAGGAATTAATTTCTTAGTTACATTCCAAAAAGGACAAATTGTTCATCTGCAAATGGAAAATACAGCAACAGAAAATATGCCAGTTGTTATGCCGCCAAATGATCAATACATTTTAACGTTTGACAATGGCCATGTCGTAATTGGTGCAACACATGAGAATGATACTGGTTTTGATCACCGTGTAACGGCTGGTGGTTTAAATGAAGTTTTCCAAAAAGCATTAACAGTTGCACCTGGATTAGAAAATGCTACCATGCTTGAAACGAGAGTTGGATTCAGACCATTTACGCCAGGATTCTTACCTGTTATTGGCCCGCTTCCTAACTTTGAAGGCATTCTTGTTGCGAACGGATTAGGTGCTTCAGGTTTAACTGCAGGTCCATTTTTAGGGTCAGAACTTGCTAAATTAGCGCTGGGACAATCAATTGAATTAGATTTAAATGATTATGATGTTGCTGGCGCAATTGAATAATATGGGGTACTGCTAACATTTAGAAAAAAACACGCTAAGCGAATTCGACAGGAAATAAGCGGTTTTTCCCTCCGTTAAGAGTAAGTCTGTATATGAAAAATAAAATTCTTTAAAAATAGAGGGCTGACACCATAAACCTGCATTATTAATGTAGAATTGTGATGTTTGCTCTTTATTTATATTTATTTAAAGCTTATTTTTGAGAGGAGGTTAAGCAATGAGAGCACCATATCAAGTATTAATATTTCCTTATATAAAAACTGACGATTCTATTCAATATGCCATTTTCAACCGAAGTGATTATGGTTATTGGCAAGGAATAGCTGGTGGTGGAGAAGACGGTGAGATTCCTATTGAATCAGCAAAACGGGAAGCGTTTGAAGAAGCTGGTATTTCAAGAGAATGCCCATATATAAAATTAGATTCTGTGTCTTCACTACCAGTAGAGGATGTAGTTGGAGGATTCCTTTGGGGAGAAGATGTTTATGTAATAAAAGAATTTTCTTTCGGAGTTAAAGTCCCTACAAAAAACATCTCATTATCTAAAGAACACTTCAATTATAAGTGGTTATGCTTTGAGGAAGCAGTAACGCTTTTGAAATGGGATAGCAACAAAACAGCATTGTGGGAATTAAACAAAAGACTATTAAAACAATTAAAGTGTTAGCTAATAACGATATTAGTAGAACAAGAATTAAACAATTTAAAAAAGCCTTGCTACATT
>NZ_JBTIWT010000011.1:144045-162706 GCF_054353775.1 Bacillus sp. 5w2 | reverse complement strand
ATTCTTTCTCGTGAATTATCTTGTTTATTCAGATTTTTATACTTGTGAATTTCATCCCATAGCACCTTACCAATCCATGGCTTATTCATCACCATCCCCCCATCTAATAAAATTCAGGAAAATATGTTATTTTACACGTATTCATTTTCATCATTATATATGTTTTATAATAATAAAAAAGACATTGTCTTTTTATCAAAGACAATGCTTTTTTAGTTTTATACTTGTACTTGTTGTACTTGTAAAACTTTTAAAGTAAGATCCAGTACAATTTTTTCACGAAGAGTATCAAATGGTTCGTTTAGGTCTGTTGGACAAGGTGAAAAGTCTAATTCAAAAAATTGAGCGCTGACTAATTCGCAATACGGTTGTTCATTATAAAAAACTGTATTTTCGAAGAAGTATTTGTCTAAACGTGGTAGATCACCATTTTTAGGATTAATAAAATGAGAAGTAGTATCTGAGGAAGCAGCCACTATAGCCTGTGATAGAAAATCACCAGCTGTTAAATCAGCAAAACCAGAAAATGGAACATTAGCAATGCGGTCATATAGCACTCCATTACACTCGTCATTTGCATATTCAATGTTTTTACGAATATATCCTTGTACAAATAACTTTGCTCTTGTAACTCGGCGGTAAGGTGTACCTGGTACTGGAGTAAATGCTACAGGAACTAACTTACATTGTGTTAAAAATGCATTTTTTAAGATTCGTTTAATTTCAACTGCTGGAGGATCTAATGAAATATCAGATTCTACAACAATTTGAATCGTTCTTTCTGCTAATACAACTGGTATTTTTACAATTGGTGCTCCTGGAGTAGTAATTGGCGTTGCAGGTGCATCACTTAATGGTGTTTGAGTTTGTCCTGCTACCTGACATGGTACATTAATTGGGCATTGTTCACTCATATTTTATAATCTCCTTTATAAAAAAATTAGAGTTTTTTAACTCTCTTTACTGTATATGTACTTTTTCTATTAATGCGTGGGTTTGTATCATAGTCACTTTTATCATTTGCAAATAAAGATTGTATTCTATCTTTAATATTCAAATACACACAGTTTAATATAATTAGTTTTTATGAATACTTACCTATTTAAAAAATTCTTAACTATTATCGCGGAAAAATACCATAATATGTTGATTAAGTTCAATAGTAAAAAAGATAACCATATTTTCGAAGAAACTTTCAAAAATCTATTCTTAAATTTATTAAGACAAATAAAATTAATTTTGTTAATTTCTTCATTCCATAATATCTATGCAACAGCAAATTAATATTGGATGCACCTTATTGTTAAAAAATAAAAACCGACTTTTTCAAGTCGATTTTTATACCCAATTTGTAATTTTAAAAAAGAGTAATTAACACGAATTTTATAGGATTTTCTAGACTTTTTCTGTTGTACAATTGTACAAATTCATTCATTTACCTATTATCCACAAAATAAGCATCATACGCCTTATCAAAAACATATCCTAGCTTTTCTGCTAGTTTAGCAGACGTAGTATTCGCTGCATCCCAATTTGGATATATCCCTTTTTCTAAACAATCCAAGATTAACGCCGCACTAACTATAGTTGCTAACCCTTTTCTTCTATGATTGTGATCAGTCGCCACTTCAATTTCAATGCCATTATCATAAATACTATACGATGATGCTCCACATACAACTTCATCTTTATATAAAATGCTATAACCTATACCTCGGTTTATATAATCTTCCATCGTTTGAAATTGACTTGTAAAATCTTCAGAGACCTTATGTAATGTGGGAATATTTACGATATGTTCATCTATTTTTTGTAACTCGTATCCTTTTGGAAGCGCTGATATGAAAGATTGTAATTTTGAATGATTAAAAACTTCCGCATTCCGTTTGAATTTATAGCGTAAAAACTTATCTATTTTTCTTTCGTAACATGTTTCTAAACGCTTTTTCCACTCTTCACTATTTACGATTACTAACATTCTATCAGGAATGTTACGTACTAATTCTTCAGTTTCTTTCGCATTCGAATCACCAGCGTAAAATGTAAAGATCCCTACCGTAACTTGCGCTACTGTTGGATTTTCAAGATCATTTACCCAAGCAGTACCCATATGTCCTTGTAAATAAGAAAGTAAAACAACGTTATTGAAATCTTCGAACATAGTAACTAATTTTTCTCTTGTATGTATATTCGCTTCATATATCATTTACATTCCTGCTTTCTTTAGAATCAATGTACCCCTACTTTTTTCATAAGTCCTTTTATTCTACATATAAGCAAATGTCTACTAAAATCCATATAATTATAAATTATTCATAAATATAAAATTATTATAACATCTAATCAAAAAAGTGAAATTTTCTTTTTCAATTTTAAAACATACATCTTTACATCTAAATAAAGCCTATTTATTGAAAAACTTTTTCACATATACCAAACTCATCTAAATAACTGTAAGATTAATTTATAAATAGACTTTTTAAGGGGGATTATAAAATGTCTGATTTCTATTCTCGTCTTTCAAAAAGTGATGCCGCTGTTCTTCTAGTGGATCATCAAACTGGGCTTATTTCTAGCCTAGTGCGTGACTATGGTGTTGATGAGTTCAAAAACAATGTTTTAGCACTTGCTAACACCGCTAAGTTTTTTGATTTACCGGTTATTTTAACAACTAGCTTCGAAGATGGTCCTAATGGCCCACTCATGCAAGAATTAATTGAATTTTTTCCAAATGCGCCTAAAATAGCGCGTCCTGGACAAATTAACGCATGGGACAATGATGAATTTGTAGAAGCTATTGAAGCAACAGGGAAAAAACAGCTAATAATCGCTGGCGTAGTTACTGATGTTTGTGTTGCATTCCCAGCGCTATCTGCTGTAAATGCAGGGTATGAAGTGTTTGTTGCAACTGATGCATCTGGAACTTTTAATAAACAAGTCGCTGATGCCGCTCTTATGCGTATGGCTCATGGAGGAGTCCAACTAATGAATTGGTTTAGCGTTGCAGCTGAATTACAGCGTGACTGGCGAAATGATGTTGAAGGCTTTGGAGCTTTACTAGCTAAGCATCTTCCAAGTTATCAAAATATCATCGGAAGCTATATGGGAGCTCAAAAAGAATTTAGTAAATAACACAATCATTAATTAATCTTGATAAAGGTTACCAACAACTATTTACATAGTTAAAAAGGGCTACTTCAATAGTCCTTTTCTTATTTACTTTACTAACATTCATATTAACAAAGCTATTTTTTTCGTTAATACAATCCAATTCGTATATGTAAAAACCCCTCATTATTTTGCATGAGGGTTAATCAATCTAAATACGTTATATCTCTTTCTTAGAAGTAAAGGATTCTGTAGCACCATTTTTATATATTTTAGTCAACTTAATTACTGACTTGTACGTATTATTGTCATTTATTATCATCTTTCTCATCTCTTCTATTTCAACATTACCTGTTCCACTCTCGATTTTCAAACAGTTCGATATGTTAAGGTATCCACTCGATGCGAAAAGAATAATAAACGTAAGATCAGGGAAATTAATGAATAGTATTCCAAACTTTAATGGATTCGTAGCCGTATCAGATATAACTAATCGAAAGTTTAATAGTTCAGGCACTTGAACAAAATCTTTAGAAACTATCGCTTCACCTATTATAGTAATTTGCTTTACGACATTCCCAAGTTCATCTATAAATTCAGTACAACTAGGTGCATCAATTGTTTTTGCTTGCAGTGATAAATTCAATTCTGGATTGTGAAAGTCAAAAAAGAGTGTACTTCCCTCGGTTAAACATTTCGGACAAACATTTCCAAGTAAACTAAAATCCTCTTCAATAAATTTAACTTTCGTTTTACAACTACAAACTTTTCCTATTCGAATTGCATCAATCCTAGAGCAATCTACAAAAGTAACCTCATTGTCCTCTTGTACGAAGGATACGATACCATTCCTCTTATTAAATGAAAGAAAATAAGATACAACAATTTCGTTTCCGGCGATTACAATACTCTCAACTTTTGTAAAAGGCTCTAGACTTCGTAAAAATTCACAAATACTATTTTGGCAGCATTGATAATTTCGTTTCGGCTCACAACCCACTTACACTCCATCCCTTCCCTATATGTTTTATCTAATACATATAATATGAACGGAGTATAAAAAAGCTTGGACAATATAACTTTAACTCAGGAATATAGGTACTTACTTATCACATTAATAATGAAATTACGCCAATAATGAGTAATAGCACATAAATTTCCCTATAAATACATATAACAATTTCATCTTTCATGAAAAAAACGTTATAATAAGGTGTAGCCTCTACGATTACGTTATAAAGGAGAATAAAACAATGGCTAAAATTAAAGTATACCAAGCAAAAGAAGAAAATATGGATGCAGTAAAGAACATCATTGATGTTGAGGAACAAAACCCAACTGCTGAAAACTTACAAAATCTATATGCATGTGTATTAGAAACAGAAGATATGGCATTGCCTGAATCATACATTGAAGAAGATATCTTAATTGATTCTATGGAAGTGATGGTTAACGCTTCTCAAAACAAACTAAGAGACTTAGGTGCATACGATGTAATCGAAGTTCAAAACAAAGGTAAGAAAACACAAATTTTATTATTAGCAGACGAAGAATACGAAATTATCGAAGGCTAATCTAAATCCGTACATACGAAAAAGCTCCTTTCCAATTGGAAAGGAGCTTTTTCATTACGCTTTTGATGTTTCACTCTTTTTATTCGTTTGTTTTTTCTTAATTACCATACGCTCATTTCCCATAAAGAAAATAAATATGAATGCTAGACCTGCTGGTACTAATGCCCACATAAATGTTTGAACAATGGAGCTAGAAAGAGCGTCAATAATTTTATCTAATATTTGCGGTGGGATTTGAGATCTTGCCGATGCTGATAGAATAGCTCTTGAATCTCCTAAAGCGTTTGTATTCATTCCTCCGCTCATACCTTTAAAAGCTTCTTCTAATTGATCTTGGAAACCTGTTCTTTGAATCATTCCGAAGATTGTAATACCTAGTGTCATTCCTAATGAACGAATGAAATTACTCGTTGAAGTTGCAGATCCACGCTGTTCCATACCGAAGTTGTGAATAGCTGCCATACTTAGTACAGAGAATGAGAAACCTACTCCAAATCCAATGATAATCATATAAACCGTTAATAATATTCGACTTGTTTCTGGCGTTAATGTGCTTAATAAGAATAGTCCAATTAGCATAATAACAGCAGAAATAATCATAATGTTTCGGTAGCTAAGCTTCGTCGTTAAAAATCCACCTAACTGCGCTGTTACGACTGATCCTAACATCATCGGTAAAAGTAATAATCCCGAATTTGTTGCGCTACCGCCATATACACCTTGAATAAATAACGGAATATATACAGTTGCGGACATAAACGCAGCGCCGTAACATAATGCAATAATGGTACTCATTCCGAATAAACGTTGTTTAAACATTTCAAATGAAATGATTGGTTCTTCTACTTTACGTTCAATAAAAATAAATGCAATAATTAAAATAGCGAATCCGCCAAATAAACTTAAAATAAAGCTAGAATCCCAGTCATACTTTTGTCCACCAAGTTCGAGCGCAAACATTAACGAAACTACTGCACCAACTAAAGTAATTGCGCCAAACCAATCAATTTTTTGCTTTCTATGAACTCGTGACTCTTTATAAAAGAATGTAATAAAAATAAGTGCTAAAACGCCAAGCGGTAAGTTAATATAAAACACCCAGTGCCAACTAATATAATCCGTAATATATGCGCCAAGTAATGGCCCGAAAATACTTGATAAACCAAATACTGCTCCGAATAGTCCACCCATTTTCCCACGCTTTTCAGGAGGGAAAATATCAAAAACGATAGTAAACGCGATCGGCACTAATGCCCCGCCCCCAATACCTTGAATGGCACGGTAAATACCTAACTGTGTAATATTTTCAGCAGTACCACAAAGTGCCGAACCAATCATAAAGACGATTAATCCAAAAATAAAGAATCTCTTTCTACCATACATATCTGATAGTTTACCGAAAATCGGCATACCCGCCATTTCTGCGACCATATAGGCAGAAACGACCCATACAAAGTTTTCAAGGCCTCCTAAGTCACCAACAATCGTTCCCATCGCTGTTACGACAATGGTATTATCCATTGATGCCATTAAAATACCTAGCAATAAGCCCGCCACAACAAATCCAAGCTTATTATTCTTCTCAACCATAACCGTGCTCTCCCTCGTACTACTTATATTTGTTTATGTTCTTTTACGACTGCATTACCCTTTTGATTAAAACTAGTATGATATTCTACAACACTAATTTCACAACCAGGGCCAATTGTAACGTTGTTTCCTCTCACTACTTCAGCAATCGTATGTTCTAAATATATATCATCTCCTTCAACAATTGAAGTTTGGAGGTTTCCAACATGACTAATAAAAGGAAGAAATCTCGCTTTTTTACGAATCGTAATTTTTTTACCACCAATTTCTCTTACCTTACTTCCTTCATAGCGAAGTGAGATTTGAATATTTTCAGCATTTAGTAATCCATCACTTTCAAGACCACCAGTTAATGATAAATGTTCTACTTCAATATCTCCCTTCACATTTAAGGCACCTTTTACATCGACAAAATCACCTGAAAACTTTCCTGCAATATCTATCATACCTCTAACTTTTGTTTTTTCAATATGTGCATCACCATAAATTTGTGTATTACCATATACTTTTACATATTCCGCATCTACATTTCCTTGTACTTCGCTATCTCCATACACAACATAATTTTTCACTTTCATATCACCGCGTACATCACTCGTGCCATATGTTTTAAATTCATTACAACTCATATCATTCGTAATTGTTCCTTCACCGCGAATCTTCACTTTATTATAATCTCCGCCTGCTGAATTACCGGAACCATTTACTGTGAGACTATGTAGATGTTCCATATTACTTACTCCCTCCCATTAAACCTGCTTAATTTCTTTTACATTTGCGCTTTTATCAACGGTAAGCACACCGGTATATTCAATGAGTTCAATCTCACAGTTCGGTCCTACTGTAACATTATTTCCTCTTACCGTTCTTATGTGAGCATAATCAATATCGATATTGTCACCTTCAAGCAGCTCAGCTTCTAACTGCAAGCCAAATACTGTTTTAAATAGCCTACTAAATGTACCTGATCTATGTCTTACTTTAATCGTTTGACCACCAATTTCTTTCGCTCGACATGTACCGTGAATATTAATATTTATTTCATCTGCGCTTAATAATCCGCCAATTGTAAATTGTCCTTCTGAAGAAAAAGTATCTACTTCACAATTACCGTCAATTGTCGCTTGACCATTGACTTTAAATTCTTCACCAGTGACATTTCCACCTATCGTACCTTTTCCTGCAATTTTCAAACTGTTTGCCTTTACATTTTGCGTAATTGTTGCTTTTCCATCAATTCGCATCGTTTCAGCATGAACTGTGCCATCGACTTTACCTGATCCGCTAATTCGCGCACTACTACTTTTCAAATCGCCTGTAACTGCACCGTAACCGTTACATTCAAATTGCTCACATTCAACATTTCCATGCACAGTTCCTTTTCCGTTTAATTGCACTTTATGAAACTCGCCGCCATTCGATGAACCGTAACCATTTATAATCAAATTATCTGTACGCATACTTTTTCCTCCACTACAACAGTTTCTTTTTTAATGCTTCTGTATATTTCATAATCGCTTCGCTTAAAACGATTTTGGTGCCTTTTTCAAAAATTAAATCGTCCACGTTTGAAACTAATAAACATGTAGAAATCCCTAACTTTCGGACAATGATTAAGTCACAAGTTTTATGTTTAATTGCTTCATAATTTTCACGTAAAACTTGCAAGACCATTTTTCCTTCTTCTAAACTAATCTCTCCCGATTGTAGTAATTCTTCTAACATGTACACATAAAGAATATCTACAAATTGAAACTCTGTTGTTTTATTCGTTTGTTCTATGAAGAATTGTAGAACTGTTTCTGATGCAATCTCCTTACGTAAAATGTCTTCCTTTGTTAAAAGAATTTCTCTCACACTCGGTGAAAACATATTCGCTAGTTCATCAAGTGATAGATCCTCTTTCATCGTTTGGATTTTATCAATACGCTCTAATATCTTTTCTTTCGGAAAAAATGTCTCTTGACCCGTGAACGTTGACTTTCGTACAAACCAATCTTCCGGTATTAAATTTTTTCTTTTCCACCTATATAACTGTCCGTATGAAATACCAGTTAGTTCTAATAAATCTTTTTTTGAAATTAAATCTGTACTCAACTGTATAACACTCCTTCCTGATAACAATGTAACATAACACTGTTACGCTGTAAATGCCCTTTTACCAGAAGTAGCGTAACAATGTGTAAAACAAACCTGTTTCACACACAAAAATAGGGTTCTCACGCATCCTATAAAATACGTAAAAACCCTTATACATCAACATGTAAACCATATCTCATAAAAATCAATCCACCCTTGTGAATTAATCATTATATTTTGTACTTTTTCGTGAGAAGTTACTTGTTGTTTGTTACGGTATAAAGGAATAATATGAATTTGACGTAACAAAGTGTCTTCAATATTGCGTAACAATGTAACTCTTTGCTCTAATTGTTCTTGTTTAAAATACTGGAACAATGTTTTATGAAAGTCCATGCTACTTTGCCCATGAATAAAACTATTTTTTGTAAGAAACATATATAGCAGACTATCTTCTATTCTTTCGCTAATCGTTGCACTATCATGCATCATATCAGCTTTTTGTATCGTACTTATTTCCAATAGCTCTTCTACTTCAAGAAAATTATTTTCTACACGAATCCCGTACTTCGCACACTCTTTTTGTATCCATTGTGCATCTTCAACATGATCTCGCCCTGTAAATGTGTAGAGTTGTAGCACTTCATTATGATACGTACTACTTTTAATTAAACTTTCTATATCTTGTTCAATCTCTACTATACTTTCCCCTGCTAATATTAGTTTCTTTGCCACTTCTCCACGCTCTCCGCCAAGTTCTTGAACGATTGTATGACCATGAATAATTTTATATAGCGCCTTTCGAAACAGCCCATCTTGCATTGGGCCTTCTTTTACAAGATTACACGTTACATATGTCACGTTCGATTCAAGCCGAGACAACTCTTTAATAGGCTTTTCTTTATCTTTATACTTCGCCTTTACTAACACGTCATACGTGTTTACATTTTTCTCTACATTCAATAGTTCAATTCGGTCAAGAAAAGGTCTTTCACGATAATATAGATCATGTACTCCTAAAACAAATAAATGTGCATTCTTTTCGCATAATTTAAAAGGGCCTGTTCCAATGAGGTTTCCCGCTTCATCTTCATTTACGATAGAACACTGTTCTGCACTTAGCATATGTAAGAACATCCTATTTTCCGTATATAATTGAATTTCAACAACATATTCATCTTTTGCACGAAAACTTTCAACGTGGTGTAACATCCATGCATGTGGGTTGTTTTCAGCTTTCATAAATCGATTCAATGAATGTATAACATGATGTGCAGTAAGTCGTTTTCCATTATGAAGGTGAACACCTTTTCGTAAATAAAAAGTCCATATCTTTTCAGCGTCATTATATTCCCAGTGAAAAGCAATCTTTGGCTCTATACAATTTGTTTCCTCATTAATATATACAAGTGTATCAAAAATATGTTTAACCATATGACATTCGGAACGCATCGTAGCGTAAACCGGATCTAAAGCAATATCTAGATTCATTTGTACTTGTAAACGAAGGACATCTCTTCTCCCTTCGGATGTCCTTTCTATTTGATGACCAAATATTGAATCCACCCAAGCCACATACTCTTTTCTTACTAACGGAAATTGTGAGCTGTAGCGTTCCACAAATGAGATTCCACTTTTCACATCCCCTTTTTTCGTTAGTTCTTTTCCTCTCTCTAAAATTAATGTCATCGGTTGCTTTTGAAATATTAATTTAGAACAATTTCCTCTCCCGCGCCCTGGAAACCAAGCAATCCAACGTAGTTCTTCTAATTTTTTTATTATTAATTTACTATTACGCTCCGTACAAAATAATGTTTCTGCTATCATTTTTACTGTTACTTCTAATTGTTCTCCTTCTTGTCTCTCTTTACCATAGGCACACCATAGTTCAATATATTGATCTAAAATAAACATCATAATCCCCCTAAAAGGTGAAAAATAGCCCCTTTTGTTTCTACCCTTTTTCCATTTCTCCCCTTTTTCCATTTCTCCTTTCATCTTATCATTTCAATATAGAAAGGAGGAATTAATATTGAACAATCTCTTACTACGTTATAATAAACCCATTATTATTAGAATTTTTGGTGAATTATTAACCCGAACGACTGAATCTATGTTAGCTCTCATTATGATTATTTACGTTAATAAAATGTTAAACGGTAATATAATAATCACTATGCTCATTTTTGGACTACAACCTCTTTCAGACATTGTATTTACACTTATTGCTGGAGGAATTACTGATAAATATGGGCGAAAGAAAATTATGTTACTCGGTTTATTGTTGCAAGGCGTTGCAATCGGCAGCTTCGTCTTTGCTCAATCTGTTTTTATATTTGCTTTGCTATACGTCATAAATGGGGTTGGTCGTTCCTTATATATTCCCGCTCAACGTGCACAAATTGCTGATTTAACAGAACAAAAACAGCAAGCAGAAATTTTTGCTCTTCTGCATACGATGGCTGCAATTGGTTCCGTAATCGGTCCAATAATTGGTGCTATCTTTTATCATACTCACCCTGAATATTTATTTATAATGCAAAGCATTACACTTATGATATATGCAGTAGTTGTATGGACGCATCTTCCAGAAACTGCTCCAGTACTTACAACACCAAAGCAAAAACTTGAAGTATCATCTCCAAAACAATTTATACACAAACATTACGCCGTTTTAGGACTTATGATTACTACACTTCCTATTAGTTTTTTTATGCACAAACCGAGACAAATTATCGCATTTTCGCCAAACATATATTTCCGGATTTCGTATTCATACTCGCTTTTATTTCAACATGCAAAGCTATTATGGAAATCTTCCTGCAAGTTTTCCTTGTGAAATGGTCTGAACGATTTTTTATGGCGAAAAGTATTCTTATTTCTTACACTTGCTATACGATAGCTGCAATTGGCTACGGGCTTTCAGCAACAATCTCGTCACTATTTTTCACATTACTCTTTTTAGTCATTGGGGAAAGTATTGCTTTAAACCATTTACTTCGATTCGTTTCAGAAATCGCTCCTACAGATAAACGTGGATTGTATTTTTCAATTTACGGGTTACATTGGGATATAGCTCGAACGTGCGGTCCTGTACTTGGTGCGGTTTTATTAAGTAAACTAAACGGTAGTATGCTATTTTATATTTGTGCTTGTTTCTTAATAATTGGGGGCATTATTCAAGCTCTTTTTATCCAAAATTTAGAACAGAAGAAAAGAAGCAATTCAAAAAAATACTTTAAAGCATCACCATCGCATTTTATAAGAGGTACTTGCTTATTTACAGTAAACTAAAAAAGATGTCACATAGTCATCGATTATGACTTTTGTGACATCCTCTTTTTTATTACCCTGCCATTTTATTAATGCTATCCTCTGGCGAAAATACCGAAATATGATTTACCTTACCAGTCGATTTTGGAATAATGAATTTTAACTCAAACTGATTGTTTACTTTATGTACATATATTTTGTCTTCCCCATTTACTTTAACTGAAGCTGGTTTTCCTAATGCTTTCTCTATTTCTTGTAATGTAATTGATTTTAGTTCTGCATGATAGGAGCGTACATCAAAAACTTGTGATCCTTTATTAAAACCGAAGGAAACATTTTTATTTGTAAAAGTTGCATACATTCCGTTACCTGCTTGTTCCGTTGTATCTGCTTTCCCCCAAGTTTTTTCTATTTCTTCAATATCTCCTGTATGTGCTGCGAACGGAACGTTAGGTACTTTTCCTTCTTTCGCTAGTTCGAACAAATCTTTAACGTGGTTAATTGATTTTTGATTTATTACTGTATCTTTGGTGCTTGAATCTGTGTTTGGTTTTGTTGATCTTTCATTATTTGATTTTGCATCAGGTTCTTTCTTTTCTTCAGTAGAATTATTCTGTTCGTTTTTACTATTTTCCGATGTTTGGTTTGTTTCTTTTTTTTCGTCTGTCCCTTTACATGCTGCTAATGCAACTATGCATGTAAAAGCGAGAAATAACATACTTATCTTTACATACACTTTCATACATTTCAGCCCCTTATTATAATCTTATTTATTTCGATAACCAATTTATTACACTACTTTTTAAATTGTGTTTGTTCCAAAAAGTAAATACTTCACTCTCACCCAATGTTTGTACAACATATTCTACAAAAGCTGTTCCTAAAAAATAACCGAGTCGGTTGTATCCAAAATACTGTCCGCCAGATAACCGAAACCACTCTTTCTCTTTTTCAAACGTCCATCCTTCTATATAATCTTCCAAAAAACGATTCTTTATTTGTTTTTCATTTTCTATATAACATTGTAACCAACGTTCTCCATCATTGTTATATGAGTAATACACTGATTCATTTAAACCTTTCATAATTTGCTTTGATAAATAGGTTGCAACACCTTCGCGATACAAATTAACTGTCGCATCGGCCCACTCAGCTTTCCCCCAGTCCATTCCATCATTTTGTAACATAACATTATGATATATATGTCCTATTTCGTGAGCGACAATAACGCGAAGATGATTCGAATCTGGAGATAATTTTTCTGCCGCAAAAAATATATCTCCAATAATTTCTCTCTCTACAAATGCATTAGAGCCAAATCCTCCAACGAATATATGATATGTTAAGTCTATATTAAAACCAAATTGGATGTAATAACTCTTACTAACCTCTTGAATAATTCGTGGTAAAGTTTCCGAAATAATATGTATATCTTCTAGTTTTGCTAGATATTTTTCAATCGCACTACAAAGACGCTCTTCCGTCTTAGGGCAGTGAAATTTAAAATACTCTTTAAATATTTCTGGGTACCTATTATAATATTTATTCAAGTCACATAATCCTATATCATTGCTTTCCAAAAGCTTTAAAAAGCTTGGAATTGTATTGTTAATCATCTTATTCATCCCCTTGTGTATACCTTCTTTCCTTATTTATTACATTGCTTCTACTTTAACTTATAAATAACGGTCACCAAATTCACTTTAAATAAAAAAATGAAAGATGTCGCTACACAAAAAAGTTCTTTATTAAATAATAGTATAAAAACCACATTTTAATAAAAAACTTTTACATTACATCGTTATATACAATTATTAAAATTATTTTTTGCACGGTATGCAGTAGAAAATAAATTTGTTTTTCTGAATACAAATTGATATTTCGCTTCATTTCTGTACTATTAAAGATGTTAATAAGCATATAATCCACATAAAAATTTTTCTAATTTCTTTTATCGTACTAAATAATACAAATGACCTACATTAGTTTATTTGCTTCTTAGAAAACGAATTTTTTCTATTCATATTACGCAAGAAAGTGAAAAATTAAAGGAGAAGTTTTGAAATTCAATCCTACTCTCAAAAATCAAAATCATACCTATTTAAAATACATCCAAATTATGATATTTTTATATTACTAAAAATTAGACAAATCTCCACCCATCCCTCTTCAATCAGTTAAATCTTTTATTATTTTTTAACACTAGCAATGTTGAATTCATCAAGACCATTGTCCTACTAAAACTACTTTAACTAGATTTTTTTAAGTTCAAGTGTATTGGGAAGGTTTTCAACATATCAATTCATGTTTGCTCTATTTTTTGCATGTATAAAATTAAGAAGTTGTATATAATCATTTTCTTGTCCAATATCAAATCTTTTTCCATCAATAATTTTGCCATACACGTTCTTTGTCTTAAGTAAAGACTCTATTGCGTCAGTTAGTTGATACTCACCTCCGTGCCCAGGCTCAATCTTTTTTAACACTTGAAATATATTTGGCGTAAAAATATACCGTCCGACAACAGCAAGATTAGATGGAGGATTTACTTTCGGTTTTTCAACAATATTTGTAATCTGAATATAGTCTTCTTTAACACTATCTCCTTTAACAATTCCGTATCTATCCAAATCTTCAACTGGTACAGTATGGATACCTAACACACTACTTTTTGTCTCTTCGTATACCTTGATTAGTTGATTTAAGGGGGTTTCTTTATTAGAAATTATGATATCATCTGGCAAAAGCACTGCAAAGGGATGCTTACCAATAAATGTTTCTCCTAATTTTATTGCCTCACCAAGTCCTTTCGCATACGGTTGCCTTACATAATGAATTTGTATATTAGGGATATTATATTTTTTTAATAACTCCACCTTTTGTTCCCTTTCTAAAAATGCCTCTAGTTCTAATGAATAATCAAAGTAATCAACTATTAAGTTCTTTCTACTTGAAAGAATGATTAATATTTGTTCAATCCCTGATTTCACAGCTTCTTCTACAATATAATGAATTGCAGGTTTATTACCTATTGGAAACATTTCTTTCGGAACTACCTTTGTAATAGGAAGGCTTCTTGTACCATAACCAGCAGCTGGAATGATCGCTTTTTTTATCATTTCCCTTTCTCCCCCCTTCTTCTACATGCTTTCAATACTATATTCAGGAAACCCCTTAACCGCGCATCACAAATTTAAAAAAGGCTCCTATCTTACATCGACTGTATGAATAGGCCTTTTCCTATGTCACCATTTTAACTTGTCCGCTAATATACTGTAAAAACTAGTATTAACTATAGAAAGGTGACTTGCCGTATGAATATATGTATTATAGGATCTGGTTATGTTGGACTCACATCAGCAGCAGTTTTAGCCGATTTGGGGCATTCTATTATTTGTGTCGATAAAGATCATAATAAAATCCAAGCTCTTCAGAACGGAGAATGCCCAATTTACGAACCAGGTTTAAAAGAACTTATTCAAAAGAATCGAAAACAACTAAAATTCCAGCATGATATTAGTCTAGCTATACAACAATCATCAGTTATTTTTATCGCTGTAGGAACTCCTTCTACCCCCAGTGGAAAGACAGATTTAAAATATTTATACTCTGTTATTGATTTATTAGTTCCAACAATAACAGAGTATAAAACAATTATTACCAAAAGTACAATTCCACCTGGAACGAATCAACATTTATATGAAATGCTCATCAAAAATGGTGTACCTTCATTTCTATTTAATATTGTTTCTAACCCAGAATTTCTCCGTGAAGGATCTGCTGTTCAAGATATGCTTTTTCCAGATCGAACTATTATTGGTATCCAAAAAAATGATACAACGTCATTAAAAGTTATGCAGAACATATATGAAAAGATTAATGCTCCATTCATTTGTACGGGCTTAAGAGAGGCAGAATTAATTAAATATGCAGCCAATGCATTTTTAGCTACAAAAATATCCTTTATAAATGAAATCGCCCGAATTTGTGACGCGTATCACATTGATGTTAATGAAGTAGCAAATGGAATTGGCTACGATTTTCGAATTAATCCCCATTTCCTTCAGGCAGGAATGGGATATGGAGGATCGTGTTTTCCAAAAGATTTACATTCACTCATATATACTGCAAATGATAAACAGATAACAGTTCCTATTTTACAAGCTGTACAATCCATTAATTCTACACAGATTGACCTCTATATTGAAAAAATTAAAAATGTCATAAAAGTACAATCTTCAAATAAAGTAACTATTTTAGGAATTTCCTTCAAACCAAACACTGATGATATTCGTAGTTCACTCGCTGTAAAACTTCTTGAAAAATTACTTCCTCTTGGTTACAACCTTCATGCGTATGATCCAAAAGCATCTCTTCCTCCACATTTGAAAAAACAAGTTTTTCAACATAATAACCTACAATCCTCAATAACAAATTCTGATTGTATAGTTCTTGCCACAGAATGGGACGAATTTAAAAAAATTAATTGGCAACAAGTGAAACAATTAATGAAAGGATGCACAATTGTGGATGGACGAAATTGTATTGATAAAGATGAAATAGAGCAGTGCGGTTTACACTATATAGGAGTTGGTCGCTCATGAAAATACTTGTAACAGGAGCCGCCGGTTTTATTGGTTCTCATTTATGTCAAGCATTACTTGAAAATAAGTCATATCATGTAATGGCTATTGATCACTTTATTGGCCCTACCCCACAGACTTTAAAAACAGATAATATTCGGACCCTCCAAAAGAATCCACGATTTCAATTCATTAGAGAAAATATATTAACTGCAGATTTAACCAGCCTTTTAAAAGATGTGAAAATCGTATATCATCTAGCTGCTATTCCTGGTGTAAGAACAAGTTGGGGAAAAGATTTCCATCCTTATGTAACCAATAATATACTTGCTACACAATATTTACTTGAAGCATGTAAAGAGATAAAGTTAGAGAAATTCATTCATATATCAACATCTTCTGTTTATGGAGAAAAATTTGGGAGAGTTTCTGAAGACTTACTACCCAATCCACTTTCTCCGTATGGTGTCACAAAATTAAGTAGTGAACACCTATGCCATATTTATCACAAAAATTTTCATATACCAATTGTGATTTTAAGATATTTTACTGTTTACGGACCTAGACAACGACCGGACATGGCATTCCACAGATTAATTAAACAAATACTAAAAAATAAACCTCTCACAATATTTGGTGACGGCACACAAACACGTGATTTTACCTATATCGATGACTGTATACGAGGAACCATTGCTGCTTTAGAGACAAGCGAAGATATAATAGGAGAAGTTATAAATATCGGTGGAACAGAACGATCTTCCGTTTTGAATATCATTTCTACACTAGAAAAAATATCAGGTAAATCAGCAAATAAAATTTTTCTAAAATCAATTCCTGGCGAACCAAAACAAACATGGGCAGATATATCTAAAGCTAATAAATTGTTGCAATATCGTCCTGTTGTTTCTTTAACTAATGGATTGGAAGCAGAATATAAGTATATAAAACAACTCTATAAAGGAGATTAGTTCATGAAAATTGCATATATATGTACTGAAAAATTACCTTCTCCAGCAATTAAAGGTGGTGCAATTCAAATGATGATTGATGGAGTATCACCCTATATATCACAAGAATTTGAACTTACTATTTTCTCCATTTCAGACCCAAGTCTTCCAGAACAATCAACACATGATAATATTCATTACGTGTATTTCCCCCAAATAAATTATGAACAGAATGTTATCAAGGCACTTCAATCCAATACCTTTGATATTATACACGTTTTTAATCGCCCCAAAAATATTCCCTTATATCAACAAGCTTCTCCAGACAGTAAATTTGTATTAGGCCTTCATAACGATATGCTTGCTGAACACAAAATATCCATTCCTGAAGGCAACTTCATTACTGAAATAGTTACAGCTATCGTTACTGTTAGTAACTATATTAAAGAAACAGTAATTGAAAGATTCCCACAAGCTGAACATAAAATTTCGGTTGTTTACTCTGGTGTAAACATAAAAACATCTCCTCCAATTTGGACGCGCAAAGGACAAGAAATTAGAAATGAATTTCGTAAAAAATACTCTATCCAAGATAAAAAGGTGATTCTATTTGTTGGGAGATTGACCAAAAATAAGGGACCAGATATACTCATCCATGCCATGAAAGAGATTGTTAAAGTCCATAAAGATGCGGTACTCGTTATAGTTGGAGGTAAATGGTTTAGTGATAACAGAGTAAATAAATATATAAAAAAATTGCATAAACTTGCTAAACCTATTAAAGAACACGTAATTTTCACTAAATTCATACCAGCGGATCAAATTCATAATATTTTTTTAATGGGAGATATTTTTGTTTGTAGCTCGCAATGGCATGAGCCATTAGCACGTGTGCATTACGAATCAATGGCTGCTGGAATCCCCATTATTACAACAAACCGTGGTGGAAATGCAGAAGTTATAACGGACGAACATAACGGCTGTTTAATTGAAGAATATAATAATCCAAAAGAGTTTTCTAGGCTTATCCAAGCTTTGTTATCTCAACCAGAATTCGCAAAATTGATGGCTCAAAATGGCAGGCAGATAGTTGAAAAAAACTTTACATTTAAGCATACAGCTAATAAGTTAAAACAAGTATATAATCAAGTGACAATACAAAAAAAACAACCTGTAGAAAATATCCTGCGTCCAATTAAAATTCATTTTATATAAAATGAGACTTTAAACAATGTTTTCCTGCTTATTTTCAGTTGTACTACTTGAAATTTTACAGGATGTGGGATGAAATTGAACTTATTGATGGATACATTTAGTATTTTTATTCCACAAAATAAACAAGAATATAATACAAATCCCCCCTAAGATAAAGGGGGGATTTGTATTATGCGTCGTCCTCTTCGTCCTCTTCGTCTTCTTCGTCTTCTTCGTCTTCTTCGTCTTCATCGTCTTCTTCGTCTTCTTCATCGTCTTCTTCATCTTCTTCATCTTCTTCATCTTCTTC